>CANQUH010000123.1 GCA_947626965.1 uncultured Lachnospiraceae bacterium
CGCAGATATAGTTCATCGGTAGAACGCCAGCTTCCCAAGCTGGAGAGGCGGGTTCGATTCCCGTTATCTGCTTCTGAAACCCCTTGATTTAAACGGGTTTACGGCGTTCAAGTAATCACAGGTAATCAGCCTCTGGGCTGGTTATTTTTTTGTTTTTTAACGAAGTCCGGGATCGTGCTGACAATTTTCTCAATTACTTTTCAATACAGAATGAAATAACCCCCCGCTGCTGGCAGCGGGGGATCCGATTAATTCTTTAATTTTCTTCTGCACTGTTCTCGTCTGCTTCTGCCGCAGTATCCTCAGACAGTATCCCAAGGATATCCTCCAGCGTTTTGCCGGATTTCATAAACGCGCTGTACAGTTCGTCTTTTTGTTTTGCTTCGATTTGTCTGCTCAGCTCTTTCTTTTTGATTTTCAGATTTTTAAGCTCTGTTTCGCATTCCTCGATTTGTCTGGTCAGAGCCGCCATCTGATCCTGAAGGGATTGTGGATTTACTGGTTTTCTTCCTCTGGGCATTTTTGTTCCTCCTTAATTTTTATTTTTTTACATAATGCAGTCCAGATTGACATTTTCAGGTATTGCTTGTTCTATAGTATAACCCAGACCCCTTTGAATTTGCAACCATTTATCATAAAAAATTTTAGAAAACAGTCGAGTAGGGGGTGTTTTTTCCCTCCTGCCCGCCGCGCGGCCCGTTTGCTGCGTCAGCAGCTGATTTCCATATGTGGGCCTGCGTATTAAAAAAACGGTATCCCCGTCAATGACGAGGATATCTTCTATGCTGGTATGCAGCAGCCTGCTGAGGATTATAAAGTTGTCAATGCTTGGCAGTGATTTTCCGGACATCCATTTGTAAACCGCCTGCGGATTTTCAAATCCCATCACGCTCTGAACATCCTTCACTGTGTAGCCGTTTTCCGTAAGCAGTCCTTTGATTCGGCTGCCGGTTTCCTTTTGACGGATTGTTATGTACATTGGTCCCATATATCCACCTCCGCAATTTTCTGCTCATTCCGAAACAGATTTATGTTATCACAATCTGCTGACAAAATCCAGTATAGAACACCCTCCTTTTTTCTTTTTTTGCCGACTGCATTCTTATTTTCAAAAATGCACTGATCTGCTTTTCTCCTCATATAATTCTATCAATAAAATCGACGGTTGTCATTAAACTTTTGGTTTAAACGCGGCCGCTCTGCATAAAAAACGATACGCGAACTCCGGATTTGACCAGTAATACAGGTGCGGATATCCTGCCATTCCCTGTTCTTTCCCATGAATACAAGTCCACTGTCTGCGGCCGGCCGGTTTCTTCGCCGTACAGGAACTGCCCGGATTTGTGCTGTCAAAGTAATGAAATTCGTGCGCGCGTATTGTCTGTCCTTCTGCCAGAAACATTCCGGATTGAACGGCATCTTCGTCCGCATTCTCTCCCGGTTTCTGTTTTCCCCGGGGAACATCGCCTGCATTCTCTGCCAGTTCCAGCGTGATATATCCGAACCTTGACAATCTGGGCGTTCGGTATGCTTTCCCTTCTATGCAGCCGCACATCGGGTACGCGTTTCCCTCCATATCTTCCATCGTTTCATGCAGATACATAAAGCCTCCACATTCCGCGAGATATGGCAGTCCCTCGCTGATTCTGCCTTTAATCTGCTCCCGCATCGCCGTATTCTCAGACAATGCTCTCGCGTACAGCTCCGGGTAGCCGCCTCCAAGGATCAGGCCGCCGATCTGTTTCGGCAGTTCTCTGTCATGAAGCGGCGAAAATGGTACGATCTCCGCCCCCATCATCACAAGCAGATCCAGATTGTCCTGATAATAGAAACAGAATGCTTCGTCCATGGCGACTGCGATTCTCACACATGAAGCCGGAGAGCCGCTGTTCTCCTCACAGAAAAGAGAATCCGTTTCAGCATCTTCGCAGGATTTTTTTTCTGTCATCTCAAACTCCCGGCAGAATCCCACAGCCAAATCCCGTCGGTATTCCTCTTTTATCGTCCTGGAATCCCGGCAGAATTTTGCGGCCGCTTCCGGCATCTGCAGTTCCTCATCCTGGTAATCTTCCGCCTCGTCCGCCAGTGCCAGGATTCCTTCCATGTCAAGACACTGCTCCAGTTCCTCACCAAGCCGTTCAATCCTCTGCTGCAGATCCCGGATTTCATCCGGCGTCACCAGGCCGAGATGACGGCTCTCAACCACGCAGTCCGCAAGGCGCGGAACATAGCCGTAAACCCGGATTCCGGTCTGCGCCTCGATCTGTTCTTTTAAAAGCATACAGGTCATCTTTGTCGTCTGGTTCAGAATGACACCGCGGATCACTTCTTTTCCCAGCTGCTTCTGATAATCCACATAACCGCGGATCAGAGGAATCACGGAAAGGCTCATTCCCCTCGCGTTTACGACCAGAATCACCGGCGTGTCGGTCACAGAGGCAAGATCATAGGATGACGCTTTTGCCGAAGTGCCGCCCAATCCGTCGTAGATTCCCATGACGCCCTCGAAGACGGATATTCCCGGGTCCAGAAGCCCGCCCTGCAAAGGAACCTGCTGTTTCCGCGCGTCAGGTCGTTCTGTCTCTCCCTGCGACGTCCTTTTTTTGTGCGAAGCAGTCCTCGCAAACAGATAGCGCACCGTCCGCTCACCGGCAAAGAAGGTGTCGAGATTCCGCGATTTTGCGCCGATCACCTTTGAATGAAACATCGGATCGATGTAGTCCGGTCCGCATTTAAAGGAAGCCGGATTCAGCCCGCGGTTTTTCAGTGCCTGAAGGATCCCGCAGGTGATCATGGTCTTGCCGCTTCCGCTTGACGGCGCGGCGAGCATAAATCTTGGCAGATGGATCATTATTCTGTCCCTCCGAACGAAATGATGTACACCGGATTCAGCGCTCCCATCATATGATAGCGGCCGAGTACTCTTGATTTTGCGATACATGCCTGCACAATATCCGCGTTTTCCGCTCCGACTTCCGGAAGCAGCTTCATCACCTCAGAAATGCTCTCGAGCGCGATCGTGTTGATGACGATACGCACATTCGGATTCTTTTTCCGCAGCATCTCCAGAATTTCCCGCATATTGCCGGAGCTCCCGCCGATGAAGGCGTGCGTCGGAGCCGGCAGATCTTCCATCGCCTGCGGCGCGGATCCTTCCACGGGCACAACGTTGGAAACCTGCAGCTTTCTGCTGTTCTCACGAATCAGCGCGATCCCCTCGGGATTTTTCTCGATCGCGTATACCGTTCCCACAGTACAGAGCCTTGCGCATTCCACCGCGACGGAGCCGGTTCCCGCCCCGACGTCATAGACGACGGCATCCTGCGAAAGGCGCAGTTTTGCGATGGAAAGAATGCGGACTTCCTCTTTCGTCATCGGCACCTTCCCGCGCACAAACGCTTCATCCGGCACGCCGGGCGAGACAATGCAGGAGGCATTCGGATTTTCAATCATCATAATATGAAGTCCTGTGGTATCGCAGCGCAGAAAATCGGCGGGCGTTCCTGTAGTCACCGTCTCCTCCGGGTACGAGAGATTTGTCCCAACCGTCACCCGGATGTTTTCCAGATCGGCCTCCGTCAGCTCCGCACAGATTTGTTCCACATTTTTTGCGCCGCTCACCAACATGATAATTTTCGGATAACGATTCACAAAATTCAGCAGGTTAATCTTCTTTCCGTGGGCGCTCAAGAGCTTCGCATCCTGCCATGTTGTCGGAATTTTCGAGGCAAAATAAACGATCGAAGAAATTCCACAGAAATACCGGACTTCCTCATCCGGAAACGCCGCGGCGATTCCCTTTGCGCCGCTGTAAAAACCGACATCACCGGACATCAGAATTGCCGCGCGGCGGTATTCTGGATGTTCCGCAAGATAAGCGGCAATCTTCTGACCCTCATATTCCTGAACCCAGACGGGCGCCGTCTCATTTTTTCCTGTCTGCCGCATGGCTTCCGCGTCTTTTTCCGGAGCAGAAAACAGAGAATCCGCCGTCTGGCCTTCTTCTGTCCGCGGCGCAAACGCGCCTGACCCGCTCTGCACTGCTGTCTCCTGCCAGGACAGTTTTTCATCCTGTGTACGCCGCAGCGCATTCCACATCTCTTTCGCGCCCGCAAGGATTCTCTTTGCCCCGAAAATAACTTCCGCCGCAAGGATTTCCTCCGCCGCCTCATAGGTCAGCGTATCCAGAGAACCCATGCCGATGCCAATGCAGCTGATACGGCGTTTTTCCGCCGCAGAATCCACACTGCTTTTTGCAGAAAACACCTGATTTCCATCATTCCGGCCCATTCTTCCCTGTCGGTCAGTATTCCTGGTTCCGGCTGCCTTCCCCGGCATATTTTCCATCTCATTTTCGGTCTCCGATGCTTCTTTCAGAAAATGTTCCATCCTGTTTTTATTCCCTGCCGCCTCTTCTGACCTGTTTTCAGCTCCGATTATCCCGGACAGCTGTTTCATCAGTCCTTCCCAGCCGTATCCCGTTTCTTCCGGTCTGCGGATGATCACACAGCGCACACCGCACGCTTCCGCGGCCTGGATTTTCTCGGAAAATCCTCCAGAAGAACCAGTATTTTTTGTGACAAGCCACGCCGCCTTTGTCTGGAGCAGCATTGCCTCATTCATCTCCCTGGAAAATGGGCCCTGCATCCCGCAGATCTGCTTTCCCTCAAGGCCAAGCGCACGGCAGGAAGCAATCACCTCCGCTGACGGAAGCACACGGGCAAACAGACGGCTCTTCCTGGAAATTTCTTCTGTAAAAACAGAAAGCTCTTTGCTCCCCGTTGTCAGAAAAATGACGCCGTCCTGTTTTTCGAGATACCTGGCTGCCTCACGTGCAGAATTGACCCAGACATTCAGCTGATCTTTTTCGGCATCTGCTGAATCTCTCCTGGCAGACTCGTCTCTTCCGTCAGACAAATCTGTCCCGAGGTCCGCAAAGTTTTTCTCTGGCATCGTTTCGGTTTCCGCCCGACCGCCAGACAGATCATCTCCACAGATCCCCAAAGGAGTGTCGTTTCCGCTTCCTGCGCGCAGATACCTCAGATATTTCATTTTTTCTCTCTCACACGCAGCACGGATATTTTTTGATACTTCCACTGCATACGGATGTGTTGCGTCCACGACAGCCATAAAGTCTTTCTCCCGGAAAAAGCGGCACATCTCTTCCATGTCCATACGTCCTTTATGTACCGTCAGATAATCCTGCGGCGTCAGAACTTCCTCTCCGTATTCCGTCGCCACACAGACTATATGAGGAATTTTCTGTGAAACAAGATAATCGGAGACCCGGCGCCCCTCGATCGTTCCGCCGAAAACCAGAATCCCGCCCTTATCTCTGCATTCTCTTTTTCCAAATTCACACATATTCTGTACCCCTTTTCCCTCAGTTTCCTGTCTTGCCAGCCTCCAGCGCCCTTTGCTTCCTTAAATTCTGTACCCCCTCGGCGTCACCATGCGGCCCGCAATTTCTTTCGTCATCGAATTTCCGATAAACACTGTCGTGAACATATTGACCTGCGCCTCGCGCAGCTCTTCCAGCGTATACAGCTTCGCTTCCTCTCCCTCGCGGCCGATATTCTCGACCGTTCCGCAGATGCGGTCCGCCGGAAGCACTTCGAGAAGAATCTCGCAGGCGCGCTTCAGATAATCCGGCCTGCCCTTGCTCGCCGGATTGTACAGACAGATGGAAAAATCTGCTTCCGCGGCCAGTCTCAGCCGCTTCTCAATTTTCTCCCACGGCGTCAGCCGGTCGCTCAGACTGATCACCGCAAAATCATGTGTCAGCGGCGCGCCAAGCACAGCCCCGCCGCTCAAAGCAGCCGTAATCCCTGGAATCACTTTCACATCAATATCCGGATAGTTCGCGCCGATCTCCAGCATCAGTCCACTCATCCCGTAGACTCCCGCGTCGCCGCTGCAGACCATCGCGACTTTCTTTCCCTTTGCCGCCTCCTCAAATGTCATCTCGCAGCGCTTTGCTTCCTGTGTCATCGGAGTTGTCAGAAATTCCTTGTCCGGATAAACATCCCTCAGCAGATTCACATATACCGTATAACCGACGATCGTATCACAATTCTTTAAAATTTCATCCGCCTCGCGGCACATCAGTCCGGCATCTCCCGGTCCCATCCCGATCACATATACTTTGTTATTCAAACCGCACACTCCAATCCCGGACCGCGACCGCAGCAGTCACGCCGTTATTCGCATATTTTTTTTGTATCAGCCGCCCGCGTTCCCCTGCCATGCGCAGCGCGGCCCTCTCACACACGTTGTCCACACCTGTCGTTTTGCGGACAAACTCTGAGGAAGAAAAATCACCTGGCACCTCCAGAAGTTCCTCCACAGTATACGTCTCAAGTTTCAGCCCATGCCGCTCACAAAATGCCAGAAGTCCCTGTTCCTCTTTTTTCAGATCAATCGTAGCGGCTGCGAAAATCTGATCCATGGAAATCTCTGCCTGCGCGAGCGCACGCGAAACTTCAGCTTCGATCTCTTCTTCTGTTTTCCCCCGGCGGCAGCCAATGCCGAGGACATAACTTTTCGGTATCAAATGAAGGATCGCACAGTCATTTTTCGGCAATCCGCATTCTTTCCGAAAAACCTCCGGAAGTCTGCCGCAGATACAAATCAGATATCGAGGGCAGCCTTTCTCAATCCCTGCTGAACCGGGCTCCGCAATCTCTGCTCCGCACTTTTTTCGACTGTCCGTCTGAATAATCCGAAGTTCCGGGGGCGCCGCTCCCTCGATCCTGCCTTCACAGTACAGACCGACCGGTTCACCGCACAGGATCGCGGCTGAGATCTCCTTTGCCGCTTTCATACTGCCGATTTTCAGATGATTATCCTTCGCAAAAACATCGACGGCAAATTTCCCGTTTACATCGGTCGCCGTTGTGATGATAGGGATGGCGCCGATCATTTCCGCGACCATAAAAGCCAGGCGGTTTGCCCCGCCGATATGTCCGGAAAGCAGAGAGATCACATATTGTCCTGCCTCGTCGATCACCAGCACCGCCGGATCCGTCGTCTTGCTTTTCAGAAACGGGGCGATTGAGCGCACCGCGATGCCTGCCGCCCCGACAAAAATAATGCCGTCGCTGTGCGACTCAAACTGCGAACGGCACCAGTCCTTCAGCCCTCTCTCGTACATCTGAATCTCATATTCCGTCTTTTCTTCTGTTTTGGCTTTCGGAGACGATCCATCTGTAGTCTGACTTTTTTCTCCGATTTCCCGTTCTGAACCGTCCGCACTCTGGTCTGCCGCTCCGGTCTTCTGACGCAGCCCGGCCGCAATCCGGCCGGCCAGCTCTTTCCCACGCACCGTGAAAGCGGCAATTCCAATCTTTTTCATCTCTCTTCTCCATCCTGTTATCTGTGCCGGAAAGCTCTGATCTGTCCAATATCTCATCCAAAAATCTGATTCCGGACTCGAACTTCCTCTTTTTGCCTCCGCACAGATTTGAATGTGGGAACCGCAATTCTGCTTTACTCCCTCGTCTGTGTCGCCTGCCGGAATTCCGTCGTAAATGCCGGATGATAGAGCTCCGAGCGGTTGTAACCGGTCTGCGCCACTGTATCCCCGACGATGATCAGCGCTGTCTTTGTGACGTGATTCTCTTTTGCGCAGGCTTCCAGAGTCTCCACAGTGCAGATATAGCTGCGCTCATCCGGCCAGGTCGCCTTATAGACAATCGCCGCCGGCGTATCCGCACGGTAGCCGCCTGCCATCAGCCGTTCGCTCAGTTTTCCAAGCATACCCGTGCTGAGGAAAATCACCATCGTCGCCCCGTGGGACGCGAGCTTTGCAATTTCCTCCCTTTCCGGCACGGGAGTTCTGCCGGCCATTCTCGTGATAATCACGGTCTGGGAAATTCCCGGAAGCGTATACTCCATATTTAAGGCTGAGGCCGCGCCGCAGAAAGCGCTGACGCCCGGACAATAATCATATGTGATTCCCTCTTTGTCCAGCAGATCCATCTGCTCTCGGATTGCTCCATACACACATGGATCGCCGGTATGCAGACGAACGGTCACAAGTCCTTTCGACTCTGCCTCTTTCATTACGCTCAGGACTTCCTCAAGCGTCATTTTTGCACTGTCATAGACAACACATCCCGTTTTTTTGTAATCCAGGAGTTCCGGATTGACAAGAGATCCTGCGTAAATAATAACATCCGCCCCGGAAAGCAGTCTGCTTCCGCGCACTGTGATCAGATCGGCAGCCCCGCTTCCCGCGCCCACAAAATGAATCATTTTTTTCCCCCCTTCGCAATGATCAGCGAATAATATCCGGCATTGTCCGGAATCTCATCTACCCCGTGGTATATTCTTTCCTCTTCCATTCCGCAGTTTTCCACCATGACAACATCTCTGCCGCTTTTACGCAGCATCTCTTTGACCTGCTCTATCTTCTTTCCGGATTTCATCAGCACATAATTTCCAGGGAGGTCAAGCTCATATCCCAGTTTATGAACGGCAGGAAGTACATGCAGCTGCTCGTTCCACTCCACAAGCGAAACTCCTGTCCTTGCGGCCGCCGCGCAGAACGATGTGATGCCGCTGACCAGTTCCGTCTGAAATCCATGCGCCGCCACACGTTTCTGCACATAGAGATACGTTGAGTAGATTGTCGGATCGCCGAGCGTCAGGAACACCACGTTCTTTCCCTGTGCCAGATACCCTTCCAGAAGCTCTGCCGCCTGGTCGTGGCTTTTTTCCATCTTCTGCCGGTCATGCGTCATCGGCATATCCACCGGAACAAGTTCCTTGTCCGCCAGTTCCGGGACGGCCTGAACCGCGATCTGATAAGCCACTGTCTCTTTCACATCGGTTCCCGGCACCGCAACTACCCCGTTCTCCCGGATCAGCCGCACTGCCTTGAGCGTCATCAGTTCCGGATCGCCCGGACCCACACCAACTCCGTATAAAATTCCTGTCTTCATCTTAACCTCCCTGTTCCAGCATCTTTTGTGACATAAAAATCCCTGCCGCCAGAATCCCCTGTAACAGACAGGAAAACCTTTTCCGTTTTCTTCGTGGAATCAGGCGTGCAGGGATCTCCCTTCATAGCGTATACAAACTTCTCTGAATTCTTTTTATGTCGGCGGTTCTACTGCCTGTAATAATATTCTATCCCGTCGTCCGGCAGGAAATAAGTCCGGATATAATCGTCCTCGGACAGAACAACAAACTCGTTCGTCGATTCCAGATAATAGACATCGTCCCCGTCCTCCGCCTCAAGCTTGTGCAGAGCGTCGTCCGAAGCGATCACCTGGTTTGCCCCGAGCAGATAAGCTTCCGGGGTATTGTACCCCATCTCGGCACCGTGTTTCTCAAAATGGTCCTCAAATTGTTCCTGTGTGCGGAATGTATAGACAATCTTCGCACCGTACAGTTTCTGCCAGTCGTCTGTATCGTCCGGATACTGCCGCTCGTCCGCCATCTGCTGTACAGCAGGAGCGTCCGTACCGGAAACTGCGGTCCCCTGATTCGCCCCAAATGTGGGAAGCTGACCGGTAAGCAGCATGTAGACAAACAGAACCACAAGCATCAGCGTGCTTCCAAACAGTCCCTTCTTTGACCCTTTTTTCATAAGTGACTCTCCCGTACCGCCGTTTACTCTGATTTTGTAAACTGGTCAGGGCCCACTCCGCAGATCGGGCACTTGAAGTCAGCCGGAAGCTCTTCACCCTCATACACATAGCCGCATACGTTGCAGACCCAGGTTGTGCCGGCCGCTGCCGTTGTATCTGCAGCCGTGGTCTCACCGTTCATCGAATCCGCCACCGCGTCCGCAAGCGCTCGGAGCTGTGCGTAGTTGTCGCCGTTCGGGGAAGACATAATTGTCACATCCTCGCCCGCGTAGCTCATGTTTGTCATGCGGTCGATGATCTCACGCATCAGCCCGGCAGATGCCGGAGACCAGCTTCCGTTCTCAACCAGCGCGAACGTGCGGTTCTGCAGATTGTGCGCTTCGAGATCCAGCAGGAAATTCTTCATCGGCGTGAAGATTCCCATGTTGTATGTAATCGAAGCCAGCACAATGTGACTGCAGCGGAACGCTTCGCCGATCAGCTCGCTGACATGCGTCTTTGACACGTCGTAGACGCTGACATTCGCGATGCCTTTCTCCGACAGTCCCTGCGCGATTACGTTTGCCGCGCTCTCGGTTCCGCCGTATACAGAGCCATAAACCACCATGACCGCCTTGTCCTCCGGCGTGTAGCTGCTCCACTTGTCATACTTGTCCAGCAGCCATCCCAGATTCTCGCGCCA
>CANQUH010000124.1 GCA_947626965.1 uncultured Lachnospiraceae bacterium
TGGTCGAGTAGACTTGCCCCTTGCGGGGCAAGCCCCTCTTCAGAACCGGACGTGCGGCTTTTCCGCATCCGGCTCCTTGCAAAGTTAATTTTTCAACAACTGTCATTCATAAATACTGACGTATATTTTCGGACGTGCGAGCGGATATACTTTCATCATGTCATTGAAAGCATCCCACGTATAGCTTTTCTTCTGACTTCTGCGGTTAAGACAATAAAACAGGCTTCTTCTTACTCTGTAGCAGAAATCTCTAATCCCTTTTGAATTGTCAGTAATTCCATAGTAGTGATAATAGCCAACAAGGATCTGATTCAGTTTCCTGATAATCTGCGGAAGCGGACAGGTTCGCATTTCTATTATCTTCCTGTGCACTTCCTTACATTTCCTGGCAAACTTCTTCCTGCTGGTTTTCCTCTTCACTCTGAACTTTCCGTTCCTGCTTCGGGAACAGTAGTGTGTGAAACCCAGGAATGTAAATGTCTCCGGCTTCTTTCCCTCCCGTTTACGCCTTTCTTCTGCGTATCTGCCGAATTCAATCAGTCTGCTTTTACTTTCCTCCAGTTCCAGCCCAAAGTGCTTCACTCTGCCTTTCAGCCTCTCATAGAATTGTTCTGCTTCCTCTCTGTACTGAAAGCAGCACACAAAGTCGTCTGCGTAGACTACCATATCTGCGTACCCTCTAAGTGAAGGCTTTACCTTCTCCTTGAACCACCATAAGAGCACATAATGCATATAGATATTTGCAATGACTGGCGAACAGACGGATCCCTGGCCGCTTCCTTCCCCGGTTTCCTCATACTGGAAATCCTTCATGATCCCGGCTTTCAGCATCCGGCGTACCAGTCTGGTGATATTCGGGTCTTTTATCCTGCTTTCTATGAATCTGACTGCCCATTCATGGTCAAGGTGGTCGAAGAATCCTTTGATGTCTGCATCCAACACATAGTTTGTCGGGCGCATTTCAATCATGACGTTCAGTTTCCTGAGCGCCATGTGGCAGCTCCGGTCAGGGCGGAATCCCATCATCTCATCATAGAAATGTGGCTCGAACACTGCCTCCAGAAGCCTCCTCAGTGCTTCCTGCACCAGCTTATCCTCATAGCAGTATATGCTCAAGGGTCTGGTTTTGCCGTTGTCCTTCGGTATTTCCACCCGCTTTGCCGGCTGTGGTCTGTACGACTTTTTCTTCAGCCGTTCCACCAGTCTGTCAAGATTCTCTTCCAGATTTCTGCCGTATTCGTCTTTGGTTTTCCCATCAATCCCTACAGCTTTGTTCCCGTCCATTTTCTCATGACACTCTTTTAGTAATTCCTTATTGATCAGGTGCCCGATGGACGTGAATACCATTTCCGGGTTTTCCTTTGACAGCTGCGATATTCTCTCAAGTTTTGTTCCCATTATTTATTCCTATCTCTGTGTATAGATAATGTTTCCCTCTCGATATGGCTTTGCATGGCAGGACTGTGAGGAACAGCCCTCTCCCGCCTTCCCTCCGGCGGCATTACCCGCCTTCATCGGTACTATGCGGCCATCCGACTGCCTGCGGCCCGTTTGTCCTCCTTCGTGAGTTGTCGGGCATACCACTTATACATTATTGGCTCCACACCTGCCTGATATGGAGGCCGCAGGCTCTCCCCAGTTGACGCAGCATCATTGTACGGCATGGCTGACTTCCAACCCCGCGGTGCCGCGCATATCCTCGCCGTAGCGGATATGCTTGTTTTGACTTCCGCTTAGTAAACAGCGTCGTCACACCGAACGACTGTGATTTCGGGGCTAAACTGCCTTATGACCCTGCCGCCTGACTTCCTACGCTTTACCCGGCACGTCACCGTACCGTGCACAAGGTTTGCTATTGGTGGTGCGGCTGACACCTTTCCAAGTGAGGTTTCCACTCACTAAATGCTGCACCCTTCTGGGCGCACTTACTGTTCACACCTTCACTGAGCTCGAGGTGATTTCCGCACATTTTGTGCGGAAATCCCGAGGTCTGAGGCGCGAAATGCCACGGAAGTGGCATTTCTGTGCATCGCGAAGCGCTGTTACGTTCACGACCTGCAAGGGAGTGAACAGTAACAGATGTGTGATGGTTCATTGCCCGCAAAATCAATCTTTTTGTACAGGCAGGCCTCATTATTTCTTAAAAAATCAGTCGACATTTTCCGCTTCTTATATTATAATATACGCGTTTGTTATTTTCCTCAGGCAGTAAGTTATCAAAAATCCGCATAAATCCGGCACACTGTGCACACGCAGCGCTGACCAGAGCAACGCGAAGACTGCTTCAGGACCCAAAACCGGGGCGGGCTGCTCCGGCTAAAATATTCTGACAACAGAGGTGGAGACATTGGCTATCAATTTTGTTAAAAAGCTTCCGATTCCGCAGGAAGTCAAGAAACAATATCCTCTTTCCGAGAAGGTTATTTCTATTAAAAAGGAGAGAGACGCCCAGATCCGCAAAGTATTCACGGGGGAATCTGACAAGTTCCTTGTGATCATCGGACCGTGTTCCGCGGACAATGAGGAATCTGTCTGCGATTACATCATGCGCCTTTCCAAAGTGCAGGACAAGGTCGGCGACCGTCTGATCCTGATCCCGCGTATCTACACGAACAAGCCGCGCACAACGGGCGAAGGCTACAAGGGACTGGTTCACCAGCCGGATCCCGAGAAGAAACCTGACCTGCTTGCCGGTATTGTCGCGATGCGAAAGCTTCATGCAAGAGCGATCGAGGAATCGGGCCTCACGGCCGCGGACGAGATGCTCTATCCGGAAAACTGGCGCTACATCGACGATCTGCTCTCCTATGTCGCGATCGGCGCGCGCTCCGTCGAAGATCAGCACCATCGGATGACCGTCAGCGGCATGGACGTGCCTGCCGGCATGAAGAATCCGACAAGCGGCGACCTTTCCGTCATGTTTAACTCAATCGTCGCAGCACAGAACAAGCACAACTTTATCTACCGCGGATGGGATGTGTACACGGACGGGAACGATCTTGCCCATGTGATCCTGCGCGGCGCTGTGAACAAACACGGAAACTGCATACCGAACTACCATTACGAGGATCTGATGCTGCTCCTTGAGATGTACGGCAAGCGCGGATTGAAGAATCCTGCCGCAATCGTCGACACAAACCACTCCAATTCCAACAAAAACTATCTGGAACAGATCCGGATTTCCAAGGAAGTGCTGCACAGCCGCAAATATAATCCGGAACTCCGCGCTCTCATAAAAGGTCTGATGATCGAGAGCTATATCGAGGATGGCGCTCAGACGATCGGCTGCACACCGCATGTGTACGGCAAGTCAATCACGGATCCCTGCCTCGGATGGGAAAAATCAGAGCAGCTGATCTACGACATCTACAAAGACTGCTGATGAAAAAATCTGACAAGCAAAATAAGACGTATCAAAAAATGGATAGAGACAGCTCATCTCTATCCACTTTCTTTACAATTGTGCGGGGCCTTACCAGTTCACATCCTGGGGTGTACCTGCTCATACATGTTCCGCATATGCCCGATATGCAGGCCCTGATAGATCTGTGTCGTCGATACGTTGGAATGGCCGAGCATCTCCTGGACAGATTTGATGTCTGCCCCGTTCTCCAGCAGGTGCGCCGCAAAGCAGTGACGCAGCGTATGAGGAGTTATCTCCGCATAGATTCCCGCTTTCCTCGCATACTGTTTAAGCAGCTTCCAGAACCCCTGTCTGCTCATAGGCGTTCCGGAGCAATTGACGAACAGATATGTCTGCCCGTCCTCTTTCAGAAGCGCTTCTCTTCCCTCTTTTATATAACGCTCCAGCGCCTCCTTCGCGCTGACGCCAAAAGGAATGACCCGCTCCTTTTCTCCATCCCTGCAGATCACATAATTCATTTTCAGGCTGACATCTTTCATCTTCAGTGAAATCAGCTCGGACACTCTCATGCCTGTCGCATACAAGAGTTCCAGCATGGCACGGTCCCGCAGTTCCTTCGGGGAATCTCCCGACGGCTGCTCCAGAAGCCGCGTTACCTCATCCGCCGTCAGAACATCCGGCGCCTTCTTGTCAATATGCGGCGCCCGGATCGTCTCCGTGGGATCACTCTCCATCTTGTTCTGGCAGCAGATATACCGAAAGAAAGCTCTCATCGACGCTACATTCCTCGACACAGTAGCCGCAGACAGCCCCTTTTTCTCAAGATAGGCAAGATATGACGCCAGATCCCGCGACGTAATGCCCGTGAGGGAATCAACCCCTGTCTCACTTAAATATGTCTCCAGTTTTTTCAGATCGCGCTCGTAGGAAGTCACCGTGCTGCGCGACGCATTTTTCGTGTTTTCCAGATAATCCAAAAACAACGGTATTTCCAGCTCCATTTTTATCTCCCCGTATTTTCCCAGGCGGACTGTACCGCCGGTTCTCCGCAGAGCCTTATTTTAACCCCCATGCCCTGCTTTTTTATATGTTACATTTATACCCTTCATTTTCGCAAGGCTTAAAAACCCCGTTGTTTACAGCGGGGCCCTTGACTACGTAACGTATTATACCCAATCTTATGTGTGATTTCAAGGAAATTTTACAGATACTGCAGGAATATCTGAAACACTTTCAGCCCGACTCCGGCCTCCACAGCCGAACCGGCAGCCATCAAAAGCAGCATACCGGCCAGTTCTTTCCAGTCTGCCAGTCTCATAGGACGGACAGACGGCGGACCCGAACCATATGAAAGCTGTCTCTTTTTCCTGAGGAACCTTAGTTCCCGCGCAAACGCGGACAGGTAAAGCATCCATTGCGGAAGCAGACAGCACAAAAACAGAAGGAATCCCATATACCCCTGGCGCAGCACAAAGACAGAAAGCAGAATCCCCGACAGGAGACAGATCCAGAACAGATACGCCATGTGAAGAAACAAGCCGGGAGGCGTGTAACAGCTCATCCACAAAAACAGAATTGTCCGCAGACGCACTCCGGCCACATAAGGAAGAAGTGATAAAATATCCAGCCGCTCCGTCTCAAATTCTCTCAGCCCGTAAACGCTGACCAGTCCGGCGTAGGAACCTCCTCCCATATGTATCAGTTCCGGTATCAGAATTCCCAGAAAAAATCCAGCCGCGGCAGCTGCCGCAGTTATAACAGGAAATCTCTTCACAGATTGTTTCCGTTTCTTCTTTTTTTCATTTTATTACGTACGCGGCCCGGATCATGCACAAATTTTGCGTGCAGCAATTATAAAATGATGCTGGGGTCAAAAGGAATTTTGCCCCCAGCATCGGTTCTAAGCGTCAGCGCACCCGCCGGAGGCTTTTTGTGTCACAGGACGAAATTTCCTGTGACACAAAAAACCCCATACACCGCACATCCCAGTCTGCACGGTATATGGGGCTGCCCAAAATTCTATTTTGCGTAATCAACCACTCTGTTCTCTCTGATCACGCTTACCTTTATCTGGCCCGGATACTCCAGCTCGGCCTCTATCTGCTTAGCTATATTCCTTGCCAGAAGTACCATATCTGCATCAGAAACCTGATCCGGTACTACCATAACACGAACTTCTCTACCCGCCTGAATAGCAAATGATTTCTCAACACCCTTGAAGGTGTTTGTAATATCTTCTAACTGTTTTAATCTGTTTGTATATGTTTCAAGTGTCTCACGTCTTGCACCCGGACGCGCCGCCGATATTGTGTCGGCCGCCTGTACGATACATGCAATCAATGATTCCGGTTCAACATCTCCATGATGCGATTCAACAGAATTGATTACAACCGACGACTCCTTGTACTTCTTGCACAGGTCGGCGCCAATCCTGATATGGGAACCTTCAATCTCATGGTCGATGGATTTGCCAATGTCATGCAGTAATCCAGCGCGCTTTGCCAGTCTCACATCCACACCGATCTCTCCGGCGAGCAACCCTGCCAGCTGCGCCACTTCGATGGAATGCTTCAGTGCATTCTGACCATAGCTTGTCCTGAATTTCATTCTTCCGAGAAGGCGTATGAGTTCAGGATGGATGCCGTGAACTCCCACTTCCAGTGCGGCAGCTTCGCCTTCCTCCCGAATAATCGATTCAACTTCTCTTTGTGCTTTCTCCACCATTTCTTCAATTCTGGCCGGGTGGATTCGGCCATCCACAATCAGCTTCTCAAGAGCAATCCTTGCCACTTCTCTTCTGATTGGATCAAAGCCTGATAAGATGACTGCCTCCGGTGTATCGTCAATGATCAGATCCACCCCGGTAAGCGTCTCAAGGGTACGAATGTTTCTTCCTTCCCTTCCGATGATCCTTCCCTTCATTTCATCATTCGGAAGCTGTACCACAGAGATGGTAGCCTCTGCTACATGGTCTGCAGCACATTTCTGAATCGCTGTGACCACATATTCCTTTGCCTTCTTGTTAGCTTCTTCTTTTGCCCTGCTCTCAAGCTCCTTATAGAGCTTCGCAGTGTCATTTTTCACTTCATCTTCAACAGTTTTTAAAAGATATTCTTTTGCTTGTTCAGAGGTAAGTCCTGAGATTCGTTCGAGTTCCTGAAGTCTTTGTCCGCGAAGCTTTTCAACTTCTGCACTTTTCTTCTTTAGCTCTTCTTCCTTCGCCGCAATCCCTGATTCACGCCGTTCCAGAGAGTCCGCCTTCTTATCAACGCTTTCTTCCTTCGACAAGACGCGTTTCTCATAGCGCTGCAATTCTGTTCTGCGCTCTCTCGTCTCTTTTTCCAACTCATTTTTCGTCTTCAAAGATTCTTCCTTCGCTTCCAGAAGTGCCTCACGCTTTTTCGTCTCTGCAACTTTCAGTGCGTCATCGATAATCTGTCTCGCCTTTTCATCAGCGCTGCCAATCTTTGCCTCAACTACCCTTTTCCTGTAGTTGATCGCGGACAGACCTGTTACCGGCACTGCAATCACCAGGGTGATCACAACAGTAATAATTACTGCTATAAGCACAGGAGCACCTCCTTATTCAATTTTCATTGTTCGTAAACAACAGTTCAATTCTATACTGTTTTAAAGGTTATGTCAAGCAAATGTGACGGGGTTTTGTCAGTTTATTTTCCTCCTGAGTATGAAATACAAAACAGGCGAAACCTGTGCCGCAAAGAGTCTCGCCTGTTTCAAAATCTATACTATAGGGAACGACAAAACGATTTTCGTTTTGCTCGTTCCCCGCGCCGAATTTGCGCCGCTCAAGCGGCATTTTTCCGCTTCAAATTCGTGCGCGTCTCCACTCCGTTCAGGATCCCGCTGCCTGCAGAAAGCCGGAACTTTCTGTCAATCAGCGCTGTCCCTTGTCGTACGGAATTCCTTCCGCCTTCGGAGCCCTCGACTTTCCTGAAGTAAACGCAAGAACAATCAGTGATATGATATAGGGCAGCATATTATAAATGCTTCCCGGAAGCTTCAGAGCAACCAGCACGTCAAAGCCTGTGTAAACGTTGGAAAGCGCACGGAACAGTCCAAACAGAAGCGCCGCGAGTGCGATGCGCATCGGCTTCCACTGTCCGAAAATCATAACGGCAAGCGCCAGGAAACCAAAGCCGGCAACGCCGTTTTCAAACTTCCACTCGCTGACGCCCGCGGTGATGTACACAATACCGCCGAGTCCGCCAAGCATGCCGGAAATCAGCACGCCTGCGTAGCGCATCTTGTAAACGCTGATACCTACGGAGTCCGCCGCCTGCGGATGCTCGCCGCACGCCTGAAGCCGGAGACCGAAACGTGTCTTGTAAAGCACTACATAGGACGCCGCCAGCGCGATAACCGCCACCAGCATAAACCAGTTAAACTCAAACCTGCCGATATTGACAAGAAACGCTTTCTTCTGGTCGATGTACTGGATCGAGGAAGATACATTGCTCGCGTCCTCAGCTGAGTTGATCGCACGCACCATGACAGTCGCCGCCGCCGTACCGAGCAAGTTCATCGCTGTACCAACCAGTGTCTGATCCGCCTTGAAATTGATCGCCGCCACCGCAAGCAGAAGGGAGTAAACCATGCCGGCCGCAATACTTGCGAGAATGACCAGAAGAATCATCACAACCGGCGACGTTCCTCCGCCAAGGAATTTCATCATCAGCGCGCCGCCAAGCGCTCCTATGACCATGATGCCTTCAAGTCCGATGTTGATTACACCGCTGTGCTCCGAAAAACAGCCTCCCAGCGCAACCAGAAGCAGAACCGAAGCGAATATCAATGTATATTGAATCAATAACAGCATTATGCCTCGCCTCCTTTCTGACTGCCTTTTACTCTGCGCTCATCCTTCCGGTCAAGCATCCTGTTCATGAAAATCTTGAAGAAGAACACGAAACCGCAGAGGTAAATGATCACAGCCGAAATAAAATCAGAAATCTGCGCGCAGTACAGTGTCTTGTCCACGTATGCCCCGCCGTTTGTGATATGCTGGATAAAATAGGAAGAGAATACCGCGCCGATCGGGTTCAGACCGCCGAGGAAAGCTGCCGCGATCCCGTTGAAGCCCATCGCCGGCACACTCGTCTGCGTACACATCCACTGTTCCATCCCGCTCAGGTAGAAAAATGCGGCTCCAAGGCCTGCAAGCGCTCCGGAAATCATCATCGTCAGGATAATGTTCCGCTTCTCGCGCATACCACAGTATTTCGCCGCCTGTTTGTTGAGGCCCGTCGCTTTGAGTTCATATCCGAATTTTGTCTTCTCGAGCAGAATCCAGACAAGCACAGCCACCACCACAGAGAGCGGAATCGCGATCGTCACATACTGGTTGTTCGAAAACAGGGTATTCAGTCCCATCTTCGGCAGAAGCGCGGAAGGATTTCCGCTGGTGAGCTGTACCGTGTAAGGGCTTGCCGGCTCCTTCACGCCGGTCAGAATCATATTTACCGTATACAGACCGATCCAGTTCAGCATGATGCAGGAGATAACCTCATTCACATTGCAGTAGGCTTTCAAGAAACCGGAGATGCCTCCCACGAGAGCAGCGGCCACAACCGCCGCCAGCACACAGACATACCACGGCATCTTAAAGCCAAGCGCAAAGTACAGACACGCGCCCGCACCCGCCACATACTGACCGGCCGCTCCAATATTGAACAGACCTACCTTGTACGCAAAGAGGACTGACAGAGAACAAAGCACCAGGGGAGCCGCCTTGACCAGCGTACTTCCGAAATACATCATCGCCGCCATCGGGCTCGGATAATAGAGGAAATTCTTCATGACCGCAACGATCGCTTTCCCGGCGCCCGCCGGATTGATAATCAGCAGAGCGATATATCCGATCAGAAGTCCGATCACGATACAGACCAGAGCCGCGATCAGCGACTGCAGACTGCTGTTGCGCAGCAGACCGCCTTTTTTCTTTTGCCCGTTCATCCTACTTCTCCCCCTTTCTCTTCGCGCCCGCCATGTAAAGGCCGAGTTCTTCGACCGTCACCTTCTTCGGGTCAAACTCTCCGACGATCTCCCCTTCATACATGACGAGGATTCTGTCAGAAACATTCATGACTTCATCCAGCTCAAGGCTGACCAGCAGCACACCTTTTCCGGCGTCTCTCTGGGCAACAAGCTGCTTATGTATGTACTCGATCGCTCCGACATCCAGACCTCTGGTCGGCTGTACCGCGATCAGCAGTTCCGGATTCCGGTCAATCTCCCTGGCGATGATCGCCTTCTGCTGATTTCCGCCGGACATCGCACGCGCGACCGTGACAGGTCCCTGTCCGGAACGGACATCGTACTGCTCAATCAGGCGCTCCGCATAAGAACGGATCGCTTTTCGCTTCAGGAATCCGGCCTTGTTTGTAAATTCCGGCTCGAAATATCTCTGAAGTACGATATTGTCCTCCAGCGTATAATCAAGTACAAGGCCATGTTTATGACGATCCTCCGGAATATGGCTTATGCCGAGAATCGAACGCTTGCGGATACTTTCGTTTGTGATATCTTTCCCGTCCAGTGTGATTTTGCCCGACTTCAGCGGCTCCAGCCCGGACAATCCGTACACAAATTCCGTCTGTCCGTTGCCGTCAATTCCTGCGATGCAGACAATCTCCCCACGCCGCACCTGCAGAGAAACATTGTTCACTGCGTTGTTTTTGTGACGTTTGGACGCAACCGTCATACCCTGGATATCCAGAACAACATCCTTCGGCTTTGCCTCTGTCTTCTCGACCGCAAATGTGACATTGCGGCCCACCATCATGGCCGAAAGCTTCTCCGGCGTCGTATCCTTCGTCTCAACCGTGCCGATGTATTTGCCCTTGCG
>CANQUH010000125.1 GCA_947626965.1 uncultured Lachnospiraceae bacterium
TTGGCCAGTTCTTTGCCCATTGTAATCTCCTCCTGTCAGATTTTTTCATTCGCCGTGCACCTCGATTCCGCTCCGCTTCATCTCGGTCGCGGGCTTCGCCCTCCTAGGACGGCTTCCCTGCACGGCCTTTAAATTGTCACTCGCCGTGCTCACCTCGATTCCGCTTCGCTTCATCTCGGTCGCGGGCTTCGCCCTCCTGGCTCGCCGTCCCCTTTCTCCGTCTGCAAGCAGACGCCTCTGGGTACGGCTTCCCTGCACGGCTCATTGCCTTCGCGAAAAAAGCCCTCTGCATATAAAATATGCAAAGGGCGAATGTCTCGCGGTACCACCTTTTCTTACGGGATGTCTCCTCACAATCCGTGCTTCTTGCACAGCTCAGACAGATACAATCCCATATCTCTCCTTCTGTAACGGGAAGTCCCGGAACGGCTTACCCGCCGCGCAGTCAAAACGCGTCGTCTGGTCCGTTCGGTTCAAAAGCTACCTTCCGTACCCGCTTTCCCGGACGGCCTTTCAGCCGGTGAACCGCCCTCTCTGTCGGTGCGCAGTGCGTACTCCTCTTTCTCACAACCTGTTTCCTATAATCTTTGACATCTATGATGCTGCGAATTCTTCCGCTGCAACACTGATTTTAGTGTTAAGTTTATCGGACAGTCCGAAATTTGTCAAGTAGTTTTCGATTTCGTTATCCTTAATCAAGATTTCGACAAGAATGCAGAACATCCGGTTTTCGTACAGTTTCCACGGCCCCATGATAAACAATCATATTCCGCCACCTCTCTGATCTACATATTTCCCGATATCTTCCACCAGATACTCTGTTCCCAGCGTATGCAAAACATCATAATAAGGAATTATATACTGATCGATACACCCGCTCTTTTTCAATATCCAAAAGACTCTGCCTGGCAACATATTCCAGTTCTCCGCCAGTTCATGAATCATATAAATTATAAACGAAAAGCACTCCTCGTGCATAACCCGATCCCTCCCAATATCATTATTAAAATCTAAAGCAAACTTGAGATCATTGCTCTTTTCCTCTGTCGTCTTCTGACCCTTTCATCACTCTGCAGTATTTTTTAAAAAAAGCAATCCCATACGCAACAACTTTCTCCATACCGTCCTTTACAAGAGCCGCATCATATTTTTTCTGTTCAATCTGTCTGAGCGCATCCGCACACCCCTTCTCGAGGTTTCCGTCCCGGGCATATTTCACCTCGATCACCACACCAGTTCTGTCGGACGTCTGCAGCAGAATATCGCTGTAACCCATTCCTGATTCCGCGTTAGATACAATCTCCCAGTCTGTCTCATACTGCAAAAGTCCCAGAAGCATCCCGTGATAAAAATTTTCTGTCCGATCTGATCTGACGGCAGTATCCCGGATGCTGATGGAGTTCCACAGATATTCGTTCAGCAGTTTTTCCGCTAAAGCTGCGTCACCCTTCGGAAAAGCCAGACAGAACTGCTCCAGCTTCGAGGAATCAGTCCTTGCCTTATCCTGAAACCAGACCTGAATCTGACTGATGAACAGAGAGCGGATTTCCCGATTGGGAATAAGCAGCCGGTACCGTTCCCTGCCGTCTTCCGAACTTTCCTGTCCCTTCTGCGTCAGATATCCCGTGATAAACAATACACTCCAGAGATTTTCAATGGAATTGTCCAGCTCGCTGTAAGTCAGTTCCTGATTGACCACCCTGACGATGCTCTCTCCCGCAATCAGACGCTCAATCTCGCTTTTTGTTTTCCTGTCGGCTTTTCCGATGAACCTTCGTATCAGAGCGTTTCCGCTGGTATTGGCCCAATAATTCTTTGGTCCTGCATTTCTGTCTTTTTGCAGAGCCTGTACATACTTGATCACATCCCACGGGCAGTACACCGATGTCCCGCCGAACAAATACCCGTCGTACCATTCCCGCACAGTTTCAAGAGCAGCTTCCATTTCGTAATAAGAAAGCAGTTCTTTTACGTTTTGTTCCGTGAAACCAAAGCTGTCCGAAAACCAGGAATCTGTGATCGTCATGACATTCAGATTATTCAGTCCCGTGAAAATACTTTCTTTTGAAATTCGCAGGCATCCTGTAAGAACGGCAAACTGCAGATAATCGTTTGTCTTTAGGGCATTGCCAAACAGATTCCGGAGCAAGGAAACCATTTCCTGATAATAAGATCCACCAGAAGAACCAGCCGTCTGCACACCCCTATCCGATAAAGCAGCCGCGGACTCATAAGTTTCCGAAGTTCCAGCCTGAAATGCTTTATCCAGCGGGACGTCATACTCATCGATCAGAATGATAACTTTCCGTTCAAAATGACGTGCCAGAAGTGCGGACAGCTTCTGCAGACTCGTCATCAGCAGCTCGGAATTCATTGTAAATTCTCCGTCGCGCAGATTGATCAGAGCCTGATAAATTTCCTTTTCCCGATCCGACAAACGGCTGCTCTCAAGCAGAAACTGAAACCGCAGCGCTTCTGTCCCGATAATATCCCGCAGCGCGCAAAAGGCTTCTCTGTATGTCAGCCTGTCCACTCCTTTCAAGGTAATGGATATGATGGGAAATTGGCCCATATATCTGTCACACAGATCCTTTTCTTCAGAAATTTTCAGTCCGTCAAACAAAGTCCGGTCGCATCCGATCTCAAAAAAAGCCTTCAGCATACTCATATTCAGAGACTTTCCAAAACGCCGGGGACGGGTGAACAGGTTTACCTTCCCCCAGTTGCGCAGAAGCTCCGCAATCATCATGGTCTTATCTGCATAATAGAAATTTTCTCTGATCAGCTCTTCAAAATTATCGACGCCAATCGGAAGTTTCTTTTTCATGACCCACCCCTCCTCACAAGAACTCCACATGCTTTTCCAGTTTCACACATCCAAGGAAAAACAGGACAGAAAAAACACCGGCCGTCAGATAAAAGACTCCCCCGCTCACCCACAGCGGAATCTCCGTCCCCGGAGAAAAATGGAAAAATCCCATCCTGGAAATCTCCTGGATGAGTCCGGTCCCGAAATAGGCAAAAGCATAGGTAGATACATAATATTTCTTCCCCCTCAGACGCAGACGATACAGAAACAGCCACAGAAGCAGCAGCGGATGCAGTATGCCCCAGATAACGAGAGACTCCGGAATCCTCACATCGACATTCAGGTGAAACCATGATACTGATTCTGCCGCAAACTTTTTCATCTCAAATGTACCGAACAAAACCATCAGATAAATCCCCAGACAGAACAGCAGGCAAAGCGCCGTTTTCTCCGACCAGTATGTCCGGACCACTTTCCGCAGAAGAGTGAACTGCAGTTTTTCCGGACATCATCCTTTTCAAACCAGTATTAGCCGGAAAGCTCCTCCCGGACCAGCGCAAGAATTTCATCCGGCCCGCAGCCGCAGTTTTTCATGGCCTGCACAAATTCCTGTACCTGCATCCGAACCATCCGGTGGCGCAGCAGTTCAAGACTTTCTTTTCGGACAAAATTTCCCACACCTTTCCGGGAACTGATCACACCTTCCGATTCCAGATACTGCATGGCCCTCTGAATCGTCAGCGCTGAAACTTCATACAGTACCGAGCACTCCCGCACCGAAGGCAGCTTCTCGTCCGACCCCAGACTTCCGTTCACAATCTGTTCCTTAATCTTCTGCGCAATCTGCAGATAGATCGGCTGTTCATTGCGAAATTCCAATTTATCCCTTCCCTCTTAATATCGTACACTTCTCCGTCAACCGGACACTGCAGGAATGACCTGCTTCGTTTGTTTGTACATATACCTGATCATCCGCGCAGTATCTCCTTCACCTAATGAACATGGAACGCACGACCTTTCGCCCCTGGCATCATGTTATATAAGTACCTTCTGTTTTACTTATGTAATACAGTATAACAGGTGCTGCGTAAACTGTCAATCATTATAAATTTCTCTGATACAAACGTCAAAAACTATGATACAATTTCAGCAGATTCAAAGATTGAGAGGAGGAAACTGAATCATGGCAGTTTATACAGAAACAAAAGCATACCAAACGAAAGCACATATGGGAATGATCGACGTCACCGGGGATTTCCAGACCGCGGTCAGCAATGCCTGCAAAAAACACAACATCTCATCCGGGATCGTCACCGGATTTACGACGGGCGGTGTCGCCGGCCTGACCACGCTGGAATTTGAGCCCGGCATGGTGACAAAAGATTTAAAGGAAGCTATGGATGTGTTCTCTCCCTACCGGGATAAGGACGGGAAGGTGATCCACTATAAGCATCACGATACCTGGCACGATGACAACGGATCAAGCCACATCAAATCCGCTCTCCTGTCACCGTTCATCACAATCCCTTTTGTTGATGGGCGCATCACGATCGGTCCCTGGCAGAATCTGACGCTGGTAGAGTGCGACACGAGGGACCGTCATCGTGAAATCGTTTTTCAGGTAATGGGGGAATAAAGCATTTTCGGTGTTTTTGGGGTCTCAGTGCCATGCTTTTCCATGTGAACATGGAACGCATGACCTTTCGACCCTGGCATCATATCATCGTATCATCTCTGAGAACCCCTGCCAGGCTGATCCTGCGCACGTTCCGCCATGCAAGATAATACGCCAGCGCCACGGAGCCTGAAATGACCAGTATAAACAGCACGACCGGGATGAACGGCGCCTCCGCCATAAATTCTCCCGCATCCATGTAACTTGTCCGCAGCATATATCCTGTCACAAGAATCACAAACGGCAGGCTGACCAGAACCGGCCTGCCGGCAATTACCAGCACCTCGATACAGAACATTTTTCTGATCTGCTTCGGCGTCAGACCAACCGACATATACCTGGCAAATTCCCGCCTCCTCTGGCGCACAAATCCCAGAGTGTTGGAAAACACGCTGCCAACGCCGATGACCGCAAGCAAAATACAGAATCCGCTGAAAAATGCCATCATTCCCTGCAGCATTCTGTTATTTGTCTCATATTCCTGTATGCGGTTTTCAGATTCCATGGTATATTTCCCGCCGGTAAGCTGAGCGATTTCATTCTGCAGCGTACTCAGCTCTTCCAATGTCACATTTTCTCTGCCCTTGATACAGATATAACTGTCTTTTTCCATTCCTCCGATCTGCTCTTTGATCTCTTTCCACAAAGACAACGGAATAAAATGCACGAGTTCATAGTAATCAAGCGTTGCATATTCTTCTCTTAAGACAGGAGTTTCTTTTGTATAAGACAGAACCGGTATCTCTGCCGTCGTTTTTTTATTACTGCCATATGGTGCAAAAGTATTTCCGGAAAGCAGCTCTTTGGCATTGTCAGATGACCTGGAAATATTTCCGGAAGACATCTCTTCATTATTACTTTCTGAGACGGAAGCTGTTTTTTCGCCGTCGGACCGTATCAAAATACCTGCCGCGTTTTCCTCTTTTATATAAGGCAGGAAAACCGGATGCCGGAAATCAGGATTCGTCACGTCACGGATCTGATTCAAGACCACAGCGCCGTCCAGCCGCGGGACAATACCGATCTGTTTACAGTAAGCGGAAAAACTCTGATCATCCAGAATGACAATCGGAGCATTGACCAGCCAGCCGCCGTCAGTCTGTGTGACATAACTGCCGGAAGCATGGGAAAACCCACCAAGAGATTTCATCTCTTCGCTCATCTCTTCCTCCGTGATAAGCCTTTTTGCCGCTGCTTTCTGATATACGATGGCGCTTTCCACCCCGTCCAGTTCCTGAACGGTTTTTATCTCTTCAAAATTATCCACATCCGTATCCTTCAAGGTGAC
This sequence comes from uncultured Lachnospiraceae bacterium, assembly GCA_947626965.1. GTDB lineage: Bacteria > Bacillota > Clostridia > Lachnospirales > Lachnospiraceae > Choladousia. The sequence goes on from CANQUH010000125.1 coordinate 5,773, forward strand.
CATGATGTCCCACACGTCCTGATATCTTTCAAAATACGTCTCTCTTGTACTGATCTCAGAAAGAGAAAAGAAACACTGCATGACCGCGAATGCAAGAAAAGAAAACAGGAACGACAGAGACGCCATGCGCAGGGTTTTTCTCTGTGCCTTCAACGCATTTCCGGCCAGCTCCCCTTCCACTCCAAAAAGCAGTGTGAGAAAATACGAATGTTTTCTGCGCTTTAACTGATACTCTCCGGTATTTTTAATTGCTTCAAGCGGCGTCATCCTGCTTAATTTTCTGGCCGGAATCCATGCGGAAATCCATATTGTCAGGATCGTTACAAACAGTGTCAGTCCAAGAACCAGCGGATGATAGCCAAATACCGCTTCATGGCGTCCGAGGACGCCGCTTCCAAGCAGAACATTTGTCAGCCGCAGCAATCCCGCGCTGCCCGCGATCCCCAGCAAATCTCCGGCAAGAACCGGTATGGCGCAGAGAACTGCCGCTTCCTGCAAAAGACACGTCCGGACCTGCTTTGGCGTGGCTCCGATACTTGAAAAAATGCCAAACTGATGAATCCTCGCGTTCATGGATGCCGCAAAAGAATTATGGATAATGACGATCAGCGAAAAGGACGCCGCCAGCGTAATCAGAATAAACAGCGGAAATACAAGCCGCGGCGCCGTATCGCCGGGACCGCGGATCAGGTACATGGCCAGAAGCTCATAATTATAGCTGATTTTTTCCTGGGGAATCCCAAGTTCTTCCGCAATATGAGGCATGTCCGAAAAAACAGCTCTCTTGTCATCAAAATAAAGATCTGCTGTCACTTCTGTCTCTTTATTACTATAACTTTTCCCATCCGGCACAGAATTGTCCCGCGCGGCACGGTGTTCATCGTTTACAATCACATCTTTTATATTGGCAAAGTTCTTTATGGTTTCTATATCCTCCGCAGAAAGTTTTCCGACAATCCGGCTGTGCCAGCCGCCTTCTTCCAGTTCAATCCGTTCCACCTCATATTTCCACAAATTGTAAAACATTCCGCACAGCAAAGATAAAAGCAGCGCGGAAATAAATGCCGCAATTCGGACAGACAGGCCGGAAGAACGGTTGTTTTTGATATAATCTGACAAATAATCCTTCCACATACCTACTTCCTCCTCCCTGTATCACTGATGATGCGTCCGTCTTCCATCGTAATAATCCGTTCCGCCTCCAGAGCAATTTTTTCATCATGTGTGACCAGCAGGATCGTTTGTTCCAGATTGCGGTTGGAAAGTTTCAGCATATCAACAACCTCTCTGGAGTTTTTCTGATCCAGATTTCCGGTCGGCTCGTCCGCCAGAAGCAACGCTGGCCGGTAGATCAGGGAGCGCGCAATCGCGGCTCTCTGCTGTTCGCCGCCCGACAACTGATTCGGCAAAGCTTCCAGCTTATCCGCAATTCCAAGAGAACTCACAATCTTCTCAAAGTACTCCTGATTCGGTTTTTTCTTATCAAGAGCGAGCGGCATGAGAATATTCTTCCGCACTGTGAGGGTGGGAATCAGGTTATAAAACTGGTATACCAGCCCTGCCTTCCTGCGCCGGAAAATTGCCGCCTGTGTCTGATTCAGTCCGGAAAGATCAGTCCCGTCTATAATGACCTTTCCGTCTGTCGGCTTATCCACACTTCCCAGGATATGCAGAAGCGTGGACTTACCGGACCCGGAAGCGCCGAGAATCGCCACAAATTCTCCCCTGTTCACCGACAGGTCAATTCCGTCAAGCGCTGTCACCTGGCTGCCTCCGGAGCCATATACCTTCCTGACCCCTTCACATCTTAAAATTTCCATACTGATTTTCTCCTTTCATTTGTTCGTCTGTATTTCAGAATTATCTCCAGTATAACAAATGAAAGTTACAACTCGGTGACTGCATCGCAGGGCATCCCGTATTTTATGTGCTTCGTACGAATTTCACAAGGTATACCCACAGGGTACCCCGCATTTTATGTGCTTCGCACGAATTTCACAAGGTATAAAAGCGGATTTCAAAAAGGGCCCCGCCGCCCGGTCTGTTTTTTGCCCGTATCGTTCCGTTCTGACGTTCAATGATCTCTTTTGCCAGCGCCAGCCCAATTCCAATGCCGCCCTCCCCCGCGTTTTTTCCCCGATAAAACCGTTCGAAAAGATGGGGGATCTCTTCCTCTGCAAACCCTTCTCCCTCATCCCAGATTAAAATTTCCGTATATAACGGATTCTGCGCATAGGAACAGTGAACGACGCCTCCTCTGTTATGTTCCATGCAGTTTTTCATCAGATTCATGAGAGCTTCCATCGTCCAGTCTGCATCTGCGATGATCCGCATTTTCCCCTGTTCCGGTATTTCTATGGAAGTACCGGCAGGCGGTCCCTGTATCTGTTCCGGATCGCTCTGCTTTTCCTGATCCGGTATCTCTATAGAAGTTCCGGAACCGGCAAACAACTCCTGCAGATTATCCGCTGCAAGGACAAGGAGGGTAAAAACATCAGTCTCCTCTTTTTGCAAAAGAAGTGTTCCGGCATCAAGCCGGGACAAAATCAGCAGGGCCTCCTCCAGATAAGTCAGCCGTGCAAGCTGTTTTTCCACCTGTTCCAGATTTTTTCCGACAAATCGGAATTTCTCCGCATCCTCTGAAATTTTCCTGGTAAATCGCAGATTCCCTGCATCCTCTGGGACTTTCCCGCCAGAGTTCTGCTTTTCTTCATATCCTGGTGCTTTCCTGCCAAAACACTGCTTCATCTTCTGGACCGACAGAGAGATAGCTGTGATCGGTGTTTTGATCTGGTGCGCGATATTGGACAGATTTTCCGCAAAACCATTCTTTGCCTGTACTGCCTGCTCCCTCGTCCGGACAAGACAAGTCACCGTTTTATAGATTTCATCTTCCAGTTTCGAAAAATCATCCTCCCCGGAAGTGGAGAGGATGACTGCCTTTCCGTTATTTACCTGTTCCAGATATTCGGTCAGAGCTCTGATCCGCCGGATTTCCATTTTATTCCGGTACAAAAAAGTGAAAAAGAAAAGAGAAAGACCTGCCACAAAACCGATTGCTGCAAAGAAAACAGTCTGCCCGCCGCTGATGCCGGAAAAGTCAGACGCGCGGTATCCCAGTATGGATAATACATCTCCCTCCAGTACTCCGTCAGAATTTCCTTCCGTATATTCTTTTAACGCGGCAGAAATAATTTTTCTGGTTTCCGGTTCCTGCTCCTCTATTTCGCCGCAGACCGCATTTAATAGATCAAACGAAAATCTGCTGTAATGGTAAGAAGCAAGCAAAACAGCAACAGCTGCGGCGACCAGACTGATAGCCAGCGCAAACCCTGAGGTGACAAACACATTTTTCCTGCTGCTCATATCGTATCCTCCATACGGTAACCCACACTTCTGACCGTTTTCAGACAGGCTGGCTGGGACAGCTTGTCCCGAAGCCGTTTCAGAGTAACAGTCAGGGTATTGTTGTTCACATAATTTCCATTCGCATCCCACACCTGCTCCAGAATTTTTTCCCGGGTGAGCGTTCTTCCCTTGTTCTGCATCAGATACAAAAGCAGCTGATACTCCGCCGCACTCAAAGATATTTCTTCCGAATGACAAAAAACTGTATGGCGATTCTGATCGATCACGATCCCGTCACAGGAAAGATATTGTTCCGCCGCATTTCCAGTCCTGCGAAGCACCGCCAGAATCCGTGAGTACAATATCTCCAGTTCAAACGGCTTTACTACATAATCATCCGCCCCGTTTCTGAAACCCGAAACGATATCCGCACTGTCCCCGCGAACCGTAAGAAAAATAATGGGCAGCTCTTTCCAGCTGCCGCGAATCCATCGGCATAAGCTGTCTCCACGGCCATCCGGCATATTCCAGTCCAGCAAAACACAGGCCGGAACATGCTCCTTCAGATATTGCTTTGCCTCGGCAAGCGTCGTAAAAATGGTTACCTTGAAATTCCTCACTTCCAGATATTCCTTTACGGAAGAGGCGATATCCCAATCATCCTCAATATAATATAAATCCCTCACAGCTGATTCCTGCTTTCCTTCTGCGCCCCGTTCTTATCATCTGACGGAGACGAACTCCATGCTTCATAGGTTTTTTCTGAGTCTTTTTAGTCTGTAGCTGTTACTCTGCATTCCTTCTTAAACAGAAGAAACGACTGCGCAGACAGATACATCTGCAATCTGTATTTCTGATATTTTAATCAGACAATCCACAATACTTTATCAAATCTTCATACTTTTCTTTATTATCCCAGAGCAGCCACCTTTTAAACGCTGCAAATGCAGCTCCCTCTCCCACTTCCTTTCGGATTGCGCATCTCAAGTCCTCTTTATCATAATCTTCCGCCTCATCATATGTACGAATCAGATTTTTGAAATCTGACAAATTCTTCCTCAGAGCACGCCGGATATT
>CANQUH010000126.1 GCA_947626965.1 uncultured Lachnospiraceae bacterium
CTTCTAACATATGTTCGGGGAACATGTGTTCTTTTTATACCGCCTGAAATGACGGAATTTCCTATGGCACAAAAAAAAACTTTCTGATTGACTCAGAAAGTTTTATGCGGAGGATGGGACTTGAACCCACACGATATTGCTACCACAGGCACCTGAAGCCTGCGCGTCTGCCAATTCCGCCACCTCCGCGTCCTTGGTGAGCTTTGTGTTGTTCCGCAACTCACAGTCCATACTATACAACAAGGGGATGGATTTGTCAACCCTGATTTTTATTTTTTTTAAATTTTTTGTACCGGGTGCGTTACTGTTCACTCCGTGACCAGCAACAGCGCTCCGCGATGCACAGAAATGCTGCTTTCGCAGCATTTCGCGCTTCAGACCTCGGGATTTCCGGGCAATCTGCCCGGAAATCACCTCGAGATCAGTGGGGGTGTGAACTGTAACAATTCTTTCTCTTAAATCTCCGCCTGCTCGAGAAGGGCCGGAATCTTGGACTCCCATCCAAGAGCCATGATATGTACGCCCTGGCAGTACGGCTTACATTCTTTGATGATGCGCGCCGTGATCTCCACACCAGTGATACCTGCCTTGGTCTTCTCTTTATCCTTCTTCAGCTCTTCGATCATCTCATCCGGAACATGGATGCCGGCCACGTTATTGTTCATGTACCTTGCCATACCTACAGACTTGGGGATAACCACGCCCAGCTGTACGGGCTTGCCGAACTGTTTTGCCTTCTCCATGAATTTGATGAATTTCTCCGGCTCATAAACAGCCTGCGTCTGGAAGTAATCAACTCCCGCCGCAACCTTGCGCTCCATCTTTGCGAGCTGTGCGTCCACGGAATCGCTGCACGGAGATACAACCGCGCCCTTCGCAAATTTCGGAGGCTCGCCGACCAGCTGGTTTCCGCCAAGATCCACGCCGGACTCCAGCAGCTTCACCGTATGGATCAGGGAAACGGAATCCAGATCGAATACCGGCTTTGACTGCGGATGATCGCCCATCTTGGTGTGGTCGCCCGTCAGGCAGAGAATATTCTCAATTCCGAACATGGCCGCGCTCAGAAGATCGGACTGCAGCGCGATACGGTTCCTGTCACGGCAGGTAAGCTGGAAGATCGGGAGAAGTCCCTCATCCTTCAGAGCCTTGCAGACTGCCAGAGAACCAAGACGCATAACGGAAGACTGATTATCTGTTACGTTGACAGCCGTAACGCCCTTCAGATAAGTCTTCGCTTCTTCCAGTAAATGTTCAATATGAAATCCTTTAGGCGGGCCTACTTCCGCAGAAACTACAAATTCACCGCGCTCAAATAATTCAGTAATTCTCATTCTACATTACTCCTAATCATTATAAATTTTGGTAAAAGCCTTATTTCGCTACTTCGTCATCCGTTGCATAATTGCGGATCTGTGTCGGACATTTCAGAGCGTCCAGACGTCCGACCATCTCAAGGCGTCTGTAGATGCGCTCCCAGCCGCACTCCATGTTGCTGTCCACTTCGCATTTGCCGTTCTTGGAACCGCCGCACTGGCCGTTGACAAGGCTCTTGGAACAGGCTGTGATCGGGCAGATTCCGCCCGTCAGGTTCAGATAGCACTCGCCGCACTGGTCGCAGTCGTACTCCAGAGGAGTCACTCCCTGGAAGCCCGGCAGCGCGTATGTATCGCAGCATGCGCATACTTTCTTGTTTTCCAGATATTCCGCAATCGTCTGCACTCCGACGCCGCAGGATAACACCAGCACTACGTCGGCTGCTTCGATCTCGCCCATATGCTTCTCAAGGCGCAGCTTCATATTTTCCGGATTACATATATAATCAGTTGTGATAATTCCAGTCACTTTCCCGTCAGCAGACATCTCTTTCTGTAATTCGACAGCCTCTTTCTCCGGAAAATGGACTTCCTTGCATCCATGGCAGTTAATGATAAACACTTTCTTGTCGCCTGCCAGTGATACGATAGTTTCCCTGGGTTTTAATTCGGTAATTAACATATCACTTCATCCCCCTTACTGCACCTTTTCCGGCTTTGATCTTGCTGACTAACGGAATCTTGGAAGAGCAGATGTATTCGCAGCATCTGCACTCAATACAATCCATGACATTCTTGTCCTTCATGCCCTGCCAGTTCTCTTCATCCGCATACTTCGCGAAATACAGCGGAGAAAGTTCCATCGGACAGACATCCGCGCAGCGTCCGCACTTGATACATTCTACCGTCTGCGTATGGTCGGTATCGACCGCGATGATTCCGTTGGAACCCTTCATGATCGGAACGTTCACATCATTAAGGACAAAGCCCATCATCGGGCCGCCCATCTTGATCGTAACGTCGTCGCCCACAATGCCGCCGCAGTAGTCGATCAGTTCTTTTACGCTGGTACCGATCTTCACGATATAATTGCCCGGTTTCTTCATATGCTCGCCGGTCACGGTCACAACACGCTCAACCAGCGGCATGCCCTTCTGAATCGCGTCGGAGATGGCTTTCGTGGTACTGATGTTGCTCACCACAACGCCGACATCCGCAGGAAGCCCGCCGCGCGGCACCTGTCTGCCCATCACACGCTTGATCAGCATCTTCTCAGCGCCCTGCGGGTATTTGGTCTTCGCCACCACGACATCGATATCGGAGATATCGGCAACCTTCGCCTGCATCAGCTCGATAGCATCCGGCTTGTTGTCCTCGATCACGATCAGACCCTTCTCGGCGCCGACCGTCTTGATGATCGCCTTGAGGCCAAAGATCACGTCGTCCGCAAACTCCAGAAGCACTCTGTGGTCCGCGGTCAGAAGCGGCTCGCACTCGCAGCCGTTCAGCAGGATGGTATCGACTGGTTTGTTCGGTTTCAGCTTGACGGAGGTCGGGAAACCTGCGCCGCCCATGCCGACGATTCCGCTCTCGCGGACGATGTTGATGATGTCGTCCGGTGTAAGGCTGTCAAGATCACCCTTTGGCTGTACAGATTCGTGCAGAGTATTTTTCCCATCCGACTTGATGATTACGGACATTACCTGATTGCCGCTTGTCGGATGCAGACGCGGCTCGATCGCGATCACGGTTCCGCTTACGCTGGAATGGATCGGGCTGCTGATAAATCCGGCGGACTCGCCGATCTTCTGTCCAACTTTGACTGTGTCGTTCACTTCCACGACAGGAGTCGCCGGAGCGCCCGCATGCATCGAAAGCGGGATTGCCACGACTTCCGGATCCGGGAATTTCACCAGCGGGATGTGCTCGGAAAGCTCCTTGCGCTCTGACGGATGAACGCCGCCATAGTAGCCCTCAAGCCTGTTCTCGCGGATCGACTTCACATAGTCATTGACAAACTTGAAGTTCGTCTTTGAATAATCGCGGATCTGAACCGGCTGATTCAAAAATTCCTCAAGACGGCCCTGCTTCTCCAGTCTTCTGTAAATCTTTTCCCACGCACAGTCTTTATTGCTGTCCACTTCACACTTGCCGTTCTTTGCGCCGCCGCACTGTCCGTTGACCAGGCTCTTCGAACAGTCAACGATCGGACAGATACCGCCCGTAATATTCAGGAAGCACTGCGCACACGCATCACAGCTCTTCTTGGTCAGAGCCATGCCGTGGTGTCCTGTATAATTCAGCGAATTGGCAGCCGCAAACACAGGCATCTTCTTCATATCCGCGACCGTCTGAACGCCAAGACCGCAGGAGATCACAACGATATTCTCCGTACCTTCAGGGACAACGTCCTGAAGCTTCTTCTCTGTCTGGGTCTTGTTGCACAAAAAGTCAACTTTTATACTGCCTGTGATTGTCTTTCCGTTCTCAGCGGCGATCTTCTCAAACTCGCCGAGATCCGGCTCATCAACGGTATCAAACTCCTTAAAGCATTTGTTGCAGGCGATGACGAACAGATTATCCTTACCGGCCAGGATCGAGGCCAGTTCGTCGCCCGCTTTTAGCTTATACTTGGTACGATTCTCCAATTGCTCACCTTCCTTACCAAAAATGATTTACAAACCTTAAACCTGTCTGCCCCCATAATCTTTCCGCCTCTGCACAACCGGAAAAAAGATAGTATGCAAACAAATAAGATTTACACTTACTGCAAGTTTGAGTATAGCATATAATGTCCAAATTATCCAGCCTGATTCTGTATTTTTTTAGGAAAAATATACATTTGGAGTCAATATCACGCAAAGATTACGGCAGCGGCAGCATTTCTAAAGTATTTGTCCTTTCTGCCGCCGGAATATGGACTGCCGCCGTTACTTTCGTATCACATCTGTAATCTGCTGCTTCAGCACAGTCCTCCCCGAAAACAGCACGGAAGAAACGCAGATCACGACGTTCAGAACAAGCACCCCAAAAAACGGCGGACCGGAGAGAAACGCGCGTGTCTGCAGATACAGGTACACGTGTACCAGAAAGAAATACAGGATCCTCTGCACGAAGAAGAACAGAACCGTGATCACCAGACCGGAATAAATTCCGTAGCGCAGCCCCTCTCTCGCCAGCATCCGGCAGAAATTTGCGTCCGTGATCCCCATCGCGCGCAGAATTCCGAATTCATGGCGCCGCTCCTGAACCAGATGCTGCATGCTGTTCGCGATATGCAGGATACCGATGCCAAGGAGCACCGCCGCAATCCCATAGAAAAACAGCATCTTCTGTGTCAGGTACAGATTCTGCGCCGCGATCTGCCCGCTGTAATCCTTCACCACGCGATGAACTATTCCCGCGCTGATCTTGGCAAGTTCTCCCGCCGTCTGTCCCGGATCCGCATCCTCCGTCAGCGAGATGCTGATTGTCTGATACCCGGACACACCGAAATTTTCCTGCATCTGCTCGTTCGTCATGATAATGTCAGCCACCATGTCCCAGGAATCCCCGATAAACGTATCCACCTTCGCCAGCGGGCGGGCGGATACGGCGGCAACTTCCATCGTCTTCTCCTGATACCAGCCGCTCCCGCTGCTGTCTTCTTCACTGGAGGGCCGGGATGCCGGCTGCTGTGCTCCGCTCTTTCCCTCATCCGACTGTCGGGGCGCCGACTGCTGCGCTCCGCTCTTTTCCTCATCCGACTGTCGGGGCGCCGACTGCTGCGCTCCGCTCTTTTCCTCATCCGACTGTCGGGGCGCTGGCTGCTGCGCTCCGCTCTTTTCCAGGAATTTATACGCTTCGGCAGGTACAGCGGTACTGCTCACCGTCTTTAACGGAATTTTATCGCCGGGATGAACGTCGATCCCGTCAAAATTTCCCTGCCCGTCCCTTATGATTTTCAGAATCACGAGATTCTCCCGCCGCATCCGATCCGGATCAATGCTTCCCTCCAGAAGATAATCCGCCAGATCCGCCAGCATTTCATCATCATATCCGTAGATATTCACTTTTAATCTGAAATCATCCTCCCCGGTCTGCACTGCAATACCGTTGTATTTCTCCATCAGTTCCGCGTCCGGCTCATATCCGGCGTACCCCAGCTCGGGGTAAAATTCCGGCCACAGGAAAGTATTATCTTCCAGCAGGATCTCTCCCAGCAGATACCTCACCGGGTGAAGCTCCTTCACGCCGGAAACCTCCCGCATTTGGTCCGTCATCTTATCCGGAATCACATCCGCAAGATTGTCCGACTCTTCATAAATCTGTATATCCGAACCGAGGCCGTCGTCTGCCTTGAAGGTCAGCTCATTGTTGATCCTTGTGTTTTCCGTCACATAGGCGGCTCCCAGAAAGACGACGCTGCCCACGGACAGAGAACACAGGATTCCCAGAAACGTGCCTCTTCTTGCAAACATAAATTTCCGTGTCAGCACGCCCGCCATGTTCTCGCAGCGCAGACTGTACAGCTTCCGGTTTTTTCTGCGCTTTCCGGTATCTTCCGCCATCAGCTGCCGCGCGGTCCTTTTTTTCATCCGCCGCACCAGCATCCAGCTGATCAAAATCAGGAAGCAAAGCAGAAAAACCGCTCCGTAAAGTATCACTGTCCGGTTTATGAAAAATCTGCCGGCGTCCGGAAGATTCGCCGCCATATCTGCCAGTTCCTCTTCAACATTCCCGGTGTGCACCCTCTGATCCTGCGGGATAAAAATGCGTCCCGCTTTTTTATAAAGAAGAAACGCTGCAAAGTTTCCCAGTGCACTTCCGGCCGGGTAAGCCGCAGCGGAGATCAGGCACAGCTCCAGAAGCAGAAGTCCGAACGTCCGAAAATCCGTCATTCCCAGCACCTGCATCACGCTGTACCCGGCCATCCTCCTACCGACCGAAATCTGAAACAGACTGAAAATGATAAATACGCCGAAAATACCCAGCGCGAACAGAATTCCCCGCTCCGCCATCAATCCGCGGGCATTCAGCACTCCCCAGATATACGGAATCCCCGCCCCTTTATTTTCCAGTCCGAACTTTATGGTTTCCAGCACATTCGCCGGCATCTCGGCTCCCGCCAGCGAGCCAAGTCCGTTATTCCGGCTCAGGCTGGCCGCGCTGATTCCGAAATGGTCACAAAAGGCCATTGCCTGCCGGTAAACCTTCCCGTTCTCCCGAAATTTCAGGTACAGAAACGTACCGTTCTTCCCATAATCCAGCGTGTCATTCACAAACACCTGCGCAAAGTTCCCCGTCAGTTCAGAAAGCTTTTCCGGCATCTCTGTCAGGATCCCGCTAAGCGTAAAGGTTTCGCCGTCCAGCGTAACCTCGCTTCCTGGTTCCGCCGGGACATTCAAATTCCGCAGCGTCTGCACGTCCGCCGCGATCTCATTTTCCTTTTTGGGATAAATCCCCTCCACAAGACTTCTCCCCATCATGTCGAGATAATTCTGATCCGCACAGACAAGCTGCAGCGGCACGGGCTCTTCGATTACTTTTCGCACGGTTTCCGTACCAAATTTTTCCAGCTGATATCCTTCTCCCTGCGATTTCCCGATAAAGAATTCTTCTCTGAAATCCTTTACCCAGGCTGCGTCACTTCTCGTCGAGTAATGCCAGTCTCCATACTGCACTCTGGCATGCTCCAGCGCGGCTGCCCTTCCGCTCTCAAATAAAGATCCAACCCCGGTAAACAGCGCCGCCGACAGCAGGATTCCGAAAAAAAGCGCCAGCGTCTGTCCGCGGCAGACTCGGATATAAGATACAGCGAGATGAAACAGATCCTTCATATTATTCACCTGCCTTTCCCTTATCCACACTGCCGTCTTCCTTTGCCCCAACAGGCTCTGCTGTCGTTCTCCGTTTGTAATTATCGACCTCAGTGCGCGTCTGCCGCACCCGTCCCGAAAACAGTTCACTGTCCTCAACATACGTCCGCTGTACCCGCTTCGGCAGCAGCACTCCATCCTCAATGTGAAGAATCCGGTCACATGTCTGCGCCAGCGCTTCATTGTGCGTCACCATGAGAATTGTCTGATTATATCGCTGACAGCTGTTCTTCAAAAGTCCGACCACCTCAATCGCCGTCCGCGAGTCCAGATTCCCGGTCGGCTCGTCGGCAAGAATGAGCGCGGGCTTGTTTGCCAGAGCCCTCGCCAGCGCCGCCCTCTGCTGCTGTCCCCCTGAAAGCTCATTCGGATAGCGGTCCCTCTTTTCCCACAGCCCCAGTTCCGCGAGAAGCTCCTGAATATACGCATGATTCACATGCTTCCCCCGGTCAAAAGTCACCGGGAGCGCGACATTGTCATAGACATTCAGCACCGGCATCAGACTGTAATTCTGAAACACAAAACCGATGTTCCTTCTTCGGAAAATCGTCAGTTCCTTTCTCGTCAGCGCCGCGATATTGCGGCCTCGTATCACAACCTCCCCGCCGGTCGGCACATCCAGTCCTCCAATCAGATTCAGCAGCGTACTCTTTCCGGAGCCGGACGACCCGACAATCGCGGCAAACTCACCCTGTGAAACGGAAAAACTCACCTTTTTCAGCGCGTGCACTGCCGTCTCCTTCCGACCGTACACCTTGTCAGCCTCTTTCACCTGCAAAATTTCCATACCTGCATCCACCTTTCTGTCAGGAAAGCTTCAGATCTGCGACAACGCTTCCCTGTATACTTCAAAATTCAGTGTAACAGGAAATTCCTGCATTCTAGTGACAAAAGAATGCTCAATTCTGACAGTTTTGTAGGAATGCTGAAAAACAGCTTCCCGTGCCGACCTCCGACTTTACAGTCAGATACCCTCCTTCCTTTTCCAGAATCAGGCGTGCCAGATACAGGCCAATCCCCGATCCCTCCGCGTTCTCCGCATTGCTTCCCCGGTAAAAGCGCTTGAAAATATCGGTCAATTCCTCCTGACGGATCCCGATCCCATTGTCTTCAAACTGCACCTCCGTGTACAGTTCCATACGGTTGACCCGGATTTGGATCTGTCCTCCGGGACTCGTATATTTGACCGCATTTTCCAGGATGTTCGCAAACGCTTCCGCGGTCCATTTGCTGTTGTGTAAAAGACGGCAGTCCTCAAACGGCTCCGTGATAAGCCCGATTCCTTTCTTTTCCGCTTTCAGATAAATCTCGTTGACCGCTCTGGTCAGCGTCTGAAGCAGGGATGTCCCGTCTATGGGAAATATATCGGAACCTCTTCCTGTCATTTCTCCCTGCGCTGTCTCCGTCCATGCAGGTGTATCCCAGGAAATCCTGTTCCGGAACACGAATACCGGAATCTGCGCCGCCCTCGCAGGCGTATTTTGCTGATTTTCACGTGCTTTCTGTGCAAAAACAAACGCTCCCTGCTCGAGTTTCACCATCTTGAACAGGGAGCCTGAAATCCAGTCAATCTCTTCCAGCTGTTTTTTCATCTTTTTCTGAAATACTTTCTGCCGACCGGGATCTTCCTCCTCCGCAGAAAGTTCACAATACATGCAGGCATTCGTGAGCGGCGTCTTGAGCTGATGTGACAGATTGGAGATCAGACTCTTGACCTGCTCTTTCTCCCGCTGCGCCTGATACGTCTCATTTTCAATATTCTCCCGAATCCGCAGAATCTTACTTGCAAGAGCGGACAGTTCACCCTCCTGGATATCCGAATATGTAATCTCATCTCCGTTCAGAATCTCATCGAGCATTCGGTCGATCTCCCGGTACATCCGTCTGTTTTTGTGCCGCAGCCAGATTGCAGCGATCAGCGCGGCCGCAGCCGCAATTCCCAGTATCATACTCCGTCTTCCCTCCAGATATAGCCGATTCCGTAAACATTCCGGATTCGCTCCGGGTTTTTCGGGTCGTTCTCAATCTTCGCACGCAGCCTCCTGATATTGACGGAGACCGTGCTGTCATCGACGAATCTCCCCTGACTGTCCCACACGGATGCCAGAATCTGCTCCTTTGACAACACCTGATTTTTATTTTCCATAAAATATACAAGAAGCTGATACTCAATCCTGCTGCACGAAATCTCCTCCTCCCCGCGAAAAACCCTGCATCTGTCCTTATCCACCACGATACCGCCGGAGACAAGCCGGTCTGCTTTCCTCTCCTTCTGCATCAGCTTCCGGAGCCGCGCTTTCAGCACAGCCAGCGAGAACGGCTTCGACATAAAATCATCCATCCCAAGCTCCAGCGCCTTGACCTCGTCCATTTCCGTATCCCGCGCCGTCAGCATGAGAATCGGGATCTCCCGGCGCTCCTTCACCTGTCTGCAAAAGTCAAATCCGCTTCCGTCCGGGAGATTGCAGTCCAACAGAATACAGCTGCACGGCTCTGTTTTCAGCACCTTCCTGCCTTCCGCACAGCTTTTCGCCGTCAGTACCCGGCAGCCTTCCTTCTCCATGGAAAAGGCCAGTCCTTCCAGGAGATCCAGATCATCCTCAATAATCAAAAGTGTTCCGTTCATCCACTGTGTTTCCTTTCGCTTTTATAGCATCTTCAAGGGCTTTCACGCTTGCTGTATAATCGTAAAGGAGTGAGATTTGATTGATAACTGCCCGGCTTATTCTGCATTTTATTTAAGCAGTTGCCATAGCGCCTTTCGATCACTATCAGAAACGCTCAATACATCCATAGATTGTTCCGCAGACCATCCCATTTTTTCCATAAGGTTCTTAATATTAGCGAACAGTGTAGAAATTCTTTCTTTCTGAGCCGCTTCCTGAGCCGCCTCCTCATTCATTTGTTGTATGGCCAAACACACATCAATCGCCTCCTCACCTTCTTTTACTGCTATCC
>CANQUH010000127.1 GCA_947626965.1 uncultured Lachnospiraceae bacterium
GTGCGGGCGACCTCCTCCTGGTCCGTCAGCGTACTGATTGTGATGACGTTCTCTTCCATCAGATTTCCGACCTTGTCATCCGGCTTCCCGTACAAAAGCATACGAAGAGAAATTGTCCCTGTAATTTTGCGGTACTGATCTGTGACGTAGCACGTATTGATCGTTTCGCGGTCCGGTCCGATCAGTCTGATTTTGTCGATGGCCTGCGTCACCGTCTGGTTTTCCTTCAGATCGATAAATTCCACGGTCATAATGCTTCCCGCGGAATCCTCCGGATACTGAAGCAGATGATTGATATCTCTTCTCGTCTCCGGCGTCGTCTGCTGCAGCAGGCGCTTGACGACATTTGCCGGCATTTCATCCATCAGGTCAGCCGCGTCGTCGGCAAACAGATTTTCAATGATGTGCGCCGCTTCATTGTCCGTCAGGGAAGTAAGAATCACCTGCTCAAGCTCCAGCGGCAGAAACGAAAACACATCCGCCGCAATCGATTTCGGAAGGATACGGAACACTTTCACAAGTTCCGCCTTCGGAAGCTCCAGATCCTCCAGCATCGCGGCAATATCGGCCTCGTTCATCTCGCTGATCTCGCTGCGGATCAGGGCATACTGATGGTTGTTGATATATTCCTGAATTTTTTCCAACATGACAAAAAGACCCCCTTGGTAGTTTTTATGACGGGCCAGGGCCCGGGAACATCCTGAGAACCAGCATCTTCGCATCGCTTGCGTTTCACAAAAACCACCTCCCTCCGACTGTTGGAATCTGACCCGGATGCACAGAAAAATTTTGAATCCGGCCTCGCGGTCATCTTGAATCATTCTATCCTACTTTGTAAACTTTCGCAAGTAAAAGCACAGAAAAAGGCAGCGTTTATTTTTTTAAAAAAGGTATTGACTTTCCCGGGATTTTGTTGTATAGTATTTTTTGTTCTGAACAATAATTTTTGCGCGAGTGGCTCAGAGGTGGAGTATCGCCTTGCCAAGGCGAGGGTCGCGGGTTCGAATCCCGTCTCGCGCTTCTTATCTTTTAGGGAAGGGGTTGTGAACAGCCTCTTTTTTCATTTTTATTCATTCATTGCAATCCGATTTCAATTTTTTTGCAACTTTCTGCAATTTCTTATCGTAAATTTCCAAAAGTTGTGGTAGAATAACCCATGACAGGTTCTGCCAGCACATTTTTTGCCGGCAGCGCCCGAATTTTGTCATACAGAAAAAGGAGGAATTTTTTATGGCACTGGTAACTACTACCGAGATGTTCAAGAAAGCATACGATGGCCACTACGCAATCGGCGCATTCAACGTGAACAACATGGAGATCGTACAGGGTATCACAGAGGCAGCTGGTGAGCTCAATTCTCCGCTCATTCTTCAGGTATCCGCAGGCGCAAGAAAGTATGCGAATCATACTTACCTTGTAAAGCTGGTTGAGGCCGCTCTCATCGAGAACGATATTCCGATCGCTCTGCATCTGGATCACGGCGCAGATTTCGAAATCTGCAAGGCCTGCATCGACGGCGGATTCACTTCTGTCATGATCGACGGTTCTCATCATTCTTTCGAGGACAACATCGCTCTCACCAAGAAGGTCGTTGAGTATGCTCATTCCAAGGGTGTCGTGGTAGAAGGTGAGCTTGGCCAGCTCGCAGGTATCGAGGATGATGTCAAGGTATCCGCTGAGGATGCAAAATATACACATCCGGATGAGGTAGAAGAATTTGTGAGCCGCACAGGTGTTGACTCTCTGGCTATCGCGATCGGTACAAGCCATGGCGCATTCAAATTCAAACCAGGTCAGAAACCGCAGCTTCGTTTCGACATTCTCGATGAAGTCTCAAGACGTCTTCCGGAGTTCCCGATCGTTCTTCACGGCGCTTCCAGCGTTTCACAGGAATATGTGAAGATCATCCAGGAGCACGGCGGAAATCTGAAAGATGCCATCGGTATCCCGGAAGAAATGCTTCGCCAGGCAGCAAGATCCGCAGTCTGCAAGATCAACATCGACTCTGACCTTCGTCTTGCCATGACAGCTGGTATCCGTCAGGTAATGTGGGAGAACCCGGCTGCATTCGATCCGAGAGAATATCTGAAGGTCGGCCGTGCAAACGTCAAAGCGATCGTTGCTCACAAGATCAAGAACGTACTTGGCAGCGACGGAAAAGCCTGAGAACAGAGTTTTGCCAAAAACTGAGGCGCCGCATTTGCGGCGCCTTTTTCAGCTGATTTATTTTCTGACTTCAATCACAAACAGTGTCGTCTCATTCCTCTCATTGAGCACAAAGCTTTCTTTTATTCTGCACTCCGGATGTTTTTTAATTCCATCCCTGACAAACGAAGGTTCCGAAGAATACAGAATCATCACCGCTTCCGATTTCAGCAGACTTCCCGCATGGTCAAAGAATTTTTCATAAAGTTCCCTGATCCGGGTACGCGGCGTACTCTGTGTCACCTGCGGAAATTCGGTAATAATCTCATCAAACGGATATTCATGGGTAAAGGCAAAGAAATCCCTGTTGATATAATTTATGGTCATGCCGGCAATCGACGTATTAACCCTGGCTTTCTCGATTGCCTCGCCAAACGTATCAATCCCGTACATTGTCCTGGCTCTTACGGCATAGTTCCGCTCGATCAGCATCGTTCCGACTCCGCAGAACGGATCGAGGATCTGCGCGTCCTTTTTCAGATACGGACGGGCAAGCCGCGCCGCGAGCGCCGCGTTGACCGGCGACATCGATGCCGCCGTATACTCTTTCCGATATCGGAATCTGCGGTCTCTTATCGTGAAAAATTTTACCATGGGGAGATACGTTCCGTCTTTTCTCTGCAGAAGCCGGATTTCCAGCTCATATCCGGAAGTGGTATTGATCCACATTCCTCTGGAAGACTGCTCAAAAGAATCCGAAATTCTGCGGATAAATGCCCCTTTCTTATCCGGGGCAAGCGTACTCTTGAGCTCAATGCGGTAGCAAAACGGCGGTACCCCTTCATGGAGATCCTGTACAAGAGAAAGCAGCCTGCCATCCGCCAAAATCTTTCCAATCTCTTCCGGCGCGGCGGAAGGAATAACCGCTCCTTCCAGCGGAAAAAGCAGATCATTGTAGGTTCTGACCGGAAGAATATCTTCCAGGGCAGTCTCCTTTATCCGGATGCCTCCCTGCAGCAAAGTCACTTTCTCTGTCGGAAACTGACTGGCGGTCGCCTCCCTCTGACAGCGGTTTACCGTAAGAATCACCGTTTTCCGGCAGTCATACCCTACAAACCGGTGACGCGCCGGAGGTTCGTACCGCAGGACCATCTGCTGGAGCAGGCGTATTTCTTCATTTCTGTGTTTTTTTCCTTCCGATTCCGGATCAGTTTCTCTGAGAAGAGACAATTGTTTTTTCAGGGCCGGAAGACAAGGCTGATAATCCAGTTCCATCATTGCCTGGAGATAATCCGGTCTGACAAACAAAGTCTCCTCTTTTTTATAGGCGTCAAAAAGAACCGGAAGCAGATCTTCCGATTCCATTTTGCCCAGAATCAGGGCCGCATTCTTTCTGACCTTCGGATCCTCATGCTCCAGAAGTTGTATCAGCCCTGTGAAATCGCCGGCCAGAAGATAGGCAAAACTGCGCTTTTCCTTTTCATCCGCCAGTGCGCTGCGCAGCAGGATCAGATTCCTGCGGACATCCTCTCCTGCGCATACTTTTTCATAGTATTCTTTTATCATAAGATCCGCCTTTCAGATATTTCTGAAGTCAAAATTTCTGTTCTCATGATTCGCTGTACTGAGCTATGTAATTCATAATGTCATCTTTCATTTCTTCCCATTTGTCCTCATGTTCCACATAATACAGCGGACATTCCTTCCCCGTTACATCATAATGACGGATGATGTGATCTCTGTCAATCTGATATTCCGCGGCAAGATACGCCGCCAGCTTTACACAGGACTGATATGTCGCTTCCGTAAACCGTCCCGTCTCATCCAGATGACAGTTTTCAATCGAGATAGACTCGTGATTCATGGAATTGGAAGCGTACGCAATCTCTCCGGGCGGGACACATTCAATGATCTCACCTTCAAGACCAACGACAAAATTTGCGCTCATTGAAGTATCCTGAAGATCCTTAAGGCTCTCAAAATAATCGTGGTTTTCCTGGGCCGTCGTCTTCGGATTCCCAAGATAATGGATCACAATATAATTAATTGCATCTGTTGCCTCCCCGGGTCTGGAATAATCGTTGATCGTCAGATGCTGCACATCGATATCCGGCCTGGGAACAGGATTCACATATTCAGGCTCAGGCGGATCCGTCTCGATTTCAATGGTCACCGGCTCTTCCAGAAGAGCATCCACATCAATGTCATCCTTCGGAATCATATCCAGTAAAAACCGGACTGCCAGTCCTGTCAGTATAATTGCCGTCAGCCACACCAGTATGTGTGCAGAATGAAAACGGCGGCCGGTATTTTTCTTTTTCCTGTTTTTCTTTTTTTCTTTTTTCATCAGCGCTCACACTTTTCTCTGTCAGTTTTATGTTACGTTCACGACCTTCTGGGGAATGAACAGTAACGGTTTTATCTCCGCAGGCAATGAGCCAGGCGTCCATGCCTGCGACGCAAAAGGCATGGACATCCGGCAGATGCCTCTGACTTTCGCATGCGCGGCACACCTGCTAGTATACAACAAAATCCCGGATTTGTGTATCCCCTTTTTTCTTCATTTTCAGTTGATAAAAAAAAGAATCCTGCTTCGCAGGATTCTCTCTGATCTGATTTACTGCTCCACACTGTAATTCGGCGCTTCCTTCGTGATATGGATATCATGCGGATGAGATTCCTTCAGGGAAGCCGCGGAGATCTTCACAAATCTTCCGTTCTCCTTGAGATCCTCAACAGTCGCCGTTCCGCAGTAACCCATTCCTGAGCGCACACCGCCCATGAGCTGGAAAATCGTATCTTCCACGCTTCCCTTGTAGGCCACGCGTCCTTCCACTCCTTCAGGGACAAGCTTTTTCGCATTCGTCTGGAAATAGCGGTCCTTGCTGCCGTTTTCCATCGCCGCGATAGAACCCATGCCGCGGTATACCTTATATTTTCTTCCCTGATACAATTCAAATGTTCCCGGACTCTCATCGCACCCTGCAAGCATGCTTCCCATCATACATACATTTGCGCCTGCCGCGATCGCCTTTGTAATATCTCCGGAATATTTGATGCCGCCGTCCGCTATAATCGGAATACCGTATTCTTTCGCCACTTCATAGCAGTTCATCACGGCCGTGATCTGCGGAACGCCGATACCGGCCACTACGCGGGTGGTACAGATTGATCCCGGTCCGATTCCGACCTTGACCGCGTCAGCGCCGGCTTTGATCAGATCCCTGGTCGCTTCTCCCGTGGCGACATTTCCCGCAATAACCTGGAGATCCGGGAATTTATCCTTGATCATTGTGACACAGCGGATGACATTGGCGGAATGACCATGCGCACTGTCAAGTACAACTACATCCACCTGCGCATCCACAAGAGCCGCTGTGCGCTCAAGCACATTTGCCGTAATGCCGACGCCCGCGCCGCAGAGAAGGCGTCCTTTCGCATCCTTCGCAGAGTTCGGATACTTGATCTGTTTTTCTATATCTTTAATTGTAATAAGGCCTTTCAGATTATACTCATCATCAACGATCGGAAGCTTCTCCTTGCGGGCTTTCGCCAGAATTTTCTTGGCATCCTCAAGCGTGATTCCCACTTTTGCGGTCACAAGCCCTTCACTGGTCATGGATTCCCGGATTTTCTTTGAAAAGTCTTCCTCAAACAGGAGGTCTCTGTTTGTAATAATACCGACGAGCTTCCCATTCTCCGTGATCGGGACTCCGGATATACGGTATTTTCCCATCAGCTCGTCTGCATCAGCAAGCGTATGCTCCGGTGAAAGATGGAACGGATCCGTGATGACGCCGTTCTCCGAACGCTTCACTTTATCCACTTCTTCCGCCTGCTGTTCAATGGACATATTTTTGTGAATAATGCCGATGCCGCCCTGCCGCGCCATCGCGATCGCCATTCTGTGCTCAGTAACAGTATCCATGCCTGCGCTCATCATCGGGATGTTCAGCTGAATCGTCTTTGTCAGCCAGGTAGACAAATCCACCTGATTCGGGATCACCTCTGAATATGCGGGCACTAACAGTACATCGTCAAATGTAATACCTTCGCCAATAATCCTTCCCACGTCATTTCCTCGCTTTCTGATAATTTTCTGATAAGGTCTGTCATATGGTTCCCAAAACAAGCCTGTTTGATGTTTATCTACTCTAACAAATTCGGTTTTCAATGTCAACCACTGAAATACAAAAAAATACAAAAAGCATGCTTTTTCGAAAATTTTACAGGAACTGACCGCAAGAGACGAACAAACCGCACTCCCTGGCGCACGTGTTACATCAGATTTACCTTGCGGGGCGCGAGCCTGCGCAGATCTCCGAGGACTACCTCATCAATCTCAACTTTCACCAGCTCCTGCCCTTTTTCCTTGTTCATGACCATGGCATATGCCTTCTTATCCGGCTCTCCCGAAGTAAAATCCCTCACCTTGATACCGCTCTTGTTCCGGTAACTGTCAAGGGCATGAGACTTCTCCGGGGCAAGGATTTCCAGTTCCTCCACATGATATTCCGCAATTCTTTTCCTCTTCTGCCTTGAATAGATCGCGTCTATATCAAGGTCGCCGTTCACATACAGATACTCATACTCGACTTCCAGCTTCGGCATAAGAAAAACGCAGGCCACAATACCGGCGATTCCCAGCAGCATCAGGGGAATAAAAACCATTCCGGCAAGGAAGCCCAAAACTGTCAGAACGATCAGGCCAGCCTTGGCCAGCTTGTTCTGTACCGGTGTTTTTCTCGGAACTAAAATTTCTCTGTACAAGTCACTCATTTCTTTATCCTCCACGTTTTAATTATGTCGTGAACGCATTGCTCCGTTCACTTTGTACCGGCTGCAGGCTGCGTCAGCAGTTTTCTGTACAGCCGTGTGCAATCTTCTTCTGTCTGCTGTCCCCGTCCGATCACAGCCCCAGCAGGTAATTAATAAATTTGACGCACAGCTCCAGGTGCTCCGTACCGGGCACAATTACCGCATATGCCGCCTGTCCCCCGTAAGAATTCCCGCGGGCGAGCACCGGCGAATCCCGGACATCGACAGCATACCATTTCCCGGCGTTTTCATCAGAAGACGGCCCTTCCGCCAGATGATCTTTCCAGGCGTCAAGCTGTTCCCGGCTGACCACGGAAGACAGTTCCTGGAACACATCCGACCCAAAATAGCCCTGATAAGCGCTCTCATCGAGAATCATAAGATCAATTTCTCCCGCCGCCAGCAGAGCCGTCGTCTTCATCTGTCCCGCCATGGAGTACTCTGAAACTTCATCCGGATTAAAACTCAGAGTTGCGTCCACCGTAATCTGGTCATTGGAGCCGATCCCGCCGATATACTCCGCAAATTCTCCGCTGATCAGATCCGGATCCGTCTCATAGCTGTTGCAGTTGACCAGATAAGCGTTGAAAATGCGGTTGAGACGGACATTATGAACCACCGTGACCGCGATGGACACCACCATGACCAGAATTACAACAGCCGCCATCAGCGGCTTGTAGTAATCCCAGATATAACCGAATCTTTGTCCCCAGGTGAGGGATGAAAGCTTTTTCCACTCCTCTTTTACCGTCTCCTTCAAGGACTTCTCATAATCCATATACTTTTTCCTGCTCTCCTTTGTATATATTTCAGAATTCAGACCATACAAGTTAAAATTCTGTTAAATATTCTAACACAAAAGAGGGTAAACGTCTATCCGTTTACCCTCAGTTTATATATTTTTAATTTTACATTTCCGGTTTTACATCATGCCCATTCCGCCTGCGCCGCCTGCCGGCATCGGAGGAACGTCTTCTTTGATATTTCCGACTACAGACTCGGTGGTAAGGAGTGTCGCCGCCACGCTTGTCGCATTCTGAAGCGCGCTTCTTGTAACCTTCGCCGGGTCAAGGATTCCGGCCTTCACCATGTCGACATACTCTTCCTTCAGAGCGTCGAAGCCGATGCCTGTCTCGGACTCACGTACTTTGTTCACGATCACAGAGCCTTCCAGACCTGCGTTTGCGGCAATGTGATACAGCGGAGACTCAAGAGCCTTAAGAATGATGTTTGCACCAGTTCTCTCATCTCCCTCAAGCTCGGCTGCCATCTTCGCGACTTCCTTCGCCGCATGCACGTATGCGGATCCGCCGCCCGCGATGATTCCTTCCTCAACTGCAGCTCTCGTAGCCGCAAGAGCGTCTTCCATACGAAGCTTTGCTTCTTTCATCTCTGTCTCCGTCGCAGCGCCTACGCGGATTACTGCAACGCCGCCGGACAGCTTCGCAAGTCTCTCCTGAAGTTTCTCACGGTCGAAGTCGGATTTCGTCTCCTCGATCTCAGCTTTGATCTGGGAAATTCTCTTCTGGATCGCGTCTTTGTCGCCAAGGCCGTCAACAATGATCGTGTTCTCTTTCTGAACCTTTACGGATTTCGCACGTCCAAGCATATCCAGAGTCGCCTCTTTCAGTTCAAGGCCAACCTCCTCAGAGATTACACGGCCGCCTGTCAGAATTGCGATATCCTCAAGCATTGCCTTTCTTCTGTCGCCGTAGCCCGGAGCCTTAACGCCAACTACCTGGAATGTGCCGCGCAGCTTGTTGACGATCAGAGTCGTAAGCGCCTCGCCCTCGATATCCTCAGCGATGATCAGCAGCTTCTTGCCGGACTGTACGATCTGCTCAAGCAGCGGAAGGATCTCCTGGATATTGCTGAGCTTCTTGTCTGTGATCAGAATGAACGGATCGTCGAGAACTGCTTCCATTTTCTCCATATCGGTAGCCATGTAAGCGGAAATATAGCCGCGGTCAAACTGCATGCCTTCCACCAGATCCAGTTCCGTATGCATGGTCTTTGATTCCTCAATCGTGATGACACCGTCTCTGGAAACCTTCTCCATCGCGTCAGAAACGAGTTCTCCAACTTTGTCGTCTCCGGAAGACACAGCCGCGACTCTCGCGATCTGGTCTTTGCCGGTAACTTCCTTGCTCATTGCCTGAATTGCCTCGACAGCCGCTTCCGTAGCCTTCTTCATACCCTTACGGAGGATAATCGGATTTGCGCCTGCAGCCAGATTCTTCATTCCCTCATTTACCATTGCCTGGGCCAGAACCGTTGCCGTTGTCGTACCGTCGCCTGCAACATCGTTCGTCTTTGACGCAACTTCCTTGATAAGCTGCGCACCCATGTTCTCAAATGCATCGGCAAGCTCGATCTCCTTCGCGATCGTTACACCATCGTTTGTGATAAGCGGGGAACCAAACTGCTTGTCCAGAACCACGTTTCTGCCTTTCGGTCCAAGTGTCACGCGCACGGTATCCGCCAGTTTATTTACACCACATTCAAGGGCTGCTCTTGCCTCTGCCCCGTATTTGATTTCCTTTGCCATAATTATCAATCCTCCTGCTTTGATTCCTCTGTCTCTGATTTTCTTAAAACAGTATTTCCCGTCCAGCGGTTCTCATCCGCTGATTTATCTGACATTTCCTGCTGAACTGTACAGCGCGCTGCGCGCCCTCAGGCAGAAAAATGTTTTCCATGATTATTCCACAATCGCAAGTATATCAGACTGTTTTACGATGATGTATTCCTCGTCGCCAAGTTTTACTTCGTTGCCTGAATATTTGGAGTAGATTACCTTATCTCCGACTTTCACCTGCATTGTAACTTCTTTTCCATCTACCATTCCGCCCGGCCCTACTGCGATTACTTCCGCTTCCTGCGGCTTCTCCTGTGATTTGCTGGTCAGAATAATGCCTGATTTCGTCGTCTCTTCTGCTGCTCCCTGTTTCAGTACAACACGGTCTCCTAACGGTACTAACTTCATATCTGATTCCTCCTTCGATGACTTTATATCCATTTGATTTCCGCGGATGGTGCATCAGTGAGCACCGCGGCGGGGCTGCCGGTTTATTAGCACTCACTTGGTTTGAGTGCTAACCAGCATCCTTATATTAGTTAAAATATGTAAATTATGCAACTTCTATTAC
>CANQUH010000128.1 GCA_947626965.1 uncultured Lachnospiraceae bacterium
TCAGAAGCAGATAACGGGAATCGAACCCGCCTCTCCAGCTTGGGAAGCTGGCGTTCTACCGATGAACTATATCTGCGGAACTAGAGTTATTTTAACACATAATTCCAAAAAATCAAGAACTAATTTTGAAAAATAACCTGTTTTTTGTTTCCCGGGGACTCAAAAATTGAGATGCGGGACAAAAGAATAGCCAAAAATCCCCGGTTTTATCACGATTCTGGAAGAAAACCTCTTGCATTTGGCATAAAATGGTGTTATGATGAAGTAGAATTAAATAGTAATACGAAC
Source organism: uncultured Lachnospiraceae bacterium (assembly GCA_947626965.1). Taxonomy (GTDB): domain Bacteria; phylum Bacillota; class Clostridia; order Lachnospirales; family Lachnospiraceae; genus Choladousia. The sequence continues at coordinate 289 of CANQUH010000128.1, forward strand.
GCAGAAGTGGGCCGTTGGTCCACTTTTCTTTGTGACATACGAAAACAGAATTGGGAAATCAGGGAAAATGTGAAGTCTGTAAGCGGGAGGCGTGTGGATGAGTAAAAAGGAAATGTATGAACAGAAGACGGAAGAACTGCTGCTTCCGATTATCGAGGAGAATGAATTTGAGCTGGTGGATGTTGAGTATGTAAAAGAAGGCGGAAACTGGTATCTGAGGGCCTACATTGACAAACCGGGAGGAATTACCGTGGATGACTGTGAGAAGGTCAGCCGCAGACTCAGTGATCTTCTGGATGAAAAAGACTATATCGACGGGGCGTACATTCTTGAGGTAAGTTCACCGGGACTCGGAAGACCGCTGAAAAAGGACAAGGATTTTGAGAGGAGTATCGGCGAAGAGGTAGAGATACGGACATTTCGGCCGATTCATCATCAGAAGGAATTTACCGGGATACTGAAAGCGTATGATAAGGAAAAAATCATTATAGAGATGGAAGAACAGGAGCAAATGGAGTTTGAACGCTCACAGATAGCGCTGATCAGGCTGGCATTTGATTTCCAGTGAGGAGGATACAATCATGAATAACGAGTTGTTTGATGCACTGACGATTCTGGAAAGAGAGAAGAACATCAGTAAGGATACGCTGCTCGAGGCGATCAGACAGTCGCTGCTGCAGGCCTGCAAGAATCACTACGGAAAAACCGAGGCGTCGAATGTTGTTGTGAATATTGATCCTGAAACGTGCGAATTTGAGGTATACGCGGAAAAGACAGTGGTTGAGCAGGTACAGGATGAATTGTCTGAGATCAGTCTGACGAACGCGAAGATGCAGAACAGCAGATATGAACTCGGTGATATTGTGCGTGTTGAGATTAAGTCCAAGGAATTTGGCAGAATCGCCACCCAGAATGCCAAGAACGTTATCCTTCAGAAAATAAGGGAAGAAGAGCGGAAAGTATTATACAATGAGTATTATGAGAAAGAGCGCGACATTGTGACAGGTATCGTGCAGCGGTACAACAGCAGAAATATCAGCATTAATCTTGGCAAGGTCGATGCGATCCTCAACAATGAAGAGATGATCAGGGGCGAAAGTTATCGCCTGAATCAGCGCATTAAGGTGTATGTGCTCGAGGTAAAGGATACGCCGAAGGGGCCGAAGATTCTGGTATCGAGGACGCATCCGGAGCTCGTGAAACGACTGTTTGAGGCCCAGGTCAGCGAGGTTCATGACGGAATTGTGGAGATCAAGAGTATCGCAAGAGAGCCTGGAAGCAGGACAAAGATTGCGGTCTGGTCGAACAATCCGGATGTCGACCCTGTCGGCGCGTGCGTCGGTATCGGAGGTTCCCGTGTCAATGCGGTGGTCGACGAGCTTAACGGTGAGAAGATCGATATCATCAACTGGGATGAAAATCCGGCGCTCTTGATTGAGAACGCGCTCAGTCCGGCGGAAGTCATCTATGTCAGTGCGGATGCCGATGATAAGACGGCAACCGTCGTTGTGCCGGATCTTCAGCTTTCTCTCGCCATTGGCAAGGAAGGACAGAATGCGAGACTGGCTGCCAGGCTGACCGGATTCAAAATCGATATCAAGAGTGAAACGCAGGCGAGAGAATCGGGCGATCTGATGGATGAAGATGAGTACTACGATGAAGACGAGTATTATGACGAAGACGGCGAATATTATGAAGACGGGTATTATGACGAGAACGGCGAATATTACGAAAATGAGGAGTACTCTGATAAAGCTGGTGATTCTTATGACGACGGCGCTGGGGATAATTATGAGAACCAGGCCGGCGATTATGATCAGGAAACTGATGAGGCTTCAGAGCTCGATCAAAAGGAAGAAGCGTACGATGATCCGGAAGAGCCGGAAATTCAGGAATAAAGTCAGGAGTTTTACATGGCCCAGATGAAAAAGATCCCGCTCAGAAAATGTACGGGATGTCAGGAAATGAAGAGCAAAAAGGAAATGATCCGGATATTGCGGACGGCACAGGACGGAATCATAATTGACGCTACCGGCAGGAAAAACGGCCGCGGTGCATATCTGTGTCCTTCCATGGATTGTTTTAACAAGGCAGTCAAAAACAGGGGGCTGGAGCGTTCTCTGAAGGAAAAAGTTCCTGAGGAGACGTATGAAAGCCTGAAGAGGGAGATTGAATCGATTGAGAAGAGATAACGTGTTATCCCTGATAAGCCTCGCAAAGAAGGCCGGAAAGGTTGCGGCGGGAGAGTTTCAGACAGAACAGGCGGTTAAAAAGGGGAAGGCCTGTATTGTGATTGTCTCAGAGGAGGCCTCAGAAAATACAAAGAAAAAGTTTCGGAACATGTGTACCTTTTACGAAGTACCTTTCCATGTCTATGGCGGGAAGGAGGAGCTTGGGGGTGCGATCGGATGTGAATTCCGCGCGTCTCTTGCAATTCTGGATCATGGACTTGCAGCATCGGTAGAAAAACGACTCGAAAGCGCGCAGAATGGAGGTTGTGGGGAGAATGAGTATCAGGGATCATGAGTTGACTGACAGACGGGAGAAAGAAAACAGGGAAGTCAGACAGGTCAGGCGGCAGTCTGATGACAGAATGGCAGGAGATAAAAAGGAGGAGGAACGGATGCAGCAGAAAACGGATATGGATGCATCGAAGAAACCGGAAACTACCGCGCGCGGCGAGCAGACCGGAAAGAAGCCGGAAGCGGAAGGAGAGGCGAAGCCGAAGAAGAAAAATGTTTTTAGAGTAATCCGGAAGGAGAACAGCAAAACCGGCTGGGTGCCGGGAAGCGGAAGACCCAGACAGCAGGGAAAGCCAGGACAGCCCGGAACGAGGCCGGCCGGCGCAAAACCCGCAAATCCTGCCGCAAAGCCGCAGGGCGGAGGTCCTGCAAAGGCACGTGATTCGCAGGAGGCGGCGAGAACTGCAGGCGCGAGACCGCAGGATGTCCGGCCCCAGAGTATAAAACAGCCGGAAACGGTAAAAGCTCAGAATGTGAAGCAGCCGGCAGAGACGGCGGTACAGCCGGAGAATGTGAAAGTCCCGGCGGCTCCGCAGGCGGGAGAGGTCAGGGAGCCTGCTGCTATGAAAAAGGATGTATCCGGAGTGAAAGAACCGGCAGCGGCGCAGAAGCAGTTAAAGCAGGAGGCGGCAAAGACCGGGAAAACAGCTGAAGGAAAAGCGCAGCCTCAGACCCCGGAAAAAACTGTTTCATCTTCTCCTGCCGTATCCAGAGCTCAGCAGTCCGGCGGAGCGAAGAGTCCGGCAGCGGAAGGAAGAAATCAGTCTTCGCAGGCGATGCGTGGACAGGATGGCGGACGCGGCCAGGGAGGCAGAAGTCAGGACGGCGGACGCGGTCAGGGAAGCAGAAGCCAGGACGGACGCGGCGGCCAGGGAAACAGGAGCCAGGATGGACGCGGCGGTCAGGGAGGCAGAAGCCAGGATAATGGACGCGGCGGTCAGGGAAACAGGAGCCAGGACGGCGGACGCGGTGGTCAGGGAGGCAGATTCCAGGATGGCGGACGCGGTCAGGGAAGCAGGAGCCAGGACGGACGCGGCGGCCAGGGAGGCAGGAGCCAGGACGGCGGACGCGGCGGCCAGGGAGGCAGATTCCAGGATGGCGGACGCGGCAGTCAGGGAAACAGAAGTCAGGACGGACGCGGCGGTCAGGGAAGCAGGAGCCAGGACGGACGCGGCGGCCAGGGAAACAGAGGCCAGGGCGGACGTGGTTCCATGGGTATCCCGAAACCTCCGATCGAGAGCAAGCCGCTTGAGAAGGAGAGCAGGAAGCGCACGGAGCGCGGTGACCGCAACCGCAATGATAAGGGTGAAAAGCTCGACCGGCTTGAGAGAACAGGAAGGGCCGGGCAGAAAAACAGTCAGGGAAAAGGAAACGCGAAGGGTTCCAGACCGGTCAAACCTGCTGTGAAGCCGGCGGAAAAGCCGGAGGAGACAATCCGCAATATCGTAATTCCCGAGAAGCTCACGATCAAGGAACTTGGAGAGGCCATGAAAGTACAGCCGTCTGCGATTGTGAAAAAGCTGTTCCTTCAGGGAGTTATGGTCACCGTAAACGAGGAGATTGATTTTGACAAGGCGGAAGAGATCGCGCTGGAATTCAACTGTATCTGCGAGAAGGAAGAAAAGGTAGACGTTCTTGCGGAGCTTCTGAAGGAAGAAGAAGAGGATGAGGCAAAGATGGTTCCGCGCTCACCGGTTGTCTGTGTCATGGGGCATGTTGACCACGGCAAGACGTCTCTGCTTGACGCTATCCGCAACACGCATGTGATTGACAAGGAAGCCGGAGGAATTACACAGCACATCGGAGCCTATGTCGTTTCAATCAACGGGGAGAGGATCACATTCCTCGACACGCCGGGCCATGAAGCGTTCACAGCGATGCGTATGCGTGGTGCAAACGCCACGGATATCGCAATCCTGGTTGTGGCTGCCGACGATGGCGTCATGCCGCAGACGGTCGAAGCGATCAGCCACGCAAAAGCGGCCGGCACAGAGATTATCGTGGCAATCAACAAGATTGACAAGCCGAGCGCCAATGTAGAGCGTGTAAAACAGGAATTGTCCGAGTACGAACTGATTCCGGAGGACTGGGGCGGAAGCACGGTGTTTGTTCCGGTATCCGCGCATACGCACGAGGGAATCGATAATCTGCTGGAGATGATTCTTCTGACGGCGGAAGTCGCGGAGCTTCGCGCAAATCCGGACCGCAGGGCGAGAGGACTTGTCATAGAGGCGGAGCTTGATAAAGGAAAAGGACCTGTTGCGACAGTTCTGGTGCAGAAAGGTACGCTTCATGTCGGAGATCCGGTTGCGGCAGGCGCATGTTTCGGAAAAGTCCGTGCGATGATGGACGACAAGGGACGCCGCGTGAAAGAGGCGGGACCGTCTACTCCGGTGGAAATTCTCGGACTTTCCGATGTCCCGAACGCGGGAGAGATTTTTGTCGCGCTTGAGAATGATAAAGAGGCCCGTACGTTTGCGGAGACCTTTATCAGCGAGAGCAGGGAACGTATGCTTGAGGAGACAAAATCCAGGATGTCGCTTGACGATCTGTTCTCACAGATTCAGGCGGGCAATCTCAAGGAGCTTGACATCATTGTGAAGGCCGACGTTCAGGGTTCCGTGGAGGCGGTAAAACAGAGTCTTCTGAAGCTCTCCAACGAGGAAGTTGTTGTGAAGATCATTCACGGCGGAGTCGGCGCGATCAACGAGTCCGATGTAAGCCTTGCCTCAGCTTCCAACGCGATTATCATCGGCTTCAATGTGCGCCCGGATGCCATGGCGAAAGCCAGTGCGGAGCGCGAGGGCGTGGATGTGCGTCTGTACCGTGTCATCTATGACGCGATCGCGGACGTGGAAGCGGCCATGAAGGGAATGCTTGATCCGATCTTCGAGGAAAAGATCACCGGCCATGCTGAAGTGCGCCAGATCTTCAGGGCTTCCGGAGTCGGCAATATCGCGGGAAGCTATGTGACGGACGGCGTGTTCCAGAGAAGCAGCAAGATCAGGATCATGAGAGACGACAAGGTGATCTATGAAGGCGCGCTTGCCTCTCTGAAGCGTTTCAAGGATGATGTGAAGGAAGTCCGGGCAGGGTATGAGTGCGGCCTTGTATTTGAAAAATTCAATGATATTATGGAAGGCGACAAAGTGGAGGCATACACCATGGTCGAAGTCCCGAGATAATATGCGGTCAGAAAAGATCATAAAAAGGAATTGGTGGCAATGAGGAAAAACAGCATTAAAAATACAAGGATCAACGGGGAAGTTCAAAAAGAACTTTCCTCGATTATCCGCAATGGGGTCAAGGATCCGCGGATAGCGCCGATGACTTCGGTGGTGTCTGTGGAGGTTGCCCCGGATCTTAAGACCTGTAAGGCATATATTTCCGTGCTTGGAGATGAAAAGGCGGCCAGAGACACACTGACCGGCCTTCAGAGTGCGGAAGGATATATCCGGAGACAGCTTGCGGCAGGAGTTAATCTCAGAAACACTCCTGAAATAAAATTTATACTGGATCAGTCGATCGCTTACGGCGTGTCGATGACAAAGCTGATTGACGATGTCATGAGAGACATGAACAGAGAGGGGAAGGAACTGGATGATGAATCTGCTGACTGAACTGGAGGGAGCCTCAAAAGTGGCGATGGCAGGACACCTCAGGCCGGATGGAGACGCGATTGGCGCATGTATCGGGCTTTGCCATTATCTCAGGGCGAATGTGCCCGGACTTGCGGTTACGGTATATATGGAAGATGTTCCCCCGCAGTATCATCTTCTGCAGGGGGCGGATGAGGTCCGTACGGACTTTTCATCGGATGAGAAATACGATGTGTTTTTTGCGCTCGACTGCGCGGATGCACCGCGTCTTGGGAAAGCCAGAAAATATTTTGACAGCGCCGACAAAACGATCTGCATTGATCATCACGTGAGCAATCCAGGTTATGCGGATGCCAATGTGATCCTGCCGGATGCAAGTTCCACGTCGGAGATCATCTGCGGGCTGCTTGATGAGGAGAAAATTCCTGTGGCGGCAGCGGAAGCGCTGTATCTTGGAATCGTGCATGATACGGGAGTGTTCCGCCACTCCTGTACGGCTCCGGAGACGATGGAGATGGCCGCAAAGCTGATGCGCCGGGGAATTGACAGCACAAGAATCATCAATGAGTCGTTCTATGACAAGACCTATGTGCAGAATCAGCTTCTGGGGCGTGCGCTTTCACGGAGCGTTCTGCTTTTGAACGGGAAAATCATTTTCAGTTATATGAGGATGAAGGAGATGGAACTTTACGGCGCTGTTTCCAATGACATGGAAGGCATCGTGGAGACTCTGATGGGAACGACGGGAACGGAGGCGTCAATTTTTATGTATGAGACGGCGCCGGATGAATATAAAGTCAGCATGCGGTCGAGAGACATTGTGGACTGCAGCGTGATCGCGAAGGCGCTCGGCGGAGGCGGTCATGTGCGGGCTGCGGGCTGCAGTGTATACGGAGAGATCTGTGACGCGGTCGATACCATTGCCCATCATATGGAGGAACAGATCCTGAACGCAAAAGAGGAGAGTCACGCGTGATCGACGGTATTTTGAACATATACAAGGAGAGCGGATATACCTCGCATGATGTTGTAGCAAAGCTCAGGGGAATTCTGAAGCAGAAAAAAATCGGACATACGGGAACGCTTGATCCGCAGGCACAGGGCGTACTTCCAGTCTGCCTGGGAAAGGCGACGAAAGTCTGCGGCATGCTGACCGGTGATCAGAAAGAATACAGAGCCGTAATGCGGCTTGGCGTGCTTACGGATACGCAGGACATGACAGGAACGGTTCTTGTGGAGCGGGAAGTTTCCTGTACGGAACAGGAAGTGAGGAACTGCGCGGAACGTTTTGTCGGAAAGCAGATGCAGCTTCCTCCGATGTATTCGGCAGTGCGGGTGGAAGGAAAACGGCTTTATGAGCTTGCAAGGCAGGGAATCGAAGTGGAGCGCGAGCGCCGCCCGGTTGAGATCTTCTCAATTCATATAGAAGAAATCCGTCTGCCTCTTGTCACGATGACGGTCAGATGTTCCAAAGGAACCTATATCAGGACACTCTGCCATGATATTGGACAGGCTCTGGGATGCGGAGGATGCATGGATTCGCTTCTTCGGACCGCGTCAGGATCATTTGTTCTGGAAAAAAGTGTGAGACTGGCCGAGGCGGAGGAAATGTACCGTTCCGGCCGGCTTTCGGAGATTCTGGTCCCGACTGACCAGGTGTTTGGAAATTTGCCGCAGCTGATCCTGACAGCGAACGGAGAACGGTTTGTAAAGAATGGAAATCAGATTGCCCGGCAGTTCTGCCAGGGAAAAGGAAAAGCCGAAGACGGAGAACAGTTTCGCGTCTATGGAACGGATGGAAACTTTCTGGCCGTCTATCGATGGAGCAGCAGCCGCTCCGCTTTTGTTCCGGTTAAAATGTTTTTGTGAGCGGATGCGGGTTCGAAGGAAACGGCTTCTGTAAAAAATGATACTGCCGGTGCAAAGGGGAGAAATACATGAAGTACTTTTATGGAACGACAGATTTTTATTCCGAAGTTCCGACTGCTGTAACGCTTGGAAAATTTGACGGACTTCATCTCGGACATCAGAAGCTGATCAACAGGATTCTTGCAGGGAAAAAACGCGGCCTTGCAAGTACGGTGTTCGTGATTGCGCCTCCTGGGGTGCCGCGCCTTCTTACAGGCACGGAAAAAAGAAAAATGCTTGAAAATGCAGGTATCGACTGTATGATAGAATGTCCTTTTATCCCGGAAATTCTGGGAATGGGACCGGAACAGTTTGTGGAAGAAGTACTTTTGAGGAAATTAAAGACAGCTTATCTGGCGGTCGGAACGGACTTCCGGTTTGGATATCAGCGAAGCGGAGACGCGCTTTTTCTGAGCGAGAGACAGAAAACATACGGGATGCAGGTGGATATCATTGAGAAAGAACGGCTGAATGACCGTGTGATCAGCAGCACTTATGTGCGCGAAGCGATGCGGGAAGGAAATATGGAGCTGGCAAAGCGCCTGCTGGGATACAGTTATTCCGTAACCGGAGTTGTCCGGCATGGGAGACAGCTCGGGCGCACGATCGGCATGCCGACAGTGAATCTGATCCCGGAGAAGGACAAGCTTCTTCCGCCCAACGGAGTTTATTTCAGCCGTGTTTTCTGCGGCGGGACCTGCTATCGCGGCATTACCAATATCGGCTGCAAGCCGACGGTGGACGGAAGCTTTGTCGGGGTTGAGACGTATCTGTATGATTTTGAGGGAGAGCTTTATGACCAGGAGATTGTAGTGGAACTTCTCTCCTTCAGGAGACCGGAACGCCGGTTTGATTCGCTGGAAAAACTGGAAGAGCAGATGCACAGGGACATTCTGTCCGGAAAGGAGTATTTCCGTGAACATTAATCTGTGGACTGCAAGTTTTGTCTGCTTTATATTTGCGGTGGTCCTTGCGGCGGCTTCGGCCGTCTGCCGTCATATGGAAAAAACCAGGCGCACTTATGCGGGAAGGACCCGGGGACATGTAGTACATATTATTACGGAACCTGCCGACGGAGAAAAAAACCGTACGGAATTTCATGACCGGCAGTATGCGGTGATCGAGTTTTTTGCGCAGGGTCGTCTGGTGAAAGTAAAAAGCCAGGCGACCACTTATCCATGTCCGTATTATGTAGGGCAGAGTCTGGAACTCTGCTATGATCCAGGAACGCCGGAACGCTATCAGATCCTGACCGAGCGGAAATGGGAGCTTCTGTCTGCGCTGGCTTATGGATTTTCCCTGGGGCTGGCCGCGGTCGGAGTGATTCTGTTTCTGATGTTTGCGGGGCGGTATGAACTCTGACGGGAGGAAGGAAAAGGAAAACACTGTGGAAAGAACAGGTTTTTTATCCGCCAAATAACAGGATTTTTTTGTTGACGCTCAAAAAAGAATATGCTATAGTAAAAAACGTGTTTGGGGAGACCAGGGTTTGCCCCGGCTTATTATCCAGAATCAGCCGCTGCCCGGAGGTGAGGAGTTTTCCGGCCCGCTTCTTAGCAGCAGGTGTTTATCAGACAGGAGGAAAATTATGATTTCTAAGGAAAAGAAGACAGCAATTATCAATGAGTATGCGAGAAAACCGGGCGATACAGGTTCACCGGAAGTACAGGTCGCAGTACTGACAGCAAGGATCCAGGAGCTTACAGAGCATCTGAAAGAGCATCCGAAGGATCATCATTCCAGAAGAGGACTTCTGAAGATGGTTGGTCAGAGAAGAGGACTTCT
>CANQUH010000129.1 GCA_947626965.1 uncultured Lachnospiraceae bacterium
CTGACCGGGGACTCGTATTTCTGTATAATTCGCTGATCATTTATGCGACTCTGATGTTTGTATACATATTCAAGAGAAGAATGGTGATGCGGCTGATTATCACGTTCTTCTGGATGTTCCTCGGCACAGTCAACGGCTGTGTGCTTTTAAAGCGTGTATCTCCGTTCAGCTTTACAGATCTGAAGCTGATCAGTGACCTTTTTGCAATGCAGAGCAATTATTTCACTGCGAAGGAGGCCACGGTCGCGATTGTGGCGGTAGTGCTGATTGTTCTGGCGCTGATTATTTTCTGGTTCAAGGGACCGAAGTTTTCGGGCACCCCGCACCGTCTGATCGGCGTACTGATGACAGCGGCCGTACTGCTGATGATCCCAAGCGTGACAAGCGCGGCGGTCAGCAATCATATTCTTGCGGAATATTTTGAGAATCTCGCGCAGGGATATAAAGATTATGGATTTGTCTACAGTTTCTCGGCAAGCGTGCTTGACCGCGGAATGAGTACGCCGGATAATTATTCTGAGGAAGCCGTCAACGAGGTCGTCTCCCACGTACTGAAAGGGGAGGAGAGCACAAATGCGGATCTGGTGAAGAATTCTTCCGTCAGAACCTTTGCGGCGGGAGAACCGGAAGCGGCAGACGCGCAGGATGCAGGACAGCAGCCGGCGGCGGATACAGTGCAGATTCCGGCTTCTCAGGAAGAAGCGCCGGCAGATGCGCAGAGTACCGTGCAGGCCCCGGTTTCTCAGGAGGAAGGGTCGGCGGCTGCGCAGAGTACCATGCAGAGTGCAGAAACGACGGGTGCTGCGCAGACCCCAATTTCTCAGGAAGAGGCGCCGACAGATACGCAGAATGCAGGAGCAGGGAATACGGCGGTTCAGGAATCGGCTCCGTCCCCGGATTTGCAGGAGGCGGTACAGATCTCAGAAACGCAGGGCACGGATGAAGTGAGTGCGGATGTGCAGGACTATCCCAATATTATCTGCGTACTTCTCGAATCGTTTGTTGATCCGACAGAGATTAATTTTTTGGAACTGAGTGAAGACCCAGTTCCAAATTTTCGTTATTTGTATGATAATTTTTCTTCCGGTCATCTTGAAGTTCCCGTCGTGGGCGCGGGAACGGCCAACACGGAATTTGAGATACTGACCGGAATGGGGATGCAGTTCTTTGGACTTGGGGAATATCCCTACAAGACAATTCTGAAGCAGACGAACTGCGAGAGCATTGCTTCTGATCTTTCCGATCTCGGTTACGGGACGCATGCGGTCCACAATAACGGCGGCAATTTCTACAGCCGCGCGAATGCGTTCTCGATGATGGGATTTGATACATTCACTTGCAAAGAGATGATGAATATCACGGAATATACGCCGATCGGCACGTGGCCGACGGATGATATTCTAATCGGGGAAGTAAAAAAATCTCTCGACTATACCCCGAATCAGCCGGATTTTGTTTATACGATCACAGTCGAAGGGCATGGAGATTATCCGAAGCGGAAAGTGCTCGACGATCCCGACATCATTGTCGGCGGTGTTGAGGATGAGGGCATGGGCTATGCCTGGGAATATTACGTGAATCAGATGTATCAGGTGGATGATTTTATCGGGGATCTGATCAGGATGCTTTCCAAACGTGATGAAAAGACAATGGTTGTGATGTTCGGGGATCATCTTCCGACAATGGATCTTAAAGAAGAAGATATGGCGACCGGCAGTCTGTTTCTTACGAAATACATTACATGGAACAATTTCGGCATGGAAAAACAGGATGAGGATGTAACCTCGTATCAGCTGCTCGCACATGTGCTTGATATGCTCGGCATACATACCGGCACCATGTTCCAGTATCATCAGAACCGTGACCGCTGTGCCACGGAGGAGGATTATCTCAACGGTATGGAACTGCTGCAGTACGATATTCTCTACGGAGATCATTACGTATACGGCGGGGAGAATCCGTATCCTGCGACAGATCTCCGGATGGGAACGCAGGATGTGGTCATCAACCGGATTTACAATATCGACGGCAAGTGCTATGTCTCCGGAAACAATTTTACAAAGTGGAGCAAGATCTATCTGAACGGGGAAAAGGTCAAGACGAAATATATCAGCGGACATCTTCTGCGCGTCTCGGGGGATGTTCCGGACGGGATGAACCACTATGTTGTGAAGCAGCTTGGTTCGTCTGAGACGGTGTTCCGTACCTCAAATGAGGTGATTTCAGAGTGGGTAAACGAGACGGAGGCCCCGTCAAACGCGGAAGCGGATGTGAAGACGGAAGATATGGGGGCAGACACAGCAGAAAATTAATACATGATTCTGGAAGAAGAGAAGCGGCGTACTTTCGGGTAAGCCGCTTTTTATACGTACATTTTTCAGAATGTTTAGAAAAAAATAGAATATTTTACAAAAAGATGATGTACAAATTTCAAAAATGGTGATATAGTAAAAATACCATTAAGATTTCATGAGCACAAAATGCGGAGAAATCCGTGTGTCATGGAAGCATATCAAGATCAGGTTTAAGAAGGAGGATATTTTTGTGAAGGCTGCGAAGAATTATAAGTTTTGGTTTGCTACCGGTTCACAGGATCTGTATGGAGATGAGTGTCTGCGCAAGGTGGCGGAACATTCGAAAATTATTGTGGACGAGCTGAATAAATCCGGCGTTCTGCCCTATGAGATAGTGTGGAAGCCGACTCTGATCACGAATGAGGTGATCCGCAGAACATTCAATGAGGCAAACGCGGATGAGGAGTGCGCGGGCGTAATCACATGGATGCATACGTTTTCCCCGGCAAAGTCCTGGATTCTCGGACTTCAGGAGTACAGAAAGCCGCTGATGCATCTGCATACCCAGTTCAATCAGGAGATTCCGTATGATACGATCGACATGGATTTCATGAATGAAAACCAGTCTGCGCATGGAGACCGTGAGTACGGCCATATCGTGAGCCGTATGGGAATCGAGCGCAAGGTTGTAGTCGGACACTGGAGCTACCCTGTCGTTCAGGGCAAGATTGCGTCCTGGATGCGCACCGCTGTCGGCATCATGGAGAGCAGTCATATCCGTGTGATGCGTGTCGCGGACAACATGCGCAATGTTGCGGTGACTGAGGGTGATAAAGTCGAGGCTCAGATCAAGTTTGGCTGGGAGATCGACGCATATCCGGTCAATGAGATTGCGGAGGCTGTCGCCGCTGTATCACAGGCTGACACGGACGCTCTCGTGGAAGAATACTATGACAAATATCAGATTCTGCTTGAGGGCAGGGATGAGGCCGAATTCCGCAGACATGTGGCGGTGCAGGCTCAGATCGAGATCGGCTTTGAGCGTTTCCTTGAGGAGAAGAATTATCAGGCGATTGTCACGCATTTCGGCGATCTCGGCGCGCTGAAACAGCTTCCGGGTCTTGCGATTCAGAGACTGATGGAAAAAGGCTATGGTTTCGGAGGAGAGGGAGACTGGAAGACGGCAGCGATGGTGCGTCTTATGAAAATCATGACGCAGAACATGCCGAACGCGAAGGGTACCTCCTTCATGGAAGATTATACCTACAATCTGGTTCCGGGCAAGGAAGGCATCCTGCAGGCTCACATGCTTGAGGTCTGCCCGACAATCTCTGACGGACCGATCAGCATCAAGGTCAATCCGCTTTCGATGGGAGACCGCGAGGATCCGGCACGTCTTGTCTTCACGGCGAAGGAGGGGCCGGCTATCGCGACGTCTCTGATCGATCTTGGAAACCGCTTCCGTCTGATCATCAATGAGGTGGAGTGCAAGAAGGTGGAGAAGCCGATGCCGAAGCTTCCGGTGGCGACCGCGTTCTGGACACCGTACCCGGATCTTGCGACGGGTGCTGAGGCGTGGATTCTTGCGGGCGGAGCGCATCACACCGCATTCTCCTACGATCTGACCGCAGATCAGATGGCAGACTGGGCGAGTGCGATGGGCATTGAGGCAGTGTTCATTGACAAGGATACCACTATCAGGAACTTCAAGAAGGATCTGATGCTGGGAAGCATCTATTACAGATAAATAAAAAAAGCAACTGAATCCAGATGCCGCATCAGGCAGGATTATCTCCAGATGGATTCCGCAGTATGCCCTGACATGCAAAAAGCTGTCGGCGGCAGAGCTTTTGCGGAGTTTCTCGGGGATGGCCGGTCTGATGCGGCTGTTTCGTTCCAGCTCATTCTCCTGTGCAAGCCATAGAGTTCTCGTTATAGTTCACTCCCTCACCGAGCCCGAGGTGATTTGCGCACGTTTTGTCCGGAATTCCCGAGGACCGAGGCGTGGACCATGGAATTCTCTTTGTTCATTCTATGGCTGATCGCGGCGGCGGATAAACAGCATACTGGATTTTACAAAGTCTTTATGGTAAGATATCTCCAAAAACGGGAAGGCAGGGTGCGCTGATGCTGAAAGTGTTTCTTGTGGAGGATGAGGCGATCATAAGAGAAGGATTCCGGGATATTATCCCGTGGCAGCAGTATGGATATGTGTTTGCCGGCGAGGCGGCCGACGGAGAACAGGCCCTGCCGCTGATTCGCAGCACGGAGCCGGATGTTCTGATCACGGATATCCGGATGCCGTTCATGGACGGACTGGTGCTCTCGCGGCTTGTGAGCAGAGAACTTCCGGATACGAAGATCATTATCATCAGCGGATATGATGATTTTGAGTACGCAAGGCAGGCGCTTCGGATCGGGGTGGAACAGTATCTGCTGAAGCCGGTCACAAAAGCCATGCTGATCAGGACTCTTGTCGAGGTGAAGGAGAAAATAGAGAGCGAGCGGGAAAAGAAAGAATTTTCCGGAAATCTTCGGCTGGAAACGCAGAGGCAGGAAATTTTTCCGGAACCGCCGCAGAACCGGACACAGCCGGAAAATCACTCTCCGGGAAAAGAGCCGGATACCCGGTTTTCGCAGGCGGAACAGGAAAAATCTGATCAGGAAGCGCCGTGGAAAGCACAGCTGGCTAAAGAGGAACAGGACCTCCGAAGTCTGGATATGGCAAAGCTTGATTCCGCAGCCCTCCGGGAATTTCTTCAGAGCGGGATGCCCGAGGAAATCCGGCAGTTTGCGGCGGATTATGTGAAGAGTCTGAGGGATGCGGCGGATTCCCGGCTGTTCTGCCAGTATATTATGCTGAATGTAAGATTTCTTGCGATCGCGTATGTTGAGGAACTCGGCTGTACGCAGACGGACCTGCTGGACGGGCTGGCTGTGATGGAGATGACCGGAAGAGCCGTCAGCAGAAGCGAGCTGGAGGAATATATCGCCGGGGTGCTGGAACGGGTGATCAGACTGCGTGAGAGAGAGGCGAAGAATCAGCATCGCGGCGTCATCAGCGGGGCGCTTGCGTTTATCGGGGAGCATTACGCGGAGGAATCGCTTTCCCTGAAAGATGTCGCCCGTTTTACGAATGTGAGCGCAAGCTACCTCAGTGCAGTGTTCAGTCAGGAGATGGGGCAGACGTTTGTGGAGTATCTGACGCAGAAACGGATGGAAAAAGCGAAGGAACTGCTGCGCCGGACCGATAAGCGCACGGCGGAGATCGCGAATGAGACGGGGTACCGGGATCCTCATTATTTTAGTTTTGTATTTCGCAAGACACAGGGCTGCACACCTCGGGATTACAGGATGGGAGGAAAGCAGGGATGAGCCGGAAAAAAGACGCCGCTCCGGTTACGTTTGAACAGAAGCTGCGGAAACTGATGATTCTTCTTGCGGTTCCTGTGATCGGAACCATTCTGGTCACGTTCGCGGCTTTCCTTGCTTATGCGGGCAGGTACCGGGAAATTCTTCATAATGTGACGACAGCGTCGGAGTTTAACCAGGATTTTAAAGAATCGATCGACCTCAAAATGTATTATTATGTCGTCGGCAGCCGCTACTCGGAAGGACTTCCCATCGAGGAAGTAAAGGCGGCGCGGGAGCTTGCGCTGAGTCTTCAGGATACAACGACGCAGAAGGAAAGCTGGAAAGCGGTAAACGATGTCAGCAAGCTCTGTGAAAATCTTGAGGATAAAATTTATCAGATTGAGGCGACGCAGTCTTATGATGAGAGGCAGTCTCAGCTGGAAAACAACATCTATGTCCTGACGGATATGATCCAGGCCTATATGTATACGTATCTGTACTATGAAGCTGTGAGGCTCGATGAACTGCAGACCCAGATGACAAAGAGACTGTATCTGGAGAGTGTGCTGATTCTTTTATTTGCGTCGGTTCTGCTGCTGTGGATGGTGCGCAGGATGATGCTTTTCGGCCGCTCTGTGACCGGGCCGATCCGCGCGCTGTGCAGCCGTGTGCAGGCGATCTCGGACGGCGATCTGACTGTGCAGGAGCCTGTCGCGGCGCAGGAGTATGAGATTCAGACGCTCAGCAATGGATTTGAGCAGATGGTGGAGCGCCTCAACCGGCAGATTGAGCAGAACCGGCAGGAGCAGATCAGCCTGCGCTCCGCGGAACTTGCGCTTCTTCAGGCGCAGATCAATCCGCATTTTCTCTACAATACGCTCGACACGATCATCTGGCTGATTGAGACGGATAAATATGAGCAGGCGGTGGGGATGGTCACGGATCTGTCGGGGTATTTCCGCTCGTCGCTGAGCAAGGGGCGAGATATCATCACCCTGCGCGAGGAAGAGCAGCATGTACGCAGCTATCTGCATATTCAGCAGGTCCGCTACAAGGATATTCTGAAATACCGGATTTCAATCGAAGGCCAGCTTTCGGACTGCATGATCCCCAAGCTGACGTTGCAGCCTCTTGTGGAGAACGCGCTTTACCACGGGATCAAGATGAAGCGCGGGCAGGGAGAGATTGCGGTGACCGGATATGAGGACGGCGGCGATATCTGCCTGACTGTGTCGGACAACGGCGCCGGGATGGAGGAGGAACGGCTGCAGCAGGTGCGGGCCGCGATGGGGCACAAGGAGCGTGTCGGTTTCGGGCTTGCGACGGTACATGAGCGGCTTCAGCTTCTGTTTGGACCGGAGTACGGGCTTGAGATTACAAGCCGTAAGGGAGAAGGAACCGTGGTGGGCGTTCGGATTCCCAAACGGAAGGCGGAAACTACAGTGCGGCATTAGATTTGCAGCGGAAAATGCCGCTTGAGCGGCGCAAATTCGGCGCAGGGAACGAGCAAAACGAAAATCGTTTTGTTGCTCCCTGTAAAGGGCGGGAGTGAAATACGGGAAAAATGAAAATCTCAGGAACAAAAGATCACAAAAATGGGAGAGACAGAAAACGGCAATACAGGCAGGCAGTTTTCGGGACGGCTGTTTTTCTTATGGCTCTTATGCTGACAGCGTGCATGTCAGAGAAGCGGGAAGCCTCAGAGACGGAGGACGCCGCGCAGGAGACGATGGTGATCGGGTTTTCACAGCTCGGAAATGAGTCCGACTGGAGGATCGCGAACACGGAGTCTATGGAGGATACGTTTACGGAGGAAGCCGGCTATGAGCTGCTGATGGACGATGCCCGGCAGAGTCAGGAGAAGCAGATTGCGGCGATCCGCAACTTTATTCTGCGGGAGGTTGATTATATTGTACTTGCTCCTGTCGTGGTGTCCGGGTGGGAGGAAGTTCTCGCGGAAGCGCGGGATGCCGGGGTTCCTCTGATCGTTATGGACCGGCGCGTGGAAACGGAGGATGACAGCCTCTATACGGCGTGGGTCGGTTCCGACATGAAAGCGGAAGGCGAGCGGGCCGTGCAGTGGCTGGAAGAGTATCTGAAAGAACAGGGAAGAGAAGAGGAGGAGATCTCGATCGTCCATATTCAGGGGAGCCTGAACTCTTCCGCGCAGCTTGGGCGCACAGCCGGACTGGATGAAGGACTTGCCGCTCACAGAAACTGGAAGCTTGCGGCGCGGGAATGCGGGGAATTCACACAGGCGAAGGCGTACGAGGTCATGCGCGATATTCTGAAAGTGACGCGAAAGGTTGATGTCGTCTACTGTGAGAACGATAACGAGGCCTTTGGCGTGATGGAGGCGCTCGATGAGGCCGGACTTACCTACGGGAAGGACGGGGACGTCATTCTGATCTCTTTTGACGCGACGGAGGCCGGGCTGACTGCCTGCATGGAAGGGCTGATCAATCTGAATGTCGAATGCAATCCTCTGCACGGTCCGCGTGTCGAGAAGATCATTTCCATGCTGGAAGCCGGTGAGACGCCTCCAAAGGAGAGTTATGTTGAGGAGACCGTTTTTGAGCCGGAGATGCTGACGGAGGAGCTGATCTAGGAGAGAGGGTATTAAATGATGCCGGGCTCGAAAGGTCATGCATTCCATGTTCACATGAAAAAGCATGACACTGGGCCTCTAAAAACACCGAAAAGAAGCGGGGAGGGATGGCGTGACAATTCCAAAATACAGGCAGATTGCCGGGCGGCTGAGGGAGGAAATCCTGTCCGGTACTCTGGACGGAGGCCGGCTTCCGTCAGAGCGGGAGCTCGCTGTGCTCCACAAAGTCAGCCGACAGACCGTGCGGCAGGCGCTTGCTCTCCTTGCAAAAGAAGGAATCCTGGAAAAGAAGCGGGGAAGCGGCAGCTATGCCACGCTGGGGAATGATGAAAGCAGAGGCAGAATTGCGGTTCTTCTGCCGGAAGGAGAAGCGTACCTTCCGGAGCCTGTCGTTCAGGAGATCCGTTCAGTCTGCAGAATTCAGAAATATGAGACGCAGTTTTATTCAACCGGGGGAAAAATTACAGTGGAGCGTGAGGTTCTGCAGAGTCTGCGCCAGGATCCGGCTGCGGGCATCTGCATCGCGGGAACGAGCACCGCATTGCCGAACCCGAATCTGGATCTCTGCCGGCGCCTGAAAAATGCCGGGACGGCCTTTGTGTTTGTCGGAAGCCCGTACAGAGGCCTGGAGGATATGCTTTATGTCTCGATGGACAATCTGGCAGGAGGACATCTCGCTGTGCGTTATCTGATGTCCCGCGGCCACACTCGTATTGCTTGCCTGTTCGGAAGCAGGGATATGCAGGATCTGGAGCGGTACGGCGGCTGTGTCTCCGCGATTCGTGATTATGATCTTGCGATGGAGGAGGACTGCTATCTGTGGATTCCGGAGCCGGAAATCCAGTCTGCCGTCCCAAACGATCCGTTTTTTGGGAAGAAAGCCTGTTCCGTGCGTGCGGACGAGAACTTTTTTGTCGGGGAGGATCGTGCAGCCGGTCCGGTCCGGAAAGATGGGCATCTGTGCGCATCATCCATTTGTGAGAAATGCCAGTCATTTGAAGACAGCTGGTTCTGGCAGCCCGCGGCAAAGCGGATCACAGCGTCATGCAGCGCCGCCATCTGCCGCGACGGCAGAACGGCCCGTCAGATGGCGGATGCACTTGGAAAACTGGGCCTAAGTGTTCCGGGGGACTTTGAACTTCTGTATTTTCGAGATGATTCCGGAACACAGGACGAAGAGATTTTGTTTCCATCCCTTGTCTGCGCCGGCCAGCATCCGGCGCGGGTGGCTGTCGACTGTCTTCTGCGCATGCTTGCAGGCAAGACGGTCTCGCCGGTCAGGCTGAACTGGAGGCTGGAGACGATTTCGCCGCGGCGCGAAAGGAAAAAAGGAGCCGGCTCTGCAGACACTGCCATGAATGAAAGCCGTCTGTTTCACTGACTTGCGGCGGTTTGCAGCGCGCAGGAAAGAGAGCGGTGAAACCAGGAGAAAAATTTTTATCTTCCCGTATCCGGAACATTAAAAATTTCCCCTTCTGCCGTGGCTTATGTGCAGAATCACAAGGAGAAAACGCAGGAATCTGCGGAGACGGCACACAGAAAAATCAAAGAAAATTTAACCTGCCGGGAAGAAAAGCAAAAAATAATCAACCTTTTCCTCCCGGCATTCTTTGTAAATCCAAACTGGTATGTGTTTTATGGAAAATACTCAATAAAGCGGTATTGTTTATTTGGCTGAATTGTAGGAACATACAAGAAACCGGTTGACTTTTTGGTGAAAACTATCTAAAATAGAAACGTAAATTATAATTAATTTATAAAATAATGAAAGAGAGGGAATTAACATGAAAAAGAGACTCGTTGTTTTGGCAGCTATGACAGCAGCGCTCTGCATGTCCGC
>CANQUH010000130.1 GCA_947626965.1 uncultured Lachnospiraceae bacterium
ATGCGGTCGGATCACGGGACAATCGTGCCGAATCAGCTCTGGCGCATCGGACGGACGGAGGATCCGGGAAAGCTGTTTCTGCGCACAAGTCGTCAGAATAACACGGAGTTTGTCGTGGATATCCTGATGGATGCGAGCGGTTCCCAGAGAGACAGGCAGGGGCAGGTCGCCCTGCAGGCGTATATTCTGAGCGAATCGCTTTCCAATCACAGGATCCCGCATCGCATTATGAGCTTCTGTACCTTCTGGGACTACACGGTGATGCAGAGATTCCGCGAATATGACGCGCCGCGTTCCGAGAACATGAGAGTGCTTGATTACTCGACGTCCGCGAACAACCGGGATGGCCTCGCGATACGGGCGGCCGGGGATTCTCTGCTGCAGCGTCAGGAAGAGAACAAGATCCTGATTGTCTTAAGTGATGGACGGCCGAATGATGTGATCGCGAACCGGCCGAACAGCCGCAACCCGCAGCCGTATTTCGGGGATTACGCGGTCAATGACACGGCGTTCGAGGTGCGGAAGCTCCGGTCGATGGGGGTTCATGTGCTTGGCGTGTTTGCGGGCAGGGAGAAAGATCTGCAGGCGGAGAAGAAGATATTCGGCCGGGATTTTGCGTACATCCGCAGTATTGGGAATTTCTCGAAGATTGCCGGGCGCTATCTGCGCAGACTGCTTGAGTGGGATGCGGAGGACTTCTGACAGGAAAACAGATGATAGTTCACGTCGGTGTTTTTTGGAATGATTTTCAGGCAAGTTGCCTCAAAATTCCGGAAGCTGCGGCGTGAAAACAGCATTTTTGTGCGGATAAAGAGGCCGTTGTTTCATAATATTTTGGAAGAATCCCTTGTAAAATGCAGCAGGATACTATAAAATGTATAAGATATGCAGCCATAATTGTTACTGTTCATTCTGTAATACCATTTGACCGGGAAAAGATGTTCTATTCTTTTGTACTTGCCATTGAAACGTTCATGTCCTGCGCGGAGCAGGGCAGCGCCATGAATGAAAGCCCGTGTATTTACTCTGAGCAGCAACCTGTAAGTATAATCATAACCGGCTGCTAAGAAGGAGGTGCCTTTATGGCGGAAAAATCATCATGCAGCAGCAGCTCAACCTGCAGTAAGGAAAGCTGCGAGGGATGCCCGAGCGCAAAGGGAGAAGCGAAGGAAAGCTTTGCGGCGGAAATGAACAGTCATTCAGATATCAAACGTGTGATCGGCGTTGTCAGCGGAAAGGGAGGCGTCGGCAAATCTCTGGTTACGGCCTGTCTGGCGAATCAGCTGGCAGCGAAGGGCTACCGTGTCGGTATCCTTGACGCAGATGTCACAGGACCGTCGATTCCGCGCATGTACGGACTGGAAGGTCTTGCAGAGGTGAGCGGAGAGGAACTGCTTCCGCGCATCACTGCGAATGATATAAAAGTAATGTCCATCAATCTTCTGATGGAGGATCCCGAGGCTCCGGTAATCTGGAGAGGACCTGTGATCGCAAATGTGGTGAAGCAGTTCTGGACCGATGTGGTCTGGGGAGAACTGGATTATCTTCTCGTGGATATGCCTCCGGGAACGGGCGATGTGCCGCTCACGGTGTTCCAGTCGCTTCCGGTGGACGGGGTCTTTGTCGTGACATCCCCGCAGGAGCTGGTGAAGATGATCGTGAAGAAGGCCTGGAACATGGCAAAGACCATGAATATTCCGGTGCTCGGTGTGATCGAGAACTACAGCTATATGAAGTGTCCGGACTGCGGAAAAGAGATCAAGGTTTTCGGCGAGAGTCATATCGATGAGGTGGCGGACGAGCTTGGCGTATTCGTGGCTGGCAAGCTGCCGATCGATCCGACGCTCACAGAGCTGACGGATGCCGGAGATTTCGCGAAAGCGGAGAATCCTTATCTGGACCGCGCGATTGAGATTCTGGGATTCTTCCGGTAAGGATACTGTACAGAATGACAGAATAAATACCGGCGGGCAGTTGACGCAGACAAGTGCAGGTATCAGACCCGCTTGTGTAAAAGTAAAAGAAAGACGGAAATGATGCGGAACATTTGTGAAAAGTTCTGCAAAAAGGAGAACAGACTATGAAGGACAACAAAATTACAGATTCCATTCTTTATATCGGAGTGGACGACAAGACAATCGACCTGTTTGAGAGCCAGTATGTGGTTCCGAACGGAGTTTCCTATAATTCCTATGTGATTATGGACGAGAAGATCGCGGTCATGGATACGGCGGACAAGCGTGTGACGGAGCAGTGGTTTGCGAATCTGGCAGGCGCTCTTGGCGAGAGAAAGCCGGATTATCTGGTGGTATCCCATCTGGAGCCGGATCATGCTTCCAACATTCAGAAATTCGCGGAGAAATATCCGGAAGCGCAGATCGTGCTCAGCGCGAAGGCAAACAGCATGCTGCCGCAGTTCTTTACGCTTGACATGAGCGGCAGAACGCTTGTCGTGAAGGAGGGGGATACCCTTTCCCTCGGTTCCCACACACTGACCTTTGTCATGGCGCCGATGGTGCACTGGCCAGAGGTTATGGTGGAATACGAGTCAAGTGAGAAAGTGCTGTTCTCGGCGGACGGATTCGGAAAATTCGGCGCTCTCGATACAGATGAAGACTGGGCCTGTGAGGCACGCCGCTATTATTTCAACATTGTTGGAAAGTACGGCGCTCAGGTACAGGCGCTTCTGAAGAAGGCAGCAGGACTTGATATCTCAATCATCTGCCCGCTTCACGGACCGATTCTGACAGAGGATCTTGGCTACTATATCGGGAAATATCAGACCTGGAGCAGCTATGAGCCGGAGGATGAAGGGGTTGTGGTTGCCTATGCGTCGATCCACGGAAATACCGCGAATGTTGCGAAGAAGATGGCGGAGATCCTTGAGGCAAAGGGCGCGAAGAAAGTGAAAGTGTTTGATCTCGCCAGGGACGACATGGCGGAAGTGATTGAGGATGCGTTCCGTTATGACAGGATGGTGCTCGCGGCGGCTTCCTATGACGGCGGCGTGTTCCCGTGCATGGAGGATCTCCTGCATCACTTAAAGAGCAAGACCTGGAGAAACCGCAAGGTGGCGCTTATTGAGAACGGCTCCTGGGCTCCGTCCGCGGGGAAAGTAATGAAATCCGTGCTTGAGACACTGAAAGATGTGACAATCTGCGAGAATATGGTGACGATCAAATCCACGATGAAGGATGCGGATATCCCGAAGCTTGAAGCGCTGGCGGAGGAAGTGCTGGCATAAATTTTCCGGGAAGAAACTGTTGACAAATTTTGGGAAGTGTGCTAAGGTAATGCGCGTAAAGATTTAAGGGACAAGGGAGTCAGGAAACTGACTCCCTTTCTTTTACTATAAAAGCCCAGTCTCCATACAGGAACAGACGGCAAGCTTGCTTGCCAGACTGGTCCTGTATGAGAGACGCTAACCCGTATGAGCAAAACAGTGATGCGAACGAATGTGAGCAGCACGATTTGCGAATATGGGCAGGGGTGCGGGAGTGCGAAAGCACGAAGCGCCCCGTGGGCTTTTATTCATGGTAGTGCCGGGCATGCCCGGCATGAAAGTTTAATGAGGCAAAGAGGTCTGATCCGATCAGGAGAAGGCCTCTTTTCCGTTTGTGCAGGTCCGTATAAGAGATCAGCTGCCCAGGCGGCGTGCGGGCCGCGCAGCGGGCAGGAGGGAAGAACCGCCTCCTGCTCAATTGGGGAAAATCAAGAAAGGAAGGATGTTTATGCGCCTGAATCCAAAAGAACAGGAAAAGCTGATGCTCCACATGGCAGGGGAGCTGGCGAAACAGAGGAAAGGCAGAGGCCTGAAACTGAATTATGTGGAGGCGGTGGCTTATATCAGCTCGGAGCTGCTCGAATATGCCCGTGATGGAAAAACCGTGGTGGAGCTTATGTCGCTCGGGACGAAACTGCTTTCAAAAGAAGAAGTGATGGACGGAGTGGCCGATATGGTCCACGAGGTTCAGGTGGAGGCGACATTTCCGGATGGGACGAAGCTCGTGACTGTACACAATCCGATTCAGTAGGAAGGAGCAGCAGGATGAAAATTGGAGAAATAATTTCAGGAAACGAAGAGATCGTCCTGAACGAGGGGAAAAAGACAGTTACCGTTACAGTAAAACATACCGGGGACAGACCGGTGCAGGTGGGCTCTCATTTCCACTTTTTTGAAGTAAACCGCCAGCTTGCTTTTGACCGGGCCAAAGCTTACGGGTATCATCTGGATATTCCGTCCGGCACGTCAGTCCGTTTTGAGCCGGGAGAGGAAAAGGAAGTGCAGCTGACGGAAATGGGGGGCGCGAAGCGCATCTTCGGACTGAATGACCTGACCTGCGCGCAGGCGACGGAGACGACGAAGGCAGCGTCCCTGCAGACCGCAAAACTGAAAGGATTTATATAGGAGGATTCGTATGAGTTACAAAATTTCCGGTGAAAAATATGCCATGATGTACGGTCCGACGGTGGGAGATAAAGTACGCCTTGCGGATACAAACCTGATTATTGAGGTGGAGAAGGACTATACGACTTATGGAGATGAGGTAAAATTTGGCGGAGGCAAGACGATCCGGGACGGTATGGGACAGTCGGTTAAGACATGCAGCAAAGACGGAGCTCTGGATCTTGTGATTACAAACTGCCTGATTCTGGATTACACGGGCATTGTAAAGGCAGATATCGGTATCAAAGACGGAAAGATCGTCGGGATCGGAAAGGCAGGTAATCCGAATCTGATGGACGGAGTGACGCCGGGCATGGTCATCGGCGCTTCCACGGAGGCGCTGGCCGGAGAGAATATGATCGTCACGGCAGGCGGCATTGACAGCCATATCCACTTTATCTGCCCGCAGCAGGTCGCGTGTTCTCTTTATTCCGGAATTACGACGATGATCGGAGGAGGCACAGGTCCGGCGGACGGGACAAACGCCACCACCTGCACGCCGGGTCCCTGGAATATCCGGATGATGCTCAAGGCGGCGGAGGAATATCCGATGAATCTCGGTTTTCTGGGGAAAGGCAACTGCTCGGACGAACAGCCGATCATCGAACAGCTGGAGGCTGGCGCGATGGGAATGAAGATCCATGAGGACTTTGGGTCGACTCCGGCCGCGATCAATCATTGCCTGAATGTGGCGGATGCTTACGATGTTCAGGTCGCGATCCACACGGATACCCTGAACGAAGCGGGATGCGTGGAGGATACGCTGGACGCGATCGGAGGCCGTACAATTCATACATTCCATACAGAGGGAGCAGGCGGCGGTCACGCGCCGGATATCATCCGCGCGGCGGGCGCTCCAAACGTGCTTCCGTCCTCGACAAATCCGACGATGCCGTTCACGGTAAACACACTGGATGAGCATCTCGACATGCTGATGGTCTGCCATCATCTGGACAAGAATATCCCGGAGGACGTGGCGTTCGCGGATTCCCGTATCCGTCCGGAGACGATAGCGGCGGAGGATGTCCTTCATGATATGGGCGTATTCTCCATGATGAGTTCCGATTCCCAGGCGATGGGCAGGCCGGGCGAGGTCATCACGCGGACCTGGCAGACTGCTCATAAGATGAAGGAAGAACGCGGTCCGCTGCCGGAGGATGAGGGTAAAGGAAATGATAACTTCCGTGCAAAGAGATATGTTGCAAAATATACGATCAATCCGGCCATCACAAACGGAATCGCGGACTATGTCGGCTCCGTCGAGGTGGGCAAATTTGCCGATCTGGTTCTCTGGCAGCCGGCGTTTTTCGGGGCAAAGCCGGACATCATCATCAAGGGAGGCATGATCATAGCGTCCAAAATGGGCGACGCGAACGCTTCCATACCGACGACGCAGCCGGTGCTGTATCAGCCGATGTTCGCGGCGCATGGAGCGGCAAAGGAGGAGAGCTGCCTTACCTTCGTATCCCAGGCTGCCATGGATAATCATGTAAAGGAAAAATACGGCCTGAAAAAGACCGTTGTTCCGGTGAGAAACTGCAGGAATATCGGAAAGAAGGATATGAAGCTGAACGACGCGGCGCCCGAGATCACGGTGGATCCGGAGACGTATGAAGTCACGGCGGACGGACAGAAGCTGAAATCCAAACCGGCAGAAACGCTGCCGCTGACGCAGCTTTACAGTCTGTTCTGATACGGGACAGCTTCAGGGAGGATAAGAAGTATGTTAGGAGTTTGTTTACTGTTTGTGGGAATTGTTCTGATCAACAACGGAATCTGTACGCTCACGAATGTGGATAAAAAAGCGGCGGCGGTCATGAATATTCTGACCGGAGGGCTTTCCCTTTTTATCAATTTTGTGAATCTGGTTCATGGAAATTATTATGCCGCAGGGACGGGGCTTCTGTTCTGCTTTACCTATCTGTTCGTGGCGATGATGAATATTTTTGACCTGAATCCGCTGCCGTTTGCGTGGTTTTCCACCTTTGTCGCAGTCAATGCCGTTATTTTCGGGTATGTGGAAGGCATTGCCGGAAGCGAGGCGCTTGGAATCACCGCGGACTGGAGATGGGCGGCGATCTGGTGGCTCTGGGCGGTGCTGTGGGGGTCTTCCTTTGTCACGGATATTCTCGGGAAGAAACTGGGGAAATTTGTTCCCTGCCTTCAGGTGTTTGAGGGTGTTGTGACGGCATGGATTCCCGGCGTTATGCTGCTGCTGGGCATCTGGTAACAGCCATTATGATCGAGTAGGAGTAGGAGGCGGCTTTTCCTCCTGCTCGTCTGCGCGGCCCAGGTGCTGCGCCAGCAGCTGATTTCCCTGTGTCACAGGAAATTTCGTCCTGTGACACAAAAAAGCTTGGGCCTGCGCATAGCAAAACGCCGCCGTGCAGGGGCTGTTCGGGGAATGCCTCTGCACGGTGGGCGCTACGAAGGGGCGCCGTTTAAACCGCCCATGCGGGAGAATTTCCGGTATTTGCCGGTTCATGACAGCAGGATGGAGGAAACGATATGTTATGTGAAAAGGTACTGGGGACCTTGCGTGATGAAAAATTTCAGGGCCTTCGGGTGGATTATGTGGATATTGAATGGCATGAGGCTTTTTCAAGGCTGCACCGCAGGACTTCCCATGAAGGCGACGACGTGGGGATCCGGATGGACAATGATATACTCCGGGACGGCCTGCGGCAGGACGATGTGATCTACGCGGACGGAGTGAAAGTGATCGCAGTCAATATTCCGCCTTGCGAAGCAATCTGCGCGGTCGTGCAGAGAGATCATCCGGCCCAGATTGCGAAACTCTGCTATGAGGTGGGAAACACGCACACGACGATGTTCCGGGGAGAAGACGACTTTACATTTTATACGCCGTATTATGAACCTTTAATGGAAAAGCTGAACAAAATACACGGCGTGTCGGTGAAAAAAGTCAGTGTGAGATTTGACTTTGCGAAAGCATTGTCGTCTTCTGTCAACAACCACCATCACTAAAGCGGAGGACTGCGCATGGATTTTTTGGAAAAAAGGAAACGTTTCTGGCTGCTTCAGGTAAATGACGCCTTGTTTCCGATCGGCGCTTATTCTCATTCCTACGGGCTTGAGACTTATATTCAGAAGGGTCTGGTGAATACGCCGGAGGAGGCGTGGAATTTCCTTCGCCGCAGGCTGCTGTACGGTTTCTGCCACAATGAACTGCTGAGCGCAAAGCTTGCGTATCAGTACGCCTGTGAAGGACGCGGGGATAAACTCGCAGGATTGGAGGAACTGCTGGAAGCGTGCCGTATTCCGAGGGAAGTGCGGGAGGCAGGACATAAGCTCGGCTCCCGTTTTGTGAAGACCGTCCGGGAAATGGATCTTATTTATGAGACGGATATGTTCCGGAACTATGTTGAGGACAGGAAAGGAAGCTTTATGACACATTCCGTCGCCTATGGAGTGTTCTGTTCATCGGTCGGCATTTCGCCGGAAGATTTTCTGGATTATTATCTCTATGCGCAGACATCTTCCATGGTGACCAATTGTGTAAAGACGATCCCGCTGAGCCAGACAGACGGGCAGAAGCTGCTTTCCCGAAGCCATGAACTGTTCGGGGAAATACTGGAACGTCTGGACGGGTTGACGGAAGAAGATCTCTGCATTTCCGTGCCGGGATTTGATATCCGCTGTATGCAGCATGAAGGGCTTTATTCGAGACTGTACATGTCATAGGAGGTACACAGAATGTCTTATGTGAAAATTGGAGTGGCAGGGCCTGTCGGTTCAGGAAAAACCGCGCTGATTGAGTGCCTGACCCGCGAGATGTCGAAGGATTACAGCATTGGAGTTATCACAAATGATATCTATACAAAAGAGGACGCGGAATTTCTCTGTAGAAACAGTGTGCTTCCGCAGGAACGCATTATCGGCGTGGAGACAGGAGGCTGTCCCCACACGGCGATCCGCGAGGATGCTTCCATGAATCTGGAGGCGGTCGATGAGCTGACAGAGCGCTTTCCGGATCTTGAGCTTTTGTTTATAGAGAGCGGCGGGGATAATCTGTCCGCAACGTTCAGTCCGGAGCTGGTGGACGCCACGATTTTTGTCATTGACGTGGCGGAGGGAGACAAAATCCCGAGAAAAGGCGGTCCCGGCATTACCAGATCCGATCTGCTGGTGATCAATAAGATTGATCTGGCCGCTTACGTGGGAGCGGATCTGGGAGTCATGGAAAGAGATTCCAGAAAAATGAGAGGAAACAGGCCGTTTCTTTTCACAAACATCCGCGAACGCCGGGGGACGGCGCCGGTGATTGAATGGATCAGGAAGAACGTGCTGCTGGAAGGATGTCATTAAAAATGGAAAACCAGTTTGGAAAGATTTCTGAGCTTCATCTCACCGCGGCGCCGGACAATGGGAGGACCATACTGAAGGATGTTTCGTTTACCGCACCGTTCAAGATTATGAGACCTTTCTATGAGAAAAAGGATATTATGACGGTGATGCTGCTGACCGCCTCTGCCGGGATCATGGCGGGGGACCGGCAGGAAATTCGGATTCAGGTATGTCCCAAAGCAAAGATGGAGTTTACTTCTCAGGCGTACGAGAAAATTCACCGGATGGAAGAGGGGGATGCCAGACGTGACATTCACCTTTCTGTGGGGCCGGAGGCGTATCTTTCCTATGCCCCGCTTCCGGCGATCCCTTTTGCCGGTTCTGATTATCAAAGTGATCTGGTCGCGGAGCTTGCCGACGAGACATCCCGGTTCCGGCTCTGTGAAATACTGACCTGCGGGCGCGCTGCACATGGAGAGAAATTTCAGTACCGCAGTTTCCGGAACCGGGTGTCTGTTTATCAGGCCGGAAAACTTGTTTATCGGGATAATGTGTGTTATAAACCGAAGCA
Organism: uncultured Lachnospiraceae bacterium; assembly: GCA_947626965.1. Lineage (GTDB taxonomy): Bacteria > Bacillota > Clostridia > Lachnospirales > Lachnospiraceae > Choladousia. The sequence continues at coordinate 9,327 of CANQUH010000130.1, forward strand.
AGATGATATGGAAGGTTTTGGAATGTATGAAGGTTTTACGCACCTTGCCAGCCTTCTGATCTGCAACGAGCCCAAAGAAAAAGAGTGGTTTGCATGGGTGAGGGAAATGCTGGACGCACAGGAATGTATGGAGGGCGGTGTGACAGTGACAGCTGCCGGGCATATTGTGGTGCGGATTCTGGGGATGAACGGACAGAAACTCGAGAATATGATGGAGAAAATTCTGGAAGGTTAGGTTTTTTATGTCCCGGATCAGTTTCTGCGTATCCCTATTTTGTGGTTGAAATTTTCCTGTCTATGGAATATAATATACTTAACAAGAGAGCCGAAAGCTAGAGTACACCTAGCCGCCGGCGGATAGACACAACAAAAGGCAGCGCCTTATCTTACCAGGACGAGGGCGCTACTTTTTGCGTTTGATGATAGTGATAACAAGCGAGATCACAGCGCAAAGCATAATCACAAAAGTAAATTATTTACAGATTCTTTATATCCCGGATCAGTTCCTGTATCTCTTCTTCTTTCGAACTCCAGCTTGTGCAGAACCGCACGCAGCTGTGCGTCTCGTCGATTTTTTTCTCAAATTCGAACGTATACTTTTCAGCCAGTTTTTC
>CANQUH010000131.1 GCA_947626965.1 uncultured Lachnospiraceae bacterium
TGGAGCAGCATGCGTGCCGCGCAGACGAGCAGGAGGAAAAGCCGCCTCCTGCTCGATCACAGGCCCACACATGGAAACCAGCTGCTGGAGCAGCATGCGTGCCGCGCAGACGAGCAGGAGGAAAAGCCGCCTCCTGCTCGATCACAGGCCCACACATGGAAATCAGCTGCTGGAGCAGCATGCGTGCCGCGCGGCGAGCAGGAAAGGACGGGTATGGGACAGAAGGAAGAACATTTTGAGCGCCGCAAAAAGGTGCTTTACGATATGATCTGCGACAGGCAGTACAGTCCGATGAAGCTTAAGGAAATCGCGATCCTTCTCCAGGTTCCGCGGGAAAACCGCGAACAGCTCAGAGAAGTGCTTGATTCCCTGGTTCTTGAGGGAAAAGTTGAAGTGACTTCAAAAGGAAAATATCGCAAGGCCAGGGCGAAGTTTCTCACAGGGACTTATATCGCGAATCCCAGAGGGTTTGGTTTTGTGGAAGTTGAGGGAAGGGACGAAGATATCTTTATCCCGGAAGGACAGGCGAAAGGAGCAATGCACCAGGACAAGGTGCAGGCAGCCATCCTGCAGAGTCCGGAAGGAAAACGGCAGGAAGGATCTGTCGTCAAAATTCTGGAGCATGGCATCAAGGAAGTGATCGGAACGTATCAGCAGAACCGCGCCTACGGATTTGTCGTGCCGGATAATCCAAGAATTCTTCGTGATATTTTTGTCGCGCAGGAGAACAGCCGCGGTGCGGTCAGCGGGCATAAAGTCCGGGTATCTCTCACGAATTACGGAGGAGAGGGGAAAAATCCGGAGGGGAAGGTCCAGGAGATCATCGGTCATATCAGCGATCCGGGGACCGATATCCTCTCGGTGGTCTGCGCATACGGACTTCCGATGGAATTTCCGGAGAAAGTGATGCGGCAGGCCGAACGTGTGCCGATTGAAGTGAGCGCCGCGGACCGGGAAGGCAGAATGGATCTGCGGGACTGGAACATGGTGACGATCGACGGGGAGGACGCGAAAGATCTGGATGACGCAGTCTCACTTGTCGTGAAAGACGGGCACTACCATCTTGGCGTGCATATTGCGGACGTTACCAATTATGTGCAGGAAGGGAGCGCGCTTGACCGGGAAGCCCTCGAGCGGGGGACAAGCGTATATCTGGCGGACCGCGTGATTCCGATGCTGCCGCGGCGGCTGTCGAACGGTATATGTTCCCTGAACGCGGGATCGGACCGTCTGGCGGTGAGCTGTCTGATGGAATTTGATGAGCGCGGCAGAATCGTGTCTCATCAGCTTGCGGAGTCTGTGATCTGCGTGAAACGCCGAATGTCCTATAATGAGGTAAAGCAGATTCTTGAGGATGAGAGCGGAGAAATGGCGCAGCAATATCCGGAACAGGCGCCGATGCTGGAGAAGATGGCAGAGCTTTCCTCTCTGCTGCGCGCCGCAAGACGGAAACGCGGCGCTGTGGACTTTGATTTCCCGGAGGCGAAGCTTCGCCTGGATGAGAGGGGCGTGCCGCTGGAGATCTGTCCTTATGAGAGGAATATCGCGACAGATCTGATTGAGGATTTCATGCTTGCGGCGAATGAGACGATCGCGGAGGATTTTTACTGGCAGCAGGTGCCGTTCGTCTATCGGACGCATGAATCGCCGGACGTGGAACGGGTCAGAAATGTGGCCGCGATGATCTGCGCGGGCGGGGGAACGAGGAAAAACGGAGCCGGATACGCGCTGAAAGGCATTTCCGACGAGGTTCATCCGAAGGAAATTCAGAAGATGCTGGACCGCGTAAAGGGAAGCCCTGAGGAGCGCATGATCAGCCGTCTGATGCTGCGCTCGATGAAGCAGGCGGTCTACTCGGCGGAATGCAGCGGGCATTTCGGCCTTGCGGCATCGTACTACTGCCATTTTACGTCGCCGATCAGGAGGTATCCGGATCTGCAGATTCACCGTATTATCAAGGATGTGCTGCGCGGAAGGATGACGGAGGAGAAAAGCGCTCATTATGAGGAGATACTGCCGGCTGTTGCGAAACAGGCGAGCGTCACGGAGCGCAGGGCGGAGGAAGCAGAGCGCGAGACCGTAAAAATGAAGAAAGCGGAATACATGCAGCGGCACATCGGGGAAGAGTATGATGCTGTTGTGTCGGGGCTTGCCTCCTACGGAATGTATGTGGAGCTTCCCAACACGGTGGAGGGGCTTTTGCACGTGACAAAAATGTATGACGACCGGTACGTCTACCACGAGGAGACATACGAGATGACGGGCATTGACACAGGGCGGACATTCTATCTGGGGGATCCGGTGCGTGTGCGCGTGCTCGGTGCGGATAAAGTACTGAAGACGGTTGATTTTGAGATGTGCGATTAAATTTTCATGTTCGCGGCGGCCCGGCGCCGGAAAAAGAGGCGTTTTGGCATGAGCTGTACCGCAGGACGGGACGCGTGAAACGGAAAACAGAACAGAAAAACAGCAGTATAAAGTGGGGGAACGGTATGGGAGAGAGCATTAAACTGATTGCAAACAACAAAAAAGCATACCATGATTTTTTTATTGAGGAAAAGCATGAGGCGGGAATCGCGCTGCACGGTACGGAGGTGAAGTCGCTCCGTATGGGCAAGTGCAGCGTCAAGGAAGCTTTTATCCGCATTGAGAGGGGAGAAGTCTTTATCTACGGAATGCACATCAGCCCATATGAGAAAGGCAACATCTTTAACAAGGATCCGCTGCGGGTGCGCAAACTCCTGCTCCACAGGAACGAGATTGGCAAGATGGCCGGCAGGATCGCGGAAAAAGGGTATACGCTGGTCCCGCTCCGCGTCTATTTTAAGGGAAGTCTTGCCAAGGTGGAGATCGGACTGGCAAAGGGCAAGAAGCTTTACGACAAGCGGCAGGACATCGCGAAGAAGGATCAGCGGCGGGAGGCCGAGAAAAATTTCAAGGTGAAAAATCTATATTGACAGTATTTTTTTATAAACGGCCGCTTGACAGGAAGTGTGCGGGCGCTTATACTAAAAAGGCAAGTTCCGGGGTAGTAAAGGTTTCGACGGGGGTTGTGAAGCTGGAGAAGCTATCCGCAGGTGATGCGTTAAATCACAAATTAAAAATAAACGCTGAAGATAATTTAGCATACGCTGCCTAAGGGCAGCTGTCTGACACAGGGCACCTGCACCCTGTGACCCAGGCATCGACTTATGCGGGAAACGACATATGTTAAGCTTTGCGCATATGGGCGTATCATGAAGCTACTAAACGCGGCAGGCTGTCAGCTGTCGGCCGCCGGAGGGAATGTCAAATAACTGACTATGATAGTAGAAGTACAGGGGATTGGCTTTCGGACACGGGTTCGATTCCCGTCTACTCCATGGGAAAAGTCTGGTATTTACCAGGCTTTTTTCTTTTCGTGTTGTATTTCATGTTGTCTGGTGCGGATAAATGTGTTAAAATCATGATAAACAGATTAACTGGTAAATAATAAAAAAGCGTGATAGAATACATAAAAAATTCTGGGAGATGCGAGATGAAAAACCCGAATGGTGAAGAAATTATTAATTTTCTTAATTCAAGATGGGCGGGGGCAGTGTGCCCTTTATGTCAGGGAAGAGAATGGAATATAACGGATAAAATATTTGAATTGCGAGAGTTTAATAACGGAGATCTTGTTCTTGGCGGGCCAAATTGTTCTATTATACCGATAGTGCCTGTTACCTGCGGAAAATGTGGAAATACCATATTTATCAACGCGGTATCAACCGGACTGATGAGGGAGTGAAAAAGGGTATGGAGTTTGCCGGGAATAAAGAAATGAGCGCGGAAGAAAACGTTCAGAAAAATAAAATATCCTTAAATTCAGATTCAACAGTGATAACCAGAGAACTTCAGAAACCCGTGTTCAGGATAAACAATGACAATACAGTCAAAGTAACGGATGAGCTGAAAAAGGATTATCATAAACAGAGGCTTGCACAGTCAAAATGGGCTTTCAGGCTGAGTTTCTGTGGGAGTATACTTGGGTTCCTGGTTTTGCTTTGGAGCGTATATCAAAGTGTAAGGACTGGAAACATGCAGTGGATTGGCGTAGTGTCGGGAACCGTAACGGAAGGTGTTTCAGCGCTTTTTTATAATATGTCAAACAAAGCAAATGAAAAAATATCTGAATTTTTTATTGAACTTACAAAGGATTCAAAGATTAAAGACGCGATCCGTCTGTCGAATGAGGTGGAAGACGCAAAAGTAAAAGACGAATTGAAGATGAGGCTGTCCCTGTATCTTGCAGGAATAGCAGAAGATAAAAAATAATTTGACCGGGAGACTGGGACCAGTACACAAATTTGACATAAATTTGTGGTATGGTGACAGAAAAAACAGGAGACGGGATGCAGGATATCCCGTCTCTTTTAGGACGGACACAGGGAGGCTGTACTGATATGGACAAATTAAAGGTTCTGGTGGTGGATGACGAGAGCAGAATGCGCAAGCTGGTCAGGGATTTTCTGGTAAAGAAGGATTTCGAGGTCATCGAGGCGGAGGACGGAGCGCAGGCGGTCGATCTTTTTTTTGAGAAGAAAGATATCGCGCTGATCATTCTGGACGTGATGATGCCGAAGATGGACGGCTGGCAGGTCTGCCGTGAGATCCGTGCTTATTCCAATGTGCCGATCATTATGCTGACGGCAAAGGGCGATGAGCGGGATGAGCTTCTCGGATTTGAGCTTGGCGTGGACGAATATATCTCCAAGCCTTTCAGCCCGAAGATTCTGGTTGCGCGCGTGGAGGCGATCCTGCGGCGCGCGACAGGTTTTGCGGCGGATGATATTCTGAGGGCAGGAGCGATTGAGATCAACAAAGCGGCGCATCAGGTCACGATTGACGGGAAAAATGTGGATCTGAGCTACAAGGAGTTTGAGCTTCTGACGTATTTTGTTGAGAACCAGGGGCTGGCTCTCTCCAGGGAGAAGATTCTGAACAGTGTCTGGAATTATGATTATTTCGGGGATGCGAGGACGATTGACACGCATGTCAAGAAGCTGCGCAGCAAGCTTGGCGTGCACGGCGAGTATATCAAGACGATCTGGGGCATGGGTTATAAGTTTGAGGTAGAATAGTGCCATGAAAATTTCAATGAGAAAGCAGCTTGCGCTGATTTTTACAGGACTGATGGCGGCTGTGCTGCTGACCTGCATGCTGGCAAATCTGTTTCTGCAGGAGGATTTCTATTACATAAGGAAGACAGAGGCGCTGGAGGAGGCATACGAGATTCTCAATGCCGGAATTGATGAGACGGGACAGGTCGCCGATGACAAGATGACTGCGTTCAACAGTCTGCGTCTCTCCAATAATATCATTTTTGTGATCACCAACAGGATCTTTGAGAAAGTGATGTGGACGGAGATGAATGCGTCCGACCTGAGGATTTTTGTGGGGCGTCTGAACGGCTATATTCTGGGGATCGATATCGATCAGAAAGCCAGTCTGCTGGAGCAGACGGACAGCTATGTAATCCGCAAGAAATATGACAATGCGATGGGGACGGATTATCTGGAAATGTGGGGAACGCTCGATGCAGGCTTTTATTTTATGATGCGTATTGCAATGGCCGGGATACGGGACAGTGTGGGAATTACGAATGAGTTCATACAGTATGTCTGCATTATTGGCATTCTGGTGAGCACCGTGATCATTCTGTGGGTGACCGGCAGAGTGACAAAGCCGATTCATGAGCTGACGGAGCTTTCCAAACGGATGGCGGATCTTGACTTCAATGTCCGGTATACAAGCGGCGGGAAGAATGAGATCGGTCAGCTGGGGGAGCATTTCAATCAGATGTCGGAGAAGCTGGAGCAGGCGTACTCACAGCTTATGACTGCGAACAATGAGCTTCAGAGGGATATTGAGAAGAAAACAAAAATTGATGAGATGCGCAGAGAATTTCTGTCGAATGTTTCCCATGAGCTCAAGACGCCGATTGCGCTGGTGCAGGGATACGCGGAAGGTTTGAAAGAGTGTATCAACGACGATCCGGAGAGCCGTGATTTTTACTGCGATGTCATTATGGATGAGGCGGGCAAGATGAATCAGCTGGTGAAAAAACTGCTGACGCTGAACCAGCTTGAGGAAGGAAACGAGCAGGTGGAGATGGAACGGTTTGATATCGTTCCGCTGATCCGGAACAAGATTCAGTCTGTCTCGATTCTTGCGCAGCAAAAGGAAGTGCGGATTCTGTACAGCGGGGAGGATACGCTGCCTGTCTGGGGTGATGAGTTCAAGGTCGAGGAGGTCCTGACAAATTATCTGAGCAATGCGATGAATCATGTGGAAGGGGAGTGCAGGATCGAGGTCCGTACTGCACGGATGGAGAACAGGGCGAGAATTTCCGTGTTCAATACGGGAAAACCGATTCCAGAGGAAGATGTGCCGCAGATCTGGGATAAATTTTACAAAGTGGACAAGGCGAGAACGCGCGAGTACGGAGGAAGCGGCATCGGATTGTCGATTGTACGGGCGATCATGGAATCGTTCCATCAGAAATACGGCGTGAAAAACTGTGACGATGGCGTTGAATTCTGGTTTGAGCTGGAGTGCGGCAATGTTCCGGAGCTGAAGAACTGAAAATCCGGGACAGGAAGCTGGAAGGAGCGTGTCAGCTTCCGTATGTTCCGGAGATAAAGATCTGAAAATCCGGGCTGGGACTGCAAAGCAGAAAAACGCGGGCGGCGGGCTGAAGAGGGTCGCCGCCAGAAAAGACAATGACGCAATTGATCAGGAGAGTGCGTATGGCAAAAATAATTGTGATTGGAGGAGGACCTGCCGGAACGATGGCAGCAATCACGGCGGCCGGGCAGGGCGCTGAAGTCCACCTCTGCGAGAAAAATGAGAAAATCGGGAAAAAGCTGTATATCACAGGCAAAGGCAGGTGCAATGTGACAAACAACTGCAGCCCGGAAGAATTTCTGCAGGCGGTCTGTGTGAACCGCAAGTTTCTCTACAGTGCAGGATACGGTTTTACGAGTCAGAATGTGATGGAATTTTTTGAAAAGGCCGGGCTCAGACTGAAGACAGAGCGGGGAAACCGTGTGTTTCCCGTATCGGATCATTCCTCGGATGTGATCGCGGCTCTGAACCGGCGGCTGCGGGACTGCGGCGTGATGGTTCATCTGAATTGTGAGGTGAAGGAAATTCTCACGGAGAAAGGGAAGGACGTAAACGGGGAAAAATCTGTGGCGGAGCCGGGGTCGCAGTCTGTGGAACGGGAAAAACCGGAGAGGCAAAAAACGGGGACGGCGGAAAACTTCGTGGAATTCGAAAAAAAGAAAGAGTGCCGTACATCCTCCCGTGTGGCCGGAATCCGTCTGGCGGATGGAGAGAGTGTACGTGCCGATGCCGTGATCGTGGCGACCGGCGGCATTTCCTACCGCACAACCGGTTCGACCGGGGACGGCTACCGGTTTGCGCGGGAAATGGGGCACCGGGTGACGGAACTTTCGCCTTCGCTGGTGCCGCTGGAGGTCCAGGAGGATTATCCAGGGAAACTGCAGGGATTGTCGCTCAAAAATGTGGAGGTGACAATCTGCGACGGGCGGAAAGAACTGTATTCCGGATTTGGCGAGATGATGTTTACGCATTTTGGCGTGACGGGACCGCTGATTCTGACGGCCAGCACGGTGATTCAGAAAAAACTCCGGGAACATCCGCTTGGGATGAAGATCAATCTGAAGCCGGCGCTTGACGCGCAGCAGCTTGACGCGCGTTTTCTGCGTGAATTCGATGCGGCAAAGAACAAACAGGTAAAAAACGTGCTGGGGAGCATCTATCCGGCAAAACTTGTGCCTGTCATGCTCGAGCGCTGTGCGATAGACCCGGAAAAACCGGTAAATCTTATCTCGAAAGAGGAACGCCGGAAATTACTTGAGATGACCCGGGATTTCCCATTGACGGTTACGGCCCTGAGAGATTATAATGAAGCTGTTGTGACGCGCGGAGGGGTCAGCGTGAAAGAAATTCTCCCGCAGACGATGGAATCACGGCTGGTCGGGGGACTGTATTTCGCAGGAGAAGTGCTGGATCTCGACGCGGTGACGGGAGGCTACAATCTGCAGATTGCCTGGTCGACCGGATATGCGGCCGGTATGGGTGCGGCGAAAGATCTGGCCGGATGCTGAAAACGGCAGTTTTTGAAGCTGATGTGAAATTGGCCGGCAGCAGATGGAAATTCAGGCAGGTCGTCTGACGGATTATGGATGTGCTGCGGCGCCAGGAGCGGAACGGCATAAAGAAGGAAAGGAATGAAGCGATGAGTTTCAAGATTGCGATAGACGGTCCGGCTGGGGCCGGCAAGAGTACAATAGCGAGACGGGCAGCGGCGGAACTTGGCTTTCTCTATGTGGATACGGGAGCCATGTACCGGGCAATCGCGCTTGGCCTGCTCCGAATGGGAACGAACGTCTCATCGGAGGCGGCGCTTGCGGATGCGCTTTCCCGAATCGAAGTAGGACTTGGCTATGAGGATGGGATTCAGAAGGTTTTTCTGAATGGAGAGGATGTGTCGTCTCTGATCCGCACAGAGGAGGTCAGCAATATGGCGAGCAGTGCGGCCGCGAAGCCGCAGGTGCGCGCGAAGCTGACACAGCTTCAGAGGGGGATTGCAGAGGAAAATAACGTTCTGATGGATGGCCGGGATATCGGGACGGTCATTCTTCCGGACGCGCAGCTCAAAATCTATCTGACGGCCAGCGTAGAGACACGGGCGCAGCGCCGGTATAAAGAACTGTGCGGGAAGGGAGAGACAGCCATTTTCGATGAGATTGCCGCGGATATCCGGGAACGCGATTACCGCGATATGCACCGCGAGACTGCTCCGCTTCGCCAGGCCGAAGACGCTGTGCTGGTTGACTCGTCAGAATTGACGGTTGAAGAAGTGACCGCAAGGATCATTTCTCTGGTGAGAGCAAAGCGGCAAAAAAACGCATGAAATCATTTTGTCGGCGGAAAGGAATTTTCAGATGAAAGTGATTGTGGCAAAGACGGCCGGCTTCTGCTTCGGTGTGGAGAGGGCGGTAGAGCAGGTTTATCGTCAGATTGAAGAAGGAAAAAAGCCTATCTATACATATGGACCGATCATTCACAACGAGGAGGTGGTCCGCTCGCTTGCGGAGCGCGGCGTGCAGATTGTTAATTCGGAAGAGGAACTGGAGGAACTCCATGAGGGGACTGTGATTATCCGCTCACATGGTGTGCCGCGCAGAATTTATGAGCAGATCCGCAGGCAGGGACTCTCACTCGTGGATGCCACCTGTCCGTTTGTGAAGAAGATCCACAAAATTGTTGAGAAGTACGACGACAAAGAGGATGACATTATAATAATAGGAAATGAAGGCCATCCGGAGGTGGAAGGCATCAAGGGATGGTGCAAAGCTCCTGTGACAGTGATCGGATCCGAGGAGGAAGCGGCAAAATTTCAGGGCCGCGGAATGGGTCGGCTCTGTATTGTCTCCCAGACGACATTTAATTACAAGAATTTTGATAAATTAGTTGAAATTATTTCGAAAGTGCGGTATGATGTTGTAGATATCTTGAAGACAGTATGCAGTGCCACGGAGGAGAGGCAGTCGGAAGCCCGTGAGATTGCGAAGAAGGTGGACAGCATGATTGTAATCGGAGGCAGTCACAGCTCGAACACCCGGAAGCTGTACGAGATATGCAAAAAAGAATGTGTAAATACTTACCATATACAAACAATGAGAGACCTGGATATCCAACGATT
>CANQUH010000132.1 GCA_947626965.1 uncultured Lachnospiraceae bacterium
TTCAGATAATACGGACGGAATTTGCCTGGAGCCACATCAATCACAAGCACAGTCTTTCCATTCAGCGTCTGTACAGTAATATCCGGAAGAATCTGCGGAGTACAGGCGTCTGAGATCATATTGGAAATATCATCGGACAGTTTAAATGGATTAGCCTCTCCAATACCATAGACAATATTTGTACCATCCTCAACACCAAGGATTACTTTCCCACCGGTACAGTTGGAAAACGCAATAATATCCTTCAAAAATTTCTCATGCTTTTGCGGGATCTCTCTTTTGAATTCGATATTTTTCCCTTCTCCAAAATATGCTTTCTCCAACATTCAATCACCTCGCAAATTTATCACACAATGACTCAAATCCCTTTAAAGGCATTAAAACACCACACTTTCCTCATCTGTATTCTGCAAATCCAGAAGTCTGTCAAAATCATCATTAGTAGCATAAATATAGCTGAACTGTTGTGACAAAAGCGTTATCATACTGCGCCCTGCCGGAATGTAAACAACCGAACAATAATCGTCAAATAATTTGTATACTTCTACTTTAAATTTTTCCAATTCACTTTCAGATATTCCAACTGCCGTGGGACTGAGGCAGCCGTCCTTTTCCTGCAGAAAACTTATCAGCTCATCGCAAAATGTTACCAAAATATCATCTCCAGATTCATACGCACCCATCACCTTATTTTATTTTCGCCAGGATATCTTTGAACCACTCAGGCATTTCTTCTTTCTGCCGCTTATTGCACGCTTTTTCGTACAAGGACTTCTTTGAATTTATATTTTCCTTTTCCGTACCCGGATACAGATTCAATAATATCTGCCTGCACCAGATTAGAAAGAAACTTGGAAGCTCCTGAACTTTTTAATTCCAGCAGTTCCATAACAGCACTTCTGCCGAATATTTCATCAAAACCAAATTTATCAAAAAGTCTTTGAATATGAACCGTCGTTTTTACAGTGAAATTCTTTCCTTTTTCAGCAAGTATACCTTCAATGTCCACTTTTTCATTCCAAATATCCACTTTTTCTTCTTCAATGTCCACTTTTTCATCATGCAAAAGTCCACTTATGTGCAAATTTCGATTGTGAAGTTCATTTTTCTCGTCCAAAAGAAGGTTTCTAAGGAACAATTCAAGATATTCTGTTGTTTCGTGAATACCCTTTTGCAGGTTCGTATAATTTGCACGGACAAGTGCATTTCTGAAATACCATGCATTTTCTGCAAAAATATCATTGGCCGCCGAGAATCCAAGTGTTCTCAAATACTTAATAAAGAACACCGCCGTAGTTCTTGTATTGCCCTCTTCAAAAATATGAATTTGCCACAATCTTGAAATAAAGACTGCAAGATGACGGATAATTTCATCCATTGAAAGTCCTTTATAGCTAAAGTTTTTCTCCTGAGAAAAATCATATTCAAGCGTAGCTCTAAGTTGTGAAGCACTGCCATACATAACCGTTGCTCCGTCCAATACCCATTCCTTTTTCGTAATATTATAATCTCTGATCTTTCCAGCATGTTTATAAATCCCCTGAAAAAGCTTCTGATGTATTGCAATGTATTCATTTGGAACAAACGAAAACGCTGTTTCTGAGAGTATTTCTGTAATACGGGAAGACACTTTATCTGCTTCTTCCGTACGGTCACCCTCAGGCAAGTGCGCAGGTCTCTCTTCATAATAGCTGTCAATAAGCTCCTGCGCTTCTTTCAGTGTAATTTTACCCTCAATATTCTGAACAGCAATATTAATCAGATATTTGGACGGTTTGATCCCGTCGACTGCCTGAAGTCCGATTGCAGTACTCCAGGCATAACTTTTGCTGATCTTATCAGGCTCGGACTCTTTTAGATATTCCTTAAACGGGTCTCTTTCCACATTCGCTACCTCATTTCACAATTTTATGTCACTGCTATCACCACTACTGCCGTTCCTTATCCAATACAGGACAACCATACCTCCAAACAGTTTTTCCGTAAGCGGGCCTGCCGATGGAACGCATCATGACATCCAGCCACTCATCTTCTGAAAACTGTTTTCGCCCCTCCTTTAGTTCATCAAGTTCCACATGCGGCATCTGGATCGGCATCCGCTTCCGGATCTGCACCGGCATACAGTTTTTCTTTTCTTCTTCCACATATTTCATAGTCCAGCTGCACAATACACCAGATTATTGATTTTCACCATCGATCACCTCACTTTATTCATTCGGCATTATATTATTTTTCTGTTCCGCCTTGTACATCTCCGCTATATAAGAAGGTCCATTCCACCAGAGTTTTGACGACTCATCATACAGCAAAACACCTGTTTTTGATGTTACAAAATCTTTTAAGATTACAGCCGGAGCAAGTTCAGAATCTTCAGACAGTTCCTCAACCACCAGAGTAACCAGCGCGTCAATGGCAAATTTTTTCTGTTCTTCCGTGACATCCTTTAATTTTTCCATACTATTTCACTTCTTTCAAATGACAGACATTTCAAACTTCTCGCAATTCTCCCATGATAAAGGAACATATCATCAGATAACTGCAGCATTCGCATCTACTCCCTTATTTCTCTGATATGCACGGAGCGGAGCAGGGATCTATTACTATACCCAGTCTACCACAGTTTGACCTTAAAAGAAACTTAAAAGTTCAACATCTATGGAATGCAGAAAGTTTGTACCAGAGAGATAAAGGAAACGCTTTTATGAAAAATCTTGCAGGGCCATGAAAACACAACCTGTAACTCTTCTTTCTTTTCCTTCCCTTTTGTGTTATAGTCTATAGCAAACAACAACTATAGCTTCCACAAAAGGACCGACATTATGAAACGTTCTACCACCACAATTTTCTTCATCCTGGCTCTCTGCACGCTCATGCTCTCCGGCATCTGGATCTATTTTCAGAAAAAGCTGGAGCAGGTGGACCTCGCGGACTCAGTACACAGCACCGTCTACGACAGGCACTACGTCCTGATCGCGGACGACGGAAACTCTCTTCTCTGGGACTCCATCTACGAGAGCGCCGAAAAAGAGGCCGCCGCGTCGAACGCTTATCTGGAACTGATCCGGCCGGACGACAACCCGGAATACACGCTGGCCGACTGCCTTAGGATTGCCATCGCCTCAAAAGTGGACGGCATTATTCTGCGGCCTGACGGAAGCGAGGAAATACGGGGACTGATTGACTTGGCTGCCGATCAGAATATCCCGGTCGTCACCGTTCTTGAGGACGATTCCGCAAGCTCCAGGATCAGCTTTGTCGGACTGAACAGCTACCAGATGGGCGCCGCCTACACGGAGCAGGCACAGAAGCTGCTGAATCCAGATTTTACCGAGATCATGGCTCTGATTGATTCCAACGCAAGCGACGCCGGGACGAACCTGGTCTACACTTACATGACAAGGCTTCTGGAACAGAAACGAAAAAGCGGACAGCTTATCAATATCACGGCCTACAGTGTAGACAGTTCCTCAGATTTTGACGCTGAAGAAGTGATCCGGGATATCTTTGTAAACAGCACAAATCTTCCGGATATTCTGATCTGCATGGATGAAATTATCACAGAATGTGCTTACCAGGCTCTTATCGATTACAATCAGGTCGGAAATGTAGATATCATTGGTTTCTATTACTCCGATACGATTCTTGAAGCGGTGCGCAGAGGAACCATCTCCGCCACAATCGCTCTGGACACGGAGGAAATCGGCCGGTACAGTGTCAACGCCTTGGGGGAATATCTCTCGCTTGGACATACCAGCAGCTACTACAGCGTGGGACTGAATATTATCATTCCGGACAATGCAACTGATTTTCTGTATCCGGTTGGCAGCGAGGATCTGAATATCACCAGCCAGACGGATTTATGACAGTTCCGCCGGACATCCGTGTCCTGAAGAATCATCTTCACGCCGCAGGCATAACCTTCTGACCTGTTGCCTGCAGACTGACTGACGACACGCACATATTCAATGCAAGCTGAATCAGAACGCCGCCCTGTTGCCGCAGAACCGGCACAATTAAGATAGCTGCCAAAGCAGGATCGGATCCCGTACGCAGAACCATCAGACAAATCCCAAATGAATAATAATTACCCGGAGGTACGTTTCCATGAACCTGACAGAAAAGAACCTGAAAGAAAAACTTCCTTCTGCCAACTCAATGCAGACTAAGCTCAGCGCCGTCATGTTTTTTGTACTGCTTTTCGTTCTTGGAATCGATCTCTTTATTTTCAGTCAGATTAATTCCGCAGTCGGGAGAATCGACGCAGTCTTCTCGAGCAATGTAACGATCAACGACCTTTCCGACATGCTTGGCCGCGTGCAGGACACGGTATACGAATATCTGAACACAAAAAGCAGCCAGGCCCTGGAAAATTATTACCGGTATGAGCAGGATTACCGGGAACTGCTCGGCGGCCTGAACAGCCGGAACATCGACAGCGAGATCAAAATCCTCGAGAAAAACATTGGCAGCATGTCCGAAAGCTACCTGGAGCAGACCGACCTCACCGTGCAGGCCAAGCGCGGCCGCAACGTCGAGAGGTACAAGGATTACTATGAAAAATCCGATCAGCTCTACCAGTATATCAACTCCTACATTTACAGGCTGAACACGCTGCAGTTCCACCGGAATTCTGAGAACTATAAACTCCTGCTCTCCTCGATGAATGTCCTGGAGCAGGCTTCCATGGGAATCATGGTCATCGTCTTTCTGGTCGGGATTTTTATCGCGATTCTTCTGGTCCGCGATATGATTCGTCCGCTCATGGCGCTTTCCGCCGCTTCCCACGAAGTGGCCGGAGGCAATTTGAATATTCCGCTTCTCCCCGTCATCTCCGGAGACGAGGTCGGCGTCGTGACAACCGGCTTCAACCAGATGCTGATCAGCATTCGCGAAAATATTGAAAAGCTGAAAGCCAGCATGGAAAAAGAATCACGGATGAAAGAGCGAGAACTCTCAATGGAAGCCCATCTGAAGGAAGCGCAGCTTAAATTTCTGCAGGCACAGATCAATCCCCATTTTCTGTTCAACTCGCTTAATGCCGGCGCGCAGCTCGCGATGATGGAGGACGCGGAGCAGACCGGAATCTTTCTTGAACGGATGGCCGATTTCTTCCGCTACAATGTGCGCCGTACCGGAGAGGACACCACGCTTGGAGAGGAAATCGAATCCGTGGACAATTATATTTATATCCTGAATGTCCGCTTCGCTGGAGATATTACCTACACAAAGAAAATTGATGAGGGTATTGAAAATATCCGGATTCCCAGCATGATCCTGCAGCCGCTTGTCGAGAACGCGGTACAGCATGGAATCCACGATTGTATGGAAGACGGAGAAATCTGTCTTTCCATCCGCAAAAAGACGGATACACTTGCTATCACGGTGAGCGACAATGGCGTGGGCCTGAGTCCTGAAATGATCGATGCCATCATGAATGGTTCGGCAAATTCGTATAGCCCCGGACAGTCAAGCGGAATTTTACAGAAGCGGATGCCTGAATCCACAAAAACTTCCAGTGACAGCAGTATCAAACCTGATTCAGGTCAGGCGTTCAAAACCTTCCGCAGCGACAATGACGAAGTCAGCCAGGGACGGACTCCTGAATCATTTGGCGGCAGCAGCGCCGGACTCCGTCTGAATCCAAATCAGCCGGCAGAGCTTTCGGGATTTTCTTCTTCCGCGGATACCAGACAGCGGCACCAGTCCACCGGCATCGCCATCCGAAATGTCATCAACCGTCTGGAACTTTACTACAATCAGGAAGGACTGCTCCAGATCACAAGCGGCGGCCTGGGATTTGGAACGCAGATTCATATCACGCTCCCTCTCACACACGGAGAAAACTGAATCGGTTCCACTGGACCAGCCCTGCTGTTTTCAGGCAGCCAACGCTATTTTTCTTTATCCTGACCGTGCTCTTCCATTTTCGAACGGCGGAAAGCATCCTGGCGCAGATGAATCGGCAGCGTTTATTTCCAGATAACCGGAAATGAATGATCTCATGCTGGCTGACTAATACCGTTCATTTTTGTATAAGAACTTCATGACAAGAAAGGAGTCCTGTTATTTATGTATCGTATTTTGATTGCGGATGACGAGGGAATCATGCTGGAATCCCTCAAAAAACAGATTCTGGGCCGTTTTGGCGACAACTGCACGGTAGAGACGGCGAAAACCGGCCGGGTTGTCATTGAAAAAGCAGAGACTTTCCATCCCGACGTCGTGTTTATGGACATCCATATGCCCGGCATCAACGGCATTCAGGCGATGAAAGAGATCCGCAAGTTCAATTCTTCCGCTTTGTTTTACGTGATCTCCGCCTACGATAAATTTGATTATGCCAAGGAAGCGATCGATCTCGGCGTGGAAAAATATCTGACCAAGCCGATCAGCCGCGCGACAATGATCTCCGTAACGGAGGAAGCTCTGAAAAAAGTAGATCAGAAACGCAGGCAGCGCAGCGACCTTCTCCGGATACAGGAAAAGCTCGAGACCGTCATCCCTGTCGTGGAAAACGGTTTCGTCAGCAGCATCCTCCTGAAAAACGAACTGCAGGATGTGGACTATTACCGCCAGCTGCTTGACATCGAAGAGGAATATGGATATGTGATGGTATTTCAGTTCGGATCGGACTATGAAGACGGACGGCTGATCAGCCCCGTGGGAATGAATGTGCGGGCCCAGACTTTTTATCCGGAATTCCGGGATATCGTAAAATCCGCGTTTGGCTGTATCATCGGCAGCGTTATGTCGAACCGCATCACCGTCGTCGTTCCGCATACGCAGCAGAATGTTCCATACGAAGAGCGGATCAACATCACAGAACGTGTCCGCAGTCTGACCGCAAGACTCGAGGAACGTCTCGACGCCCGGTTCCGCGCCGGCATTGGCAAAACGCACGCGTTCTCCGAGATGGAACGCTCCTACCGGGAGGCTGTCCGGGCGCTGAACGGCAGCCTTGGCCATGTTCTTCACATCGATGACCTGCAGCAGAACGGCCTTTATGATGAGGCCTTTCCGGAAGAAATTGAAAACCATATCTTCCAGTATGTAGAGAAAGGAGACCCGGACAGAGCCGGAGAACAGACAAACCTCTTTTTCGACTGGATGATCGAACATTACCCTGACGATCTGAATAATATCCGTCTGAAAGTGCTTGAGTACATTATCCGGGCGGAAAAAATCGCGTTCGACGCAGGCGCCGTCAACTACGGGTTCAGTTACCGCAGGAATTATCTCGACACGGCGCTTTCCTGCACAGGCTGTGAAGACCTCCGGGAATGGTTTCTCGAAAAAATGACCGGAATCTGCCAGCTTATCCGCAATCAGAAGGAAGATCAGTCGGATTCCGTGGTCCAGAAGGCAAAGACCTATATCCAGGAACACTATGACAGCGATCTCTCCCTCGACGAAGTTTCGAGAGTTGTCAACATCAGCCCTTATTATTTCAGCAAACTGTTCAAGGAAGAATCCGGAGAAAACTTTATCGAATATCTGACGCGCATACGCATCACAAAAGCAAAAGAGATGCTCGAAAATCCTTCGCTCAGCATCAAGGAAATCAGCGCCATGAGCGGATATTCTGATCCGAATTATTTCAGCAGGGCCTTTAAGAAACAGACAAACATGACGCCGAGCGAATACAAAATGAGGTATGGAAAATGAAGCGATGGAAACGATGGATATGGCTGCCGGCTGTTCTTCTCCTCCTTAACGGGTGCCAGACCCGGATTCAGGAACCGAAAAGCGAAGCCGGTGTTGAAGAAAAGAAAATACAGATTGGCCTGAGTTTTGATTCTTTCGTCATTGAGCGCTGGCTGCGTGATCGTGATATGTTTGTCTCAACGGCGCAGAGCCTCGGGGCCGAAGTGAACGTGCAGGTGGCGAACGGTGTAGTCGAAGAACAGATCTCTCAGATCGAATACTTTATTCAGAAAAAGATGGACGCGATCGTCCTGATCGCGATTGACGGAAAAGCGCTCACCGACGTCGTCAGAGAAGCGCAGGAACAGGGAATCCGCGTCATCTGCTACGACAGACTGATCCCGAATGCCGACACAGATCTCTATATCTCCTTCGACAACCAGAAAGTCGGTACGCTGATGGGCGAACAGCTCATAAAAGCCTGCCCGGACGGCGGAAACATTTTCGCAATTTACGGTTCCCCCACGGATCTGAACGTGGACGCAGTCGTTGAGGGTTTTACAGAAGCCATAGCGGACAGCGGTCTGAACATCGCCTACTCCGGCTATTGCGACAACTGGCTCGCGGAGCTTGCCTTTGACCATGTCAACAAAGGACTGGCTGTCACTGATGACATCGTCGGCATCATGTGCGGAAACGACGATCTGGCAAGTCAGGCCGTCAAAGCCCTTGCGGAAAACAAACTCGCCGGAAAGGTGGACGTCGTCGCGCAGGACGCGGAACTGGCTGCCTGCCAGAGAATTGTCGAAGGCACACAGGAAATGACCGTCTACAAACCTGTTGAGCAGGAAGCCAGCATCGCGGCCACACTTGCCGTCGCGCTCGCCCGCGGCGAGGATATCACTGCTTCCGGCGAATATCCGGTCACACAGACCATCGACGACGGAACGCATGAAATCCCTTATTACAGTATCGACCCGATTGCAGTCACCAAAGAGAACATTGATGAGATCATCATCGAAGGAGGATTTCACTCCCGGGAAGATGTCTACCTCAATATCAAGCCCGGCTAAACTCTCACGGAAAATTTATAGCTGGTCGTCGTATCGTACTTTTCCCCGGCCACAAGCAGCGGACTTGCAAAACCTTCCTGGTTGATGGAATTCGGATAGTAATGCGCCTCCAGGCAGAAACCGTGGCGCGGCCCGTAAGTAACGCCGCCTTTTCCTTTCTGCTCTGTGATGCAGTTCCCCGCGTAGAACTGCATGCCCGGACAGTCGGTGAACGCTTCCATCCGGATCCCGGTCTTCTCGCAGTAAGCTTCCGCCATCTTCCGCTTTGTACCCGGTTCTCCCCGCAGTGCAAAGTTATGATCGTAACCCTGCCCGAATTTCAGCTGCTCAAAATCGGCTTCGATCTCTTTTCCGATTGGCTTCGCCATCGTGAAATCCATCGGCGTGCCTTTCACCGGAGCAATTTCGCCGGTGGGAATTGCCTGGCTGTCGATGACCGGCGTATAATAATCCGCCGCGATCATCAGCGTCTGATCAAGGATCTTTCCGCTCTCATGACCTGCCAGATTAAAATAGGAATGATTCGTCAGATTTACCACCGTATCCTTGTCGCTGCTTCCAGTGTAATGCAGGATCAGCTCATCATCATCCGTCAGCGTATACTGAATTTCCACATGGAAATTTCCCGGAAATCCCTGATCTCCGTCCGGAGAATCAAGCGCAAACGTGATGCTGCTTTCCTCCTGCTGCACGACATCCCATCTGCGGATATCATAGCCGTCCGGACCGCTGTGCAAGTTGTTCTCGTTGTCGTTGACCGCGAGCTGATACATTTTTCCGCCGATCACAAAGCGGGCTTTGTCGATTCGGTTCGCGCTTCTGCCGATCACCGCTCCAAAATAACAGGTATTGTCCACATATTCCTGCGGCGTATCATAGCCGAGCACCACATCGCGGACAATTCCCTGCGCATCCTTCACCTCCAGAGAGACAACTGTCGCTCC
>CANQUH010000133.1 GCA_947626965.1 uncultured Lachnospiraceae bacterium
TAGCCTGCCTCTTCCATGAGCGCTTTTGCCTTGTCAAGATCAAAGTCATACGGCGTCTGCTCCTCATAATAGAGAATGGAGGCCGGTGCAACCGACGTGGCCGGCGTACCGTAACCGCTGTACATTACCTGGCAATACGCGTTCTTATCGATCGCGTAGTTCATCGCCTGGCGAACCTTCACATCGCTGAGCGCCTCGATATTCGTATTCAGCGTAACATATCTCATAATATTGGATGTGACTGCATGAACGTTAACATCTCCCGCTCCCTCAAGCGTGCCGAGCTGGTCGGACGGAGTCGGATATACAAGGTCTGCCTCGCCTGTCTGGAGCATGGCCGTACGTGTACCTGCCTCCGCAACCTCGCGGATCGTCACGGAATCCACGCTCGCCGGCTCTCC
This sequence comes from uncultured Lachnospiraceae bacterium, assembly GCA_947626965.1. Lineage (GTDB taxonomy): Bacteria > Bacillota > Clostridia > Lachnospirales > Lachnospiraceae > Choladousia. Next base: position 402 of record CANQUH010000133.1, read on the forward strand.
CCAGTAGTCCTCGTTTTTCACCATCGTGGTGTGGTCGCCCTCCACCCATTCACTAAACACGAACGGGCCGGTGCCGCACGGATGATACATCACGTCATTGCCGTACTCCTCGATCGCCGCGGGGCTGATGATGCAGAACTGCGTCAGCTTGTTGATAAACGTACTGTACGCTTCCGCCAAGGTAAATACCACCGTATAATCGTCCGGAGCTTCAATGTTCGCCACGCGGTAGAACTCTTCATCGTCCCTGGTCGTCACAAATGACCTTCTGGTTCGCAGGTTATTGTTCACGTCCACGACACGCTCATAGTTGGCGATGACCGCCTGTGCGTTGAAATCCGTGCCGTCGTGGAACTTGATCCCCTCATGGAGATGGAACGTATACGTCAGGGAATCGTCGGAAACTTCCCAGGAATCCGCAAGATTCCCTACAATCTGCTGGTTTTCATCAAACTTCACAAGCATCTCGTACATGCCGCGCGTCGCGGAGATCGCATTGGTATCCGGAATATTGTCCGGATCCAGCGAAGAAACATTTCCCTCAATGGCAATGACAAGATCATTGTCCGGGGAGGTCGTCTCCGTGCTGGCTGCGATCGCGATGTCGTCCGCCGCAAGAGCCGATACGGACATGGACAGCGCCATGGCCCCTGCGAGAACCGCTGCAAAAATTTTTTTCATTTTCATAGTGTGTTCCTCCTTGCTCTTAAAATATTGTAATGTTGGTAATTATGTTAACATATCTTCAAATATATGTCAATATTTTTATTACTATTAACTATAATTTTACTTTTAATGCGTTTTCTTTTATTATTTCTGTATAAATTGCGCACATATATGATCCATTTTCTTATCACAATTTTGTAAAGCCCGTAAAAAAACTTCTCCTGTTAATGTCACTTCACCCTTTTTTAGAGACAACTCTTTTACTCCTCCATGAGCGCTTGATGTTATCCGGGACAGGTGCTATACTGGAAATACAGTTCACAGACAGCGGCCTGTACTGTTCTTAAATTAATGAAAGGATGGACCGGAACAATGGCTGTTCCCGTAAACATTGAAGATCTTATCAATCAAAGGATTATAGAATCAAACAGAATTGAATTTAAAGCGGATTATAACCCGGCTCCCATCATTCGCTCAATCTGCGCGTTTGCGAATGACATTGACAACATGGGCGGCGGATATATTATCGTTGGCGTTGAAGAAGAAAACGGCTCTCCGGTATTCCCGATAAAGGGAATTGAACAGAAACATATTGACGGTATCCTGAAAAAGCTGCGCGAACACTGCCATTTTATCGAACCTCTCTATCAGCCGGTCGCTGAACCGATGCTTTACAAAGATACCTGGGTCATCGTCATCTGGGTGTCCGGCGGATACGGCCGTCCTTACAAGGCCCCACAGGACGTAACCAGCAGACAGTCTGTAAAGCGTTACTATATCCGCAAATTTTCAAGCAGCGTAATCGCATCTCCACAGGAAGAAAAAGAACTGTTTTACGTTTCTTCCAATATCCCGTTTGATGACCGGCCAAATCTTGCCGCTGACATCACGGACCTCGACATTGGACTTCTCAGAGCTCACCTGAAGGAAATCGGCAGCGATCTCTATCTGTATGCCGCATCAAAGGATGTTCTTGAAATCGCTCAGGACATGCAGCTGATATCCGGCCCCCCGGAAAATCTGAAACCTCTGAACGTGGCAGTTCTGATGTTTTCAGAACATCCCGAGAAATATTTTCGATATGCCCGGATTGAAATTGTGGACATTCCGGATCCTGTCGGAACCAACATGATTGAAAAGACTTTTACCGGACCGATCCAGCGGCAGCTTAAGGACGCTCTGGCATTTTTAAAAAACTATACCATTAAGGAAGCTGTTATAAAAGAAAAAAATCAGGCGGAAGCTTTGAGGATTTTTAATTATCCTTATGCCGCAATCGAAGAAGTCCTCGCAAACGCAGTGTATCATCGTTCCTACCAGATCAATGAACCGATCACGGTGCGCATTACGCCTGCTTCTATCGAGATCACCAGTTTTCCGGGCTTTGACCGAAGCATTACAGACAAAGACATAAAAAATTATACAATCCGCGCCAGAATTTACCGGAACAGGCGAATCGGCGATTTTCTGAAAGAGCTGAAACTTATCGAAGGCAGAAACACCGGATTTCCAAACGCTCTGCGGGCGCTGGCGCAGAATGGTTCCGACAGGTTGCGGTTTGAGATGAACCCGGAACGCGATTATCTGTCAGTAACGATTCCTGTTCATCCGTATTTCAGGACATACAGCCAAAAGAACGCCGGACAAAAAGCATACGAGGACAGGATATACACTCTTTTGTCCGCCTCTCCCATGACTTTGACAGAACTTGCCAGGGCAATGGGGTATAAAGGAATCACCAGAAAACTCAAAACAACTGCCGAACAGATGGTTAATGAACGCCTGCTTGTAAAAACGGTCGGCAGAGATAACTCGGTCAGACTCACAGTCCTTTAAATTATCCTCCGGCCTATTTCCATATCAAAGGGAATTTATGCAGCGTTTCACTCTGCATCGGCCGGCACAAAACCATTCGGCGTGCCGCAGTTTTCAGGATTTTTGCGAAATGCAAAGGGGTCACTTCGCAGAACAGCCGGGACATGAGCTGTAACCACAAATTTTCCAAAAATCACCAGGGAGGAATTTCCATGAAACTCGCACTGATCTTTCCGGGAGTCGGCTACCATACGGATAAGCCGCTCCTGTATTACAGCAGAAAAATTGCCGCAGGTCTGGGCTTTGAAATCATGCCCGTTCCCTACGGCGGATTTGAAAAAGGAATTAAAGGATCCGCGCAAAAAATGGAGGAAGCATTTTACAGCGCCCTCCATCAGGCGGAAGAAATCTTAAAAGATGTGAATTATGAAAACTATAAGGAACTTCTGTTTATCTCCAAGAGCGTAGGGACGGTCGTCGCCGCGGCATATGCGCAGAAGCATGGGCTTTCCACACAAAATATCTACTATACTCCGGTGGAAGCGACTTTCCGCTTCGAGGTACGGCCTGGAATTGTGTTTCACGGGACGAAGGACGGCTGGGTAGAAACGGATCTGATCCGCAGAGAATGTGCAAAAAGACAGTTCCCTCTTCATATCGTGGAAGGCGCGAACCATTCGCTGGAGGTCGGAGACGCCGCGGCGGATATCCAAATCCTGGCACAAGTCATGGAGGAAACAGAACGATATCTGAAGTCAGTACTTCTGCAGTAGTCAGCCGAAAATTTTTTAATGAAAGTCCTTCCATACCAATAAAGCGGCCTGTCAGAATCTGATTCAGGCCGCCGTGGATATAGCTTCAGCATTTTTTCAAAAACGATTCAGCCCGCCGCGACCGCTGCAAACGTCTCCCGGACCGCGCATATTTTATCCGCCGTAAACAAAATCCAGCTCTCCCGGTACCTTGGGAGGCAGGGACACAGCGGAAACATATGGCTGAGAATCATGTTTCGCTCAATCTGGTTGAGAGAAAAGTCCCTCTCCGCATTCTGCAGCGCGCGTTTCGGGTGATGCAGCCCATGCCATCTGTGGCCGGCGCCTCGGTCATGCCAGTCGTACAGAAAATAATCGTGCAGCAGCGCTCCCCTCACCAGAGAAATATCATCAACCGCCACTCGCAGACGCTTCGCAATAAAAAGGCACAGCAGCGCGACAGAAACAGAGTGCGCATATACGCTGATCTTTCCATGCTGCATGTATTGTCTGCTCTCCTGCATGCCGGAGGATTCCAGAATATCCCCTCCGTGCATGTACAGGAGAGCTTTAAAGTCTGAAGTTGCCAGCACTTCTTTCATGAATCCGATTTCCTTTCTTCCTGTTTTTTCCATTCCCAAACTCACGGTACTGCCCTGCGGTGCAGCGCATGTACATTTGTTTCCAAATACACCGACTGTAATCGGCTGCAGCTCAGGGCATGTATGTTTACCCGGCAGTTTCTGTTTCGTCTTAATTTTACAACTTCCTGTAAACGGCTTTCGCCGGCATTCCTTTCATGGCCAGTATCACTTTACTCGCCGCAAAATTCTTCTTCGGAATCTTTACGGCCACTTTCTTATATATGCCGGAAAATGCCTGCTTTCCTATGGTTCCTGTCACAGTCGCATAAGATTTTATTTCCACGTTCTTTACTTTGGCACACTTGGAAAACGCCTGTGCGCCGATTGTTCTGACACTTGCCGGAAGCACGATCTTTTTCAAAACCTTGCATTTATAAAATGCCTTTTTCCCAATCGTTTTTACTTTAGCGCCAAATATCACCGTTTTAAGCTTTGTACAGCCGCTAAAAGCTTTAGAACCTATTTTCTGTACATTCTTTCCAATCGTTACTTTTGTAATTCCCTTGTTGTTTTCAAAAGCACCGGACGCAACAGAGGTTACTTTATATGTTACGCCTCCTGTTTCGATCACATCCGGAATCACTGCCGTGGCTTTTGGCTCTGCCAGACCTGTAAATTCTACATTTTTCCCTGCTGCTGTGACCTTGAAGTTTCCTCCGGACACATTTCCTATGAGCGAACCCACAGGAAGTCCTGATGTTTCCGGTGTCTGTGGAGTTTCTGGTTCCTGCGGAACGTCTGGCTCCTGCGGAGTTTCCGATTCCTGCGGACTGTCTGGTTCCTCTGGAGTTTCTGGCTCCTGCGGGCTGTCTGGTCCCTGCGGAGGTTCCGATTCCTGTGGAACGTCTGGCTCCTGCGGAGGTTCCGATTCCTGTGGGCTGTCTGGTCCCTGCGGGGGTTCCGATTCCTGCGGAACGTCTGGTTCCTGCGGAGGTTCCGATTCCTGTGGGCTGTCTGGTCCCTGTGGGGGTTCCGGCGCTTCTCCGGTGGCCCTGATCACTTCCGTCCTTGTCGTATCACATATGCCGCAGGTATATGTTATTATACCATCTTCCAAAGCAGTCGCAGCCTTCGTGACCACACCGTCATCCCACATATGGCCAACCGCGGGAATATCCGATGCACTCTCTTCTCCGCATTTGCTGCAGACATACGTTATGACACCTTCTTCGGTACACGTGGCAGGCTGTGTAACGGTGCCTTCATCCCATGCATGGCCAGTCGCAGAGATACTCTCCGTATACGAATTTCCGCAGTCGGTACATGTATATGTCCTGGTGCCGCTTTCGGTACACGTCGCGTTTTTCGTTATCTCTGACGTATAGGCATGGGTATGTGTCCCGGCCGTTTTAAATGAGTACATCGGACTGAAATGGTCCACGCCGTCATACGTTGCGTAAAACTGGTATTTATATTCCAGCCCCGGTTTCAAGCTGATAGAACCCCTGCTGACGGGATCCCATGCATCTGCCGTGATATCATACCAGATATCCATATAAGGTGTACTGGCAGATGTGGGATACTCACCCGCCTGCGCAATCATAGTCCCTTTCGAATCAAAGAAATTGCATCCCACCCACTGGAACTGCACGGCCGACGTACGCGTGATTCTGGCTGTCACAAACGCATTTGTCTCCGTAATATTTTTTACCTCAGTCGTCCACACATCCTGCCCGGAAGGAGGAGGCGTCTGCCCCGGGGACGGCGGCGTGGAAGATCCTCCGTCCACTGCATCATAATTGGGAGCATGAATGAAAAATTCCACGTCATACACGTTATATGATGTATAATTTCCCCATCTGATCCAGCAGTTATAACCCTTAAAGTTACACTCGGCCAGATAGATCGTATCCCCTGAACGCGACAGCACAACACCTGCATGCGGATAATTAAAATGTACGTAGTCTCCTGCCATGATATTACTTTTATCATAGCGCGCTGATCCAAGCAGTCCAGATATACGCTGTCCGAACACGTCATAAAAGATTTTTCTCGCATATCCCTCGCACTGAACACCGCCGTCAAAATAATTACAGTCAATCACGCCGACCGGCGCCTCGCTACTGTGCGTATAACACGGCTCGTAAGTGAAAGACTCCGCATAAGATTCATCCCAGTTTCTCACCAGGTTATCCGCATTATTGCTGACCGCCGTCACCCTGTGATTCCAGAACGACTGATCCGGAAATTTGGATTTTAGAGAATTCAGTTTCGCGCTCACGCCGCCTGCCGCAAAAGTCGTGATACTGCCGCACAGCATTGCCAGGAAAAAAGCAGATATGACGGCTTTCCATATCCTTCCATATCCCTTTTGTAAGCTTTTTACCACCGTTTTTTCCATAGTTTCCTTTCTTTTTGAAATATTCGAAACTCGCTCTGATTTTCTCCGCTTTTATTCCCGTGAGCAATCAAAGACCCCGCTGCAAGCAACGGGGTATCAATCTTGCAGCGCCCCAAGGGGTGGGGTATTTGGTCTCCGCTCCGCTTTGGTCGGTGCTGACCGTGCGCCACTGGCGCACAGCACCCCTCGCGGCATTCGTCAAATATCCATGCAAGCATGGCTATTTTCCTCATTGCTCGCGGAAATAAACCACCACTTCGATCTCACCCAAGATTTGCAGGCACGAGAACTGCCACGCGCTCCTTCGGCCTGTCTTCCATCAAAAGCACCGATGTATTCAACACAGCCACGCTGTCCATTTTTCTGGTAAATTCATCTACCGTGCCGATCACATCATAGCCAAAACCTTTTTCATCATCACGATAGTGCATCGGAACTACCGTGACCGGGGCAAGCTCCGCTGCCAGATCCGCGGCCTCGCGCGCGTCGATCGTAAAATATCCTCCCACAGGAATCAAAAGCAGATCCAGATTTTTCAGCAGATCCATCTGTTCTTTGGGAAGCTGACATCCCAGATCACCGAGATGAGCAATTCGGTACCCTCCCATCTCAAGAATATAGATGGTGTTCTTCCCTCTGTGCTCTCCACGATGATGATCATGGTACGTATCGATCTTTGTGACTTTTACATCCGCCGCAGAATTTCCTGTCAGCTCCACAGTTCCTCTGCCGTTGTGATCTCCATGCTCGTGCGTGCAGAGCACCAGATCCGCTTTCTCCCGGATATTTCCATAGCCTGCTACTGATCCATCTTCATACGGATCCAGAATTATCGTTGTCCCCTCATTTTCAATTTTAAAACAAGAATGTCCTAACCATGTAATACGCATCTCTTGTTTCTCCTTTCCACCTTTTATTCATGATAGTGTCCGCAATGTGAAAATCAAAACCCTCGCGGGAATAAACATTTTCAGTTTACTTCATTATAGTACAATCCTGTTGCGCGCGCAATCACCGAACTTGTTTTTTACCACTGAAATCAAAATCCCCGGAAGCCGAAACCTCCGGGGAAATTCTATGTTGTTCATTCATGACACCCTGTCTGCAGGGCATGGACATTTTCTGTATTTCTACTGCTGCTGTTCCACAGTAATCAATTTGTCTCCCGCGGAAACTCTGCCGCTTGCGTTTACTTTGTATGCAGCGTAATCATCGCTGTTGGTCAGCAGCACCGCTGTGGTCGCCGGATAGCCGGCCGCCTTGATTTTCGCGATATCAAACTGGATCAACTTCTGACCTTTTTTCACTTTGTCGCCTTCCTTAACCAGAAGTTTAAAGCCTTCTCCTTTCATGTTGACCGTGTCAACGCCCACATGAATCAGAAGCTCCATACCGCCGGGACCGCTGATTCCCACCGCGTGGAAGGTATCTGTCGTGGAAGAAATCTCGCCGTCAAAAGGAGCGACGACCTCGCCCACTTCCGGCTCAATGCCTGCGCCGTCGCCCAGAACGCCGGTGGCAAAGGTTTCATCGGGAATCTGTTCGCGGGAGATTACCGTACCGGTCAGCGGAGCGAAAATTTCCATGGGCTCACCTGCATCGCCAGAACCGGAGACAGAGTCAGCGGAAACAGCACCAGATGCAGCATTTTCAGAGACTGAACCGGAAGCTGCTGCAGACGCGGCAGCCAGAGCAGGAGTCTCCTCCTCATCCACCACTTCGGACTCGTCAAAGCCCAGAACAAAGGCAACAATGGCAGCTACGACAATAGCGACCGCGATACCCGCGAGGATGGCCAGGATCGTGTCCTGGAAAATCGGAACCGCCAGGATTGTAGAATAACCGTATACGTAAGCCGTGGCACCCAGAATACGGGCCACAACACCGCCGGCGGCAGCGCCGCAGACAACGCCGATGAGCGGTTTTTTCAGACGGAGGTTAACGCCGTACACGGCAGGCTCAGTGACACCGGCTACGATACAGCCGAACGCAAGACCAAAGCACTGTGTCTTGAACGCTTTATTCTTTGCCCGCAGGCCGACGCCCAGGCAGGCTCCGCCTTCTGCCATGTTGTGCAGCAGATATGCAGGACGGAACATAACGTCATAGCCAGGATCGGAAATCGCCTGAACCATAAAAGGAGTTACGGCGTGGTGCATGCCGGTCATAACCAGGAACGGCATGCAGGCAGCCAGGAAACCTACAGCCAGCGGTCCCATATGCGCGTTTGCCCAGAGGAAAATATTCACGATGTAGCTGCCGGCGAAATCGCCCAGAGGTCCAAGTACGGTGATTCCCAGGATGAAGGTGATGGTAATGGTGCCCATGCCGACAAATATCGAGCGGAGAATACCTGGGATAATCTTCGTCAGCAACTTCTCCGCGTAGAACGCGCAGGCGCCGATCAGCAATGCCGGAAGAAGCGTGCTGCTGTAAGTAACTGCCATAACCGGAATACTCAGTATGGTCACCGGGTCACCCTTTAACAGGGTAATGAAATCAGGATACACCAGCGCGCCGGCCACAACCATGGCGTAAATCGGCGTCGCGCCCAGTTTCTTGGCCGCGCCGTAGGCCACGAATATCGGCATGAAGAAGAACGGGATGTTCGCCACCATGCTGAGCAGATTATAAGTCTGCATCTCCTCAAAGGCCGGCCAGACCAGTGTGATCAGAAGCAGGAACACTTTCAGCATGCCGCCTGCCACCAGACCGGGGATCAGAGGAGTCACGGCTGCGGAAACAAATCCGATCAGACGTCCTCCAAGATTCTTCACCCGATCTCCGATGGTTTTCGGTCCCTCATCCGCTGGGACTGCTTCCACCGGGGCCGATCCGGAAGAACTTTCATACATGGTGCTGACTTCGTTATAGACAGGGATCAGATTCTTCCCGAGCACAATCTGGAGCTCATCCCCGTTAAATACAACACCCAGAACAGGCTTAGTCTTTTTGATTTGTTCCTGATTGACTGCGGATCTGTTCCGGATGAACAGCCTCAGCCTGGTTGAACAATGAGTTATGCTGCTGATATT
>CANQUH010000134.1 GCA_947626965.1 uncultured Lachnospiraceae bacterium
GTATCAAGCACGCTTCCGCCGCCGACCGCAACCAGGCCGTCGCAGCCAAATTCGCGGTATTCCTTCGCGATCTGATTCACCACGTCTACGCTGCTGTCTCTCGGAATATCCGTAAAAACACGCCCTGTCTGAACCGCGTGCAGAGCGTCAAGCACAATTCCCAGTGTTCCAATCTTCTCAAGCACGCGGTCGCTGAGTACCATCGGGTGGAGCACACCCAGTATCTCAAGTTCATATTCCAGATTATCGGCCGCACCTTTTCCGGAACAGAGTTTGGTGGGATTCGTGAATTCAAAATATGATGTCATTTGTCTCATCCTCGCTTTTTGATCGTTTCTCTTATTTTTTGTCTTCGCGGACAGACAAAGCCCCCTCTGCAGGCAGCGTGTATCAAATCCGCCGCAAAAATATTCAGTTCCCGTTTTCCAGAAGAGCAAGCGCGTAGACCTGAAGCGCCGGAACCTGCTTTCCTAGCAGCTCTTTCAAAATCCTTCTGGACATAAATTCCGGAAACAGGTAGCCTTCCAGGTATTCAACACAGCGCACAAAGCTCATGGTCTGGAAAATATCCCCCTCGAGGAAGAACAGGTGAGCCGCGTAGGCGTCCGCCACACTCTTCTGCCCGCTCAGCACCTGAAACGCTCCCTCAACTGATTTAAACCGCATTGTGATATCGGCCTTCTGTGCCCGTTTCAGTTTCACAATTCCGTGCGTTTTGTCATGCCGGACCGCAAGCGCCGCGCCTCCGGGACCGCACACCAGCTTCAGCGTCAGATCTTCTGCCCATCCTTCAATCTCCTCACGTACGCGGCTGTCCTCGCGGTACAGCACGCGGAAGCTGCGGTACAGCACTTCCAGCACGATTTTGTTTACCTGATTCATGATTTCCCGTTTCATTCCTGTTTCCTCCTGCCGTCTTTCTTTCCTTTTCCCCTGTTTTTTCCTGTTTCTGCCATATCCCCTGTTTTCCCGCCGGAAGTTTTTGAAACGTTCTCTCCCGCTTTTCCTGTCTGATCCGTTTCTTTGCTCCCGTCTGTCTCCCCTGAAATCTCCTCCTGTCCGCTTTTTGGAAACCGCTCGTTTGCTCTTGCTTCTTCCTCTTCCTTCATCATCTGACCAAAACAGACCGTCACTTCTTTCAGCATCTGAACAAGCTGCCGGATCTTTTCTTCCCCAAGTCTCTCAATCAGGCCGTCCGGCAGCCGCAGAATCTCCTTGTGGGCCTTCTCATAGAGCTGAGTTCCCTGATCTGTAAGACTGATATGTACGTTCCGTTTATCGACTCTGGATCTTATGCGGCTGATCAGCCCGCCATTCTCCAGATGATTCAGGATTACATTCATCTGAGGTTTCAAAATGCGCAGCCTGGCGCACAGATCCGTCGCCGTGAGGGGAGCGCCCCCCTTTTTTCCCTGCCGGTAGAGAAGATTGCAGACCATTGACTCGTTGAAAGTCATTGCAGACACAAGTCTCTCATTGATAATGGACAGCGATACTTCCAGCCATCCCTCCAGAAGTTCTTCACTCAAAAGCTCCCTCTCTGTCATTTCGGCACTCCTCCCCGTCTGCAGCGCAGCGGTTTATCAATCGTTTATTTCCTTAACATTTTATAGGTCCCGCAAGGCTGTTTGTCAAGAAAAAATTTCGGCTTCTGTCCTGAATATGACCGAAGCCGAATTTTTATTTTTTCATCTTTGGTTCAAATACCCTGCTTGCAAGATAGGAAAAAACAAGAGCCGCGCTGATCCCGACCGCACTCGCCTTAAATCCTCCCATAAACAGCCCCAGCAGTCCTTCCGAGTCCACGGCCTCCTTCACGCCTTTCCACAGAACATTTCCGAATCCGAGCAGCGGCACGGATGCTCCGGCGCCCGCAAATTCGATCAACGGCTCATACAGGCCAAATGCCCCGAGCACTGCTCCCGTGCAGACAAGAATCACCATGACGCGTCCCGGAAGCAGCGTTGTCTTTTCCAGCAGAATCTGAACAAGCGCACAGATCAGACCTCCCACCCAGAAAGCGTTGATATAATCCATACAGAAAACTCCTTTCATTTCAGTAATGCTCCGGCATAACCTGAAGTTCCACATAAACGCTTCAGGTGACATTGCTGCTTTTCATCTCAGCAATGCTCCAGCACAACCCCGTGCGCAATTCCCGGAATCGTCTGCCCCTCGTTAAAGCTGACCTTCGAGAGCAAAGCCCCCGTCGGCACGAACAGCACGCGCTTCCAGATTCCCTGTCTGAGTTTCGGCAGTACCATCGCCGCCAGCACAACCGCGCTGCATCCGCAGCCGCTTCCCCCGGCGTGCGTATCCTGCTTCTCGCGGTCGTAAACCTCGATTCCGCAGTCCATATGCTGCCCTGAAATGTCAAAGCCCTTCTCTTTCAGCAGATCGGTCAGGATCTCCTGTCCGACATACCCGAGATCTCCTGTGATAATCCTGTCGTAATCCTGCGGCTGCCGGTTAAAATCCATCATGTTCTGATAAATCGTGTCGCAGGCCGCCGGAGCCATACAGGCGCCCATATTCATATTATCGCGGATTCCCATATCAACAATCTTTCCCGGCGTCACACCGGTAATCTTCACATGCCCGCCTTTTGCCGCAAGCACAAAGGCTCCGCTCCCGGTGACCGTCCAGGTAGCGGAAAGAGGACGCTGGTTTCCGTATCCCAGCGGAAACCTGAACTCTTTCTCAGCGCTTCCGAAATGACTTGAAGTCAGCGCCGCCGTATAGTCCGCGTAACCGGCGGCAATCGCCATCGCGGCAAGCGTCAGCGATTCCCCGCAGGTCGAGCACGCCCCGTACAGGCCAAACATGGGGACGCCCGCCTCCTCATTTCCAAAAAATGTCGCGGTCAGCTGCGCCAGCAGATCCCCTCCGTACAGATACCGGATCTGCCCCGGAGAAAGTCCGGCCTTTCCGACTGCCGTCTGCAGCGCTTCTTTCTGCATCGTGCTTTCCGCTTTCTCCCAGGTATCCTCTCCAAATTCCGCCTCCGGAGCAATCAGGTCAAACTCCCCGCCGAGCGGTCCTTCTCCTTCTTTTGGCCCAACAACCGAAGCACTGCCGATGATGTGAGGCGGATCATGAAACTCGACACTTTGTCTTCCCATCATCTGATTGACTGCCATAATATCCCTCCTGATCCTTCGCTATTGTTTACCCGTAACCGGCAATAACGTACCATGCTCACAGAAACGCTGTCTCCGCGGCATTTCATATTACAGTCTCAGGATTATTGTCTCCGTGCGGCCTTCTTTTATGCGCAGTCTCTCCGAAAAATGTAAATTTCCGTTCCGGGTTTTCGTTTTCAGCCTGGGCAGAATATAGCTTCTCCTATACCAGCAGCTGATAATTCACGATATCCAGCAGCTTTCCGAATTTGCGGCCCACTTCGCGCATTGTCCCGCAGCAGATAAACTTAAACTGCTCATGCAGATAAATGCTGACTTGATTGTCGCCTGTGATAACGGAGACCACCGTATGGATATCGCTGCGGCTTTCCGCCTCGTCAAGAATGGCCCGCATCAGCTTCCTGGCAATCCCGCGCCGCCGATATGCGCGGTCCACATAGAGCGAGAGCTCTACTGTCTCATGGTATGCCTCCAGAAAACGGTACGGCGACAGACTGGCATAGCCCACCGCCCTGCCGTCCGCCACAGCCACAATCAGCGGATGGTTGTCACAGTTGTGCGCATTGAACCATGCCACCCGGTCCTCAAGTGTCTTCGGATAAATATCAAAAGTCACGGTCGAATGTTCAATCTCGTAGTTGTAAATATCCCGCAGATACGGAACATCCTCTGCCTGCGCCGGCCGGATCGCGATCTCACCGGCAGAATCTGCCGGCAGACTGTTTTCTCCTGTAAATAATTCTCTGTACATTTTACGTATACTTCCTCATTTTAATTATCACACTGTAATCTGGCTTTCCATCGTTCCGCTTTCAGCTCTGGCCTTTGTTCCTCTTACGCTTCCTGCCTGGCGTTCTCGCACTCCGCAATCTTCGCCTCAATGCGCGCTTTCACCATGGCCGCAATCTCCGTCGTCTTCATCTTCTGATATTCTTCATACAAAATCGGCTCAAGGAAATGTACCTGCACCTTCTGCCGCGCGATGGAGCTCGTGTCAAATGCCTTGTAGGAATCGATCAGCGCGACCGGAACAATCGGACATTTCGCCTTCGTCGCAGCCTTGAAGCTCCCGCCCTTGAAGTCCTGGAGCTTATTTCCGTTTTTACTCCTTGTTCCTTCCGCAAAAATCAGGTAATTTCTCCCCTGTTTCACTTCCTCCGCCATCTGCAGGATAATTTTCATCCCCTGCCGCGGATCTTCACGGTCAATCGCCAGAGCGCCGAAACACGCGATGACCTGCTTCACAAAAAAGATATTGCTCAGTTCTTTCTTGAATACAACCGAAAACGGACGCTCCATCACCTTCAGGATCGCCAGCACATCGAACATCCCCTGGTGGTTCGGATACATGATAAACCCGTTTTTCTCCGGGAGCTTCTCCATTCCGTGCCCTTCAATCGTTACACGGCCGCCTGCAATCGCCCGGTTGTCGATCTTTTTCAGATGACCAAATTTCTGCTGCTCTGTGTACCGTTCCGGGTGAGCTGCCATGCGGCAAAGCCAGAACATACCGTACGGCACGTACCAGAGATTCATCAATACCATAAAAATAATACGCTTCATTTCCCTTTCCTTTCCATTTTATCCATGGTTCCCTGCCGCAAATCAATACAGACTCCCCGGAAACGAAAAATTCTTCGCCAGCCGCAGCAGCGTAAGTCTTCTTCTGACATACGGACAGAGACGCAGCGTCAGGTCCTTTTTGTCCGCGGGCATCCCCAGCTCTTCCATGCGCGTCACACAGCCGGCGCCGGCAAGCAGACCGCGCATTCTGTCACTCTCCGGCAGCGCTGCAAGCTCCTGCGCGATCAGAGGTAGCTTCGACTCAAGATCCGCAGGGTCAAGTTCCTCCATCAGATTCGGATCGTTCTCCTCAAGGACATCCTGATACTTTCCTCGCGCTCCAAATGTCTCCTGCAGCAGTTCCGTCTCATAGGCTCGCCCGTCCACAATCCTGCAGGTTCCGCTCTCAATCGCTCTCCTGATTTTCTCATAATACTCGAGGCAGAGAATCAGGCCCACAGACACTTTTTCGCCGTGCAGCGCATCTATATAATTGTTAATAATCTCCATCTCCCAGAGATGGGAAACGTGATGCTCCGCGCCGGATGCCGGGCGGGAATTCCCGATCATCTGCATCGCGAGTCCTGACAGGATCAGCGCATACATCAGTTTCTCCATGCATTGCGGATCCCCGTCCCTGATCTGATCCAGTACGCTTTCCACCTCGCGCACTGCCTCAAACTCCAGGCGGCTGACTGTCTCACAGTAATATTCCCCCGTCACAATATGACTTACCTTCCAGTCCAGCAGAGAAGTATATTTTCCCATCAGATCAGAAATGCCGGACGCCGTCAGCCGAAACGGCGCTTTTGCAAAAATGTCCGTGTCCGCAAGCACATACACCGGGGCTGCTGCCGTGAGCGTCTTCTTCATTCCATGCCAAGTCATCGCGGCAACAGTCGACACAAACCCGTCCACACTGGCCGCCGTCGGCACAGAGATAAAGTTCAGCCCTCTCGTGTATGCCACATAGCGCGTCAGATCATGAATCGTCCCGGAGCCGACTGCAACCAGCACGTCAGCTTCCCCATTAAGTCTCTCCTGCACCTGCGCCACATAACTGTCATTTGCGTGAATATTGTTTCCGGTCACTTCGAGAACCTCCAGAGACGCAAAATACTCCTCCATACTCCTGGACGCCGCTTTCTTTGTACTGGCGTCACAGATAATAACCGGATGCCTGTAACCCGCCAGCAGTTCTTTCAGCCTGTTCACCGCGCCCGGCTCAATCCAGATGCCTTTCACCGCAATTTTATGTTCGTGACCGCACTCACACGGCCTGGTAAAACGCTGCAAATCTACATTCATAGTATATCCTCCAGTAATTTCAGAAAAGAAAACTCCTGCATCCGTCCCGCCTTTTCAGCACGGCTCCAGAACATCCGCAAGCTCTCCGAATGTTTTAATCACGGCATCCGCTCCCTCGGTATTCCCAAACCCGTAAGATGCAAACACAAACGGAACCTCCGCTTCCCGGGAAGCTTCAAAATCTCCCTGCGTGTCCCCCACATAAACCGGCTGTTCAAAATGATTTCTCTCCGTCAGAAACCGTATATTGTACGCCTTGTTCTTCCCTGTGTTGCCATAGCACTCAAAATCCCGGACATACGGCGCAAGTCCCGTCTTTCTCAGAAACAGTTCGATATAACCTGCCTGACAGTTGCTCACAATGCAGACGGCACATTTCTGAGACAGGCTTTTCACCGTCCGGATTACTTCCGGATAACAGAGATCGCTTTCATCCTCTTCCAGTCCCTGCTCCTCATACTCACAGCAGGTGTCCATGATGCGGTACCGGGTTCTTTCGTCCGTCTGCGGCAGAAGCAGGTCAGCAATTGTGTTCATTGTTTTTCCAAAGAGCTTCTTCAGCATATCGGCCGTCACAGTCATATCCGTACAGCCTCCTTCCCGCACCGCCCGCGTCCACGCCTTGGCCACAACCGGCGTTGAATCCCACAGCGTTCCATCTACATCCAAAATAATACTGTCCGTTTTCATAAATAATCTTCTCCCTTACATTCTTTGTAGAATATGCCCATTATAGGGGTATTTTCCATAATTTGCAAGTATGGTCTGCACTTCGCTTGCGCGCTTTTTCACCCTGTGCTATACTTTTTCTGTTATCTGCCGCAGTTTTAAGACCCGCCTGATGGAATCCCACCGCTGATACGAGCTTGCTGCCCATTACCCAAAGAGGCGGAATTCATCTTCCATCTGGTATAATCTGCATTTCAGGTCAGAGTAAAAATATAATTTTAAAAAGACAGGGGATAATCAAATGAATCAGAAGATACTGTATCTTGAATGTAATTCCGGAATCAGCGGAGATATGACGGTCGGCGCGCTGCTGGATCTTGGCGCCGACCGGAAAGTACTTGAAGAAGGCCTTGCCAGCCTCCCCCTTTCCGGCTATACCATCCGGATTACCGACGTATTTAAATCCGGCCTGCGCGCCTGCGATTTCAATGTAATCCTCGATCAGGACAACCACGATCACGATATGGAATATCTGCACGGCAGCGGCCATACACATGAACACCGCCATGAAAATTCCGGTCACGTGCTTCATCATGAGAAAAACGGTCACATGCCTTCCTGCGAATCTCCTGAGCACGCGTTTCCTCCGGAAGCTCCCGGACATACGCATCTTCCCGCGGGAACCGGCCCCGCATCTTCTCACGGAGATTCTGAACATGTGCACCACCATGAAGCCCGAAACCTGCACGATATCCTGCACATCCTGGAACATGGAAATCTGACCAGGGGCGCGTTCTTTCTCGCCTCCCGGATTTTCACGATTCTGGCGGAAGCAGAAGCCAGCGTGCACGGAAAATCCATCGAGGAGGTTCACTTCCATGAAGTCGGCGCTGTCGATTCGATCGTGGACATCGCGGCCGCGGCCATCTGCATCGACAACCTGAATCCCGATCTGACCGTCGTTTCCACTCTGACAGACGGTACCGGCACGATCCGCTGTCAGCACGGACTGATCCCGGTGCCCGTACCCGCCGTGTCCGCTATTGTCTCTGCTCACGGACTGCCCCTGCGCATACGGCCCATCGAAGGAGAACTGGTAACACCGACGGGAGCCGCCATCGCCGCCGCCCTCCATACCGGCGCCGCCCTTCCGGAAGAATTCCGCATCATGCGCGTCGGACTCGGGGCCGGAAAACGCGACTACGCGGCCGCCGGAGTTCTGCGGGCAATGCTGCTGGAAGCGGAAAGTCCCCGGGATTTCCAGTCATTCTGCACGGAAACCGTCCCACAGGACAACAGCACGGACTGCGGTATGTCAGATTTCACCCAGCGTGATCCAATGTCCGCACCCGGAACACCAGCTTCCCAAACCGGCAGTCTGGAGCCATCGATTCTTAAACTGGAGACAAATATCGATGACTGTACCGGGGAGGCGCTCGCTTTCACCCTTGACCGCCTGATGGAAGCCGGCGCGCTCGACGTCTATTACACACCGATCTATATGAAGAAAAACCGTCCCGCATGGATGCTTACGGTACTCTGTTCCCCTGCAAAACGCCGGGAAATGGAATCCATCATCTTTTGCAACACGACGACCATAGGCATCCGTGCAGCCGCGATGAACCGCACCCGCCTGGAGCGCCGGATCATTTCTCTGGAAACTCCCTGGGGACCGGCTGATGTGAAATGCTGCAGTTTCGGCGGAGAAACCCGGTATTATCCGGAAAACGACAGCGTCGCCCGCCTGGCAAAGCAGGAGAAAAAAGGCTTCGGAGACATGTACCGCATGATACAGGAATACGCCGCAAAGCAGAACACGGCCCCCTGAAACCACACTTATAGAAGACGAAAGCAGGACAGCTCACGCTGCCCTGCTTCGCCTTGTTTCCCTGCTTGTACGGAAATTCTGTACTCCTGCACAGTCTTTGTTGTCTTTAAATTTATCGCGGGATTCAGGTCTGTGTAACCAGCATCATGTCTCCGCCTCCCGCAGCCTCTCCACAATACTTGTCTTCTCAAGTTTCCGGCAGGCGAGATACGGCAGCAGCACGGAAGCCGCCAGAAACACCGGCAGCAGTACCAGATACGGAAGCGCCGTGAAGCGGTACTGGAAAAACATAATCATCTGTTCAAGACTGCTCACCGCGAAATATCCTGCGGCACTGCCGAGCACAACGCCGAGTACGCCGGAGATCAGCGCATAGTACAGTCCCTCGCAGACGAGCAGCTGCATCAGCTGTTTTCCCGTCAGGCCGATGCTCTGCAGCATCGCGAACTCGTGGCGGCGCGCCTGGATGCCGGTCAGGACCGCGTTCAGGAAATTCAGGATGCCGACCAGCGCGATGACCGCCGCCATCGCGACGCCGATCAGACCGATCGACTGCTGCATGTTGGAAAATTCCTCACGCAGTACGTCCGCCGAGAGATATCCCATCTGCGTGTTGACATTTTTCGTATACTGTTTCAGAAAACCTTCAAACGCCTCCCTGTATTCTGGCTCCACATCATAGGAAACTGCCAGCAGTTGACTCGCCTCATACTGCTCCTGCTCTTTCATATCTGTCAGAGGCAGTACAAGCTGAATAGCATTCGGGGTATATCCTCCGTCCATCATGCTTTGCGGCAGATCGACAACCGCCATCACCTCATACTCCTTTTCTCTGCTGTTTGTCACATCCCAGTACAGAACATTTCCGTCCTCATCTTCCTCATAATTATACTCTGAATCCTCTGTCGCCATTTGGATGCTGATCCGATCCCCCGCATGATACAAAGATTCTCCCGTATCCGTATTTCCAAAAAATTCCCCCGCCAGCACATACTTCCCGCTCTGAAATTTCTCCGCGTCAATCGTTCCTTCCAGTACGGAAATCTGTTCCAGCAGACCGGGCGTATACGCGTACGCATCCAGA
>CANQUH010000135.1 GCA_947626965.1 uncultured Lachnospiraceae bacterium
ATGGCGGACAACGATGAGATATACAGAACCGGCGTAATCGGACAGTTCAGCCTGACTTTTGAGCTTGCCTGGAAAGCGCTGCAGGCAGTATTAAGAGTGCACGGCGCCGAAGGCGCCGAAACAGGCTCTCCCAGGGAAATTCTGCGGCTCGGCTATAAGCTCGGCTTTGTAGACGACTCCGCCGTATGGCTCTCCATGTTAAAAAAGCGCAATACCCTGGTGCACATCTATGATGAAGACGAAGCAGACGAGATGCTCCTGCTTATCCGTGACAGCTTTATTCCCGCGTTTCTTGTACTGGAAAAAACATTGAGAAACAAACTCCGCGAGGCCGGGGACGACTGGGGATGAAAGCTGGATTATCTAATCCAGCTTCAGTCCCGCAAGCGCCGCTGCCATCGCGTTGTTGACCGGCTCCGCCGCCTCTTTCTGCTGCTTCCTCATGTATGCCGCCACATCGCGTTTTGTCACGCCTGCTCCCTCTTTCTGGCGGCGTTCCTTGAATTTTTCCAGCCGCTCTTTATAACCGCAGGAACAGAAGAATGTCGCCGTATCCCCGCTTCCCGCCATCTCCATCTTCTTGTGGCAGACCGGACAGCGTGCGTTTGAAGTGCGCGACACGGTCTCGCGGTAGCCGCAGTTCCTGTCCTGGCAGACGAGCATCTTCGCGTTCTTCCCGTTTACGGCGAGAAGACGCTTGCCGCACTGCGGGCATTTCTTGTTTGTCATGTTTTCGTGGCGGTACGTTCCTTCCTGTGTCCGGATCTCCTGCAGCAGTTCCTGCGTATAGCTGCGAATTTCCTGCATGAACCGATCACGCCGGATATTCCCGGCCGCGATCTTCGCCAGCTTCATCTCCCAGTCCGCGGTCAGCTCCGGCTTGCGCAGATCTTCCGGCACAAGGCCGAGCAGCTGTCTGCCCTTCGCGGTCAGATAAATCTCCTGTCCCTTCTTTTCCATAAGAAAACTTCCGAACAGCTTGTCGATGATATCCGCGCGGGTCGCCACCGTGCCAAGTCCGCCCGTCTCCGTGAGCGTTTTCGCCCTGCTCTTATCGCTGCTCTCCATATATTTCACCGGATTCTCCATCGCAGAGAGAAGCGTCGCCTCCTGGAACCGGGCAGGCGGCTTCGTTTTGCCTTCTTTTACCGTCACAGCCGCCACGGAAATTTTCTGTCCCTGCTGCACAGCAGGAAGAATCTGCTCACGAAGCTCTTCCTCATTGTCTTCCTGGTCATCGTCCTCGGAGAGATCCCCGTACACTTCCTTCCATCCCAGAGAAAGAACTGTCTTGCCTCGGGCGGCGAACTCGTCGCGGCCTGGTTTCCCGGCTGCGGCATTCATTTTCCCTCCGGACAAAATACCCTTCTGTCCTGCCGCTTTCATTCCTGCACTCTCGGAGACCGCATTTGCCTTTCCACCTGTAGCCGAAACACCTGCTTTCGTTCCCGTACTGCCGGATGTTCCGCCTTTTCTGCCGGAGGATGCTTCTGCCTGGCCACCTGTCGC
The DNA here is from genome assembly GCA_947626965.1 of uncultured Lachnospiraceae bacterium. Classification (GTDB taxonomy): domain Bacteria; phylum Bacillota; class Clostridia; order Lachnospirales; family Lachnospiraceae; genus Choladousia. The sequence goes on from CANQUH010000135.1 coordinate 1,510, forward strand.
CCCTGTTTTTGTTCCTGCGCTGCCGGATGATGGCATGCTTCTTCCCACGATCGTCACACCCGGGCGGCTTCCTGCCGCCGCCAGCTCCGCGGTCAGCACTGTCTCCTCATATTCAAACGGCGGATACAGCACCGCCAGGAATCTCCGCACGACAAGATCATAGATCCTGCGCTCGTCAACTGTCATATGCGTCAGCTCCGGCGGCTGCTCGGTCGGAATGATCGCGTGGTGGTCGGATACCTTCGCATTGTTCACAAACGGAAGACTGCCGGAAAACTGCCTGTTTTTCACTTTTGCCGCCACCGCACGGTACGGGCCGACGCCGCAGGCATCAATCCGCTCGCGCAGCGTCGGAACGATATCCGAGGTGATATAACGTGAATCCGTGCGCGGGTAAGTCAGAACCTTATGATTCTCATAAAGACGCTGCATGATATTCAGCGTATCCTTGGCCGAGTAGCCGAACCGCTTGTTGCCTTCCCGCTGCAGCTCCGTAAGATCATACAGCAGAGGCGCGTATGTCTTTTTGCGTTTCTTTTCCACCTTCGTGATCGTCAAAGTCCCGGTCTGCAGCGCTTTCTTTACAGCTTCCGCACGCTCTTTTGAAAAAGTCCGGCAGCCGCCTGAAGCGCCGTCGCGCCACTGGAAGCGGATGCTTTGCGGTCTGCCGCTTCCCGGAGCAGTCCCACTTCCTGAGCCGGCTCCTGTTTTTCCCGCCGTGATTCCCGCACTTGTCCTTCCTGACGCAGCACTGCTTCCCGCGGCAGTTCCGACTCCTGTTCTTCCTGTCACAGTGCTGTTCCCCGCAGCAGTTCCGGCGCCTGTTCTTCCCACCGCAGCGCTGTTCCCTGTGCCGCTTCCAGCAGCGACCCGCACTTCCGCCGAGACCGTGTAGTACGTCTGCGGCTGAAATTTCCGTATTTCTTCCTCGCGCTTCGCGATCATTGCGAGCGTCGGCGTCTGCACACGTCCGCAGGAGAGCTGCGCATTGTACTTGCAGGTCAGCGCGCGCGTCGCGTTGATGCCGACCAGCCAGTCTGCCTCCGCGCGGGAAACCGCAGCCTCAAAGAGATGATCATACTCTTTCGCGTCCTTCAGCTTTGCAAAACCTTCCCGGATCGCCTTGTCAGTCACCGAAGATATCCAGAGCCGGCGGCATTTCTTGCGGCAGCCTGCCTTCTGCAGGATCCAGCGCGCCACCAGTTCTCCCTCGCGCCCGGCGTCCGTCGCAATCACAACATCCCCGACGTCCTTCCGGTTCAGGAGATTCTGCACCACCCGGTACTGTTTCCCCGTCTTTGCGATCACGACTGTCTGCAGCTTTTCCGGCATGATCGGGAGATCTTCCGCTTTCCATTCCTTATATTTTTTATCATACCCTTCCGGGTCCTGCAGCTCCACCAGATGTCCCAGACCCCAGGTCACGACATAGTCTTTTCCCTCAAGGAATCCGTCCCCTTTCTGCTGACAATGCAGCACACGTGCGATATCACGTCCCACGGACGGCTTCTCCGCCAGTACAAGTGTTTTCATGCTGTCCCTCCATTTTCACATCAGCCGCTTCTCCAGCGCCGCCGATAATTTGCCAAATTCCACCGGCTTTGCAGCTTCATTTTCACATCAGCCACTTCTCCAGCGCCGCCGATAATTTGTCAAACTCCACCGGCTTCGCAACATGATCATCCATCCCGGCTTCCTTCGATTTCCGGATATCATCGGAGAACGCATCGGCGCTCATCGCGACGATCGGTATTTTCTCCAGATCCGCGCGTCCTGACCCCCGAATGGCGCGAGCCGCCTCGTATCCGTTCATGACCGGCATCTGAATATCCATAAAGATAAGATCGTAATAATTTTCCGGCTTCTCCTTCAGCACATCCACCGCCTGCTGCCCGTCAAACGCCATCTCCACATTGATGCCGATGGACTCCAGCAGTTCCGCCGCAATCTCCCGGTTCAGCTCGTTATCTTCCACAAGGAGCACACGCCTGCCGCTGTAATCCTCCTCCTGGAAGCTGTCAATGCTGATCTTCTTCACATCCGATCCTGTTTCCACAAGCGCCTTCAGCACACTGATCAGGCGTGAGCGGAACAGCGGCTTCTCAATAAACGCATCGACGCCCGCGTCTCTCGCCTCCTGCTCGATCTCGGACCAGTCATAGGCTGAGAGAATAATGATCGGAACGTCGTCGCCGACCTTTTCGCGAATCTCCCGCGCCGTCTCGACGCCGTTCTTTCCCGGCATTTTCCAGTCAAGGATGATTGCCGCATATCCCTCATTCTTCTCATGCGCGCTGACAACCTTCTCAATAGCCTCATCGCCGCTTTGCACCCAGGAAGCATCCATCCCGATGCTGTCAAGAATCTCACAGGTCGCGACACAGGCATCCTGATCATCATCCGCGACCAGAATCTCCAGATCGGCCAGACTTGTCACATCCTCTTTCTCGACATTCTGCAGCGACAGATAAATCTGAACAGTAAACCTGGATCCTTTGCCAAGCTCACTCTCCACTTTGATCGTACCGTTCATCATGCGGACAATGTTTCTCGCAATCGGCATGCCGAGGCCGGTTCCTTCAATCTTTTTCGTCGTTGAAGTGTTGGACCGCGTGAACGGTTCAAATATATTATCAATATAATCCGGCTCCATGCCGATTCCCGTATCCTCAAAGACAAACTCATAACAGGCCTGACCCTTGATAAGAGAGGCCGTCTCACTGATCCCGAAGGAGATATCTCCCTCCTCCGGCGTAAATTTCACAGCATTTCCCATAATATTGACAAACACCTGGCTCAGACGCAGCGTATCGCCGACCACATCCTCGTGGATGATGTGAGAGATGTTTACTTTCAGATGCTGGTGCTTCGCCGTAATCTGCGGGCGAATGATCGTCAGAAGACCTTCGACCAGCTCGGCCATGTTGAACTCTTCCTCAGACAACGTGATCTTGCCGCTCTCAATCTTCGACATGTCAAGCACGTCATTGATCAGCGCAAGCAGATGGCGGCTTGAAACCGTTATCTTGTGCAGACAGTCGAGCAGCCGGTCATGATCATCCACATGCATCGCGGCGACAGCCGTCATACCCATAATCGCGTTCATCGGCGTGCGGATATCGTGGGACATCCTGGAAAGGAAATCACTCTTTGCGTGATTCGCTTCCTCAGCCGCCTCAAACGCATTCTTAAGCGCCAGCCGTGTCTGTGCCTCTTTCTTTTTCAGAGACGTCACATCCTGAACCGCCATCAAAACGACAGAAGGAACTTCTTCTTCCCTCTTCAGACATAGGATCGAAATATTCTCCCACCGTTCTTCTCCCCAGTCAATACAGTACTCACACTGCAGATACGGCGTATCTTTATCCATATGTTTCTGGATATAGTCCTTGTGAATGAAGAGCTCTACCTCTTCCGTCTCATCCTCACGGATATATTTCGGAGTCATATACCGGATCAGGTCCGAGTAAGCGCCCTTCTGCGAAATGCCTTCATCCACAGTCTCCAGATATTCATACGTGTCATTTTCAAAATCAACAACGACAAACCGGCTGAACAGCTGCGTAACCGCCCCGACAATCCGGGACATTTCCTTTTTCTCGGTCTCCAGCTTTCTGTTAAGAAACAGGATAAACACAATATAAATCAGAAAGCCCATGATCAGCTTGATCTCAAACTGGATACCAGCCTGATCCGCCGCTTCGATCATCTGGCTGTTCACCGAAGACGGAAATGTCTGCAGCAGCATCCAGTCATTGGATAATTCTGTAACACAGGCATTTCCCGTACCTTTCGATCCGCTGTACGTATAAGTACGGGTCTCATGGTTCTCAAATGCCAGGCGCACCTGTTCCACGGCTTCATCTGAAATATTTATATTTTCCGCCAGCGCTTCCAGAATATTCACCGGCTTCTTCTTCACACCGCAGGCATAGATCACGGTGCCGTCCGGTTTGCAGAGATACGTCCTCGTCTGCACATCAAAGAAGGAAGTTGTAAGAAGATCCTCCAGGATTTCACTCCCGTATACGCCATTCATCACGCCGACGACCTCATCCCCATAGTAAAGCGGCGTGTAAAACAGAACGGCTGCCTTTCCATCTTCCTCAGCTCCGGCCATGACGTCGGATCCGGCATTTCCCTTCATTCCTTCCGTAAAAAATTGCTGATCACTGACATCCTCCAGTTTCCCTTGAAGGTCTATACGCTTTCCATCCGCGGAGACCAGCTCCACATACTCAAACGGCGCTCTGTCGGCAAGCTCTGTCAGAACTTCAGGCTCCACATCCGGAGAAGACAGAGTTTTTCCATACAGAAAAGCCAGAGCGCCAATACTCTTCTGCGCTCTTTTCAGAATATCATCCACGCGCTTTGATACAAGCTTCGTCGCGTCAGTCAGATATTTGTCGCTCTGTTCAACAATTCTCTTATTGTTTCCATCCGTAAACATCAGGAGAGAGAAAATGTTGAAGCCCAGCAAGATACATATAAGTAAGATCTGTTTCCAAAGTTTTTTGTTATTAAACTGCATTTTCTGACTCCTCCGTATATTTTTATTCCCGCAGGCAATGAGAGTCGGGACGGGCCTCCGGATCTTTCTGTAAGCGGATCAGCCTGGCTCCAAGGTGATACACATCCTCCATCTGATGCGTCACAAGCAGCAGAGCCCGTCCGTCCAGACTGACGCGGACAGCTTCCGTCACCCGGAGTCTGGTCTCCTCATCCAGTCCCGTAAATGGTTCGTCCATCAGAACTACATCCGAGCTGACTGCCAGCGCGCGGGCAATCGCCACTCTCCGCTTCATGCCTCCGCTCAGTTCCCGCACCGGACGTTCCAGCGCTTCCGGTTCCAGCAGCAGAGAAAGCAGTTTTTGCGGATCACACCGAAGTCCGTCTCTGCCTGCCGCAATTTTGATATTATCAATTCCGTTCAGATAATCGCACAGCCGGTCTTCCTGGAAAACCGTGCTGATTCTTTTTCTTCCGCTGCCCGTGATTCTGCCGTCATCCGGCTTCTCCAGCCCCATCAGCAGACGGAGCAGCGTCGTTTTCCCCTGTCCCGAGGGGCCCATCAGACAGCAGATTTCTCCCTCTCTCAGACACAGGTTTTCCTTTTCAAGCACGGAAATTCCATGGTAAGATTTCGAAACTGACTCCGCAGCAAGAATTACAGAAACATCGTCCGGGCTGCCCGGATTCTGATTCTTCCATTTCATTTCTCTGCCGCAAACTGTCCTCTCATCTGGAATGCTGCTCTTGATTCCCCTGCTCTCATTTCCGGTTCCCCGTTCCCTGCTGCCGCTTCTTTTTATTGTTCCTCTCCGATTCTGCTCTCCGCAGACGGCTTTCCTATACCGGCTTTCACCCTCTGTCTCTCCATTCCGGGAGACCGCAGTGTTCTGCCCGGCGTTCCCGTCTTCCGTTTCTCTCCGGGAGACCGCATTATTCTGCCCCGTGTCCCCGTCTTCCGTTTCTCTTCGAAAAACCACAGCGTCCCGTCCGGTGCCCTTTTCTTCCACCTTTTTTCCCGAAAAAAACTTTCTTATGTTCTTCCCTGCGGTCCGTCCCGGCAAAAACAGTCCCAGCATTTGCAGGAACAGCCGCTCAAATATCCAGCTCACCACGATGATCACAAATGTCCACGCAAACAGTTCCGCCGTGCTCAGATAAATTTTTGCCATATAGAGCTTTTCCCCGATGGAATGATCCGGAACGCCGATGACCTCCGCCGCCACGCCGGATTTCCAGGCCATTCCAAGTGAGATCCGGCATCCTGCGAGCAGGTACGGCATGACCGCGGGGCGGTACAGATACCAGATCTTTTTCCAGACGCTCATCCGGAACACCTGCGCCATCTCCAGCATTTTCCGGTCTGTCTGTCGTATCCCCTCCAGAACATTGCGGTAAATGACAGGAAACACGACAAGACAGGTGATCAGAACGGACAGGTTCTCCGAACCGATCCAGATCAGCGCCAGTATGACAAAAGAAGCGACCGGCACCGACTGAAGAAGCGCCACCGGCGGCTCCAGAAATTCCTTCAGCAGAGAAAAACAGCTGGCGAGCGCCGCTGTCAGAATACCTGCTAGGAACGCGCCGGTAAAGCCTCCCGCAATCCTGAAAAAGGACGAAAAAATCGTTCGCCAGAATTCCTCGGTCCCAATCTGGGAGACAAGCGCCAGAGCTGCCTCCCCGGGGCCGACAAATATAATCCTGTTGTGTACAAGCGCCGCAGCCCCCTGCCAGAGGACAAGCCAGATGACAAGGATCGCGGCCTGCTTTATCTTTTTATGCTTATCGTTCATATTCATTCATGACCCGCCCGTAAATTCTGGTGCAGGATTCAGATCCATCTTCAGTCCCGAATCCCTGTTCCGCTTCATTTCGACCGGTCAATAATAGAAGTCCTCAGCCGGAAGCTGTCCGCCCACCGACGTCGGCTCCATATCAAACAGCACCTGCAGATAACCCTCGAGCGCGGTCTTCATCTCTTCGCCCTCGATACAGGTAATATTGCAGAACGGGATTGCTTTCTGCGCAATCGGCGCTTTCGCGACAATCCCCTGCGCAGCGATAAGTTCCGCCGCTTCCTCCGGGTTCTCATTCGTCCAGGCTGCAGATTCTTCATGCTCCGCAAGGAAATCCTGCACAGCATCCGGATTTTCCTCAAGGAACTCGTTCCTTGCAATCGTCACGCCCGTCACAAGGCTGCTGCCGCCCTCGCCCTGTACTTTTTCCCACTCTTCGGTCAGGTCAAGTGCGATCTTCAGATTCTCGTTCTGCACCATGGCCGCCGTCACAAACGGCTGCGGAAGCAGTCCAATCGCTGTATCATCTTCAGAGAGGACTGACACGACCTCCGTCGGCTCGGACTTGTATTCCAGCATCACATCCTCCGTGCTGAGTCCATTCTGCTCAAGCAGATACTGGATTGTGTAATCAGGCGTCTGTCCTTTCCCGGTCATGTAAACGGTCTTCCCCGCAAGATCTGCGATCGACTGGATCGAATCGCCGCACTCTACAACGTAGAGAACGCCAAGCGTGTTGATATCGATCACGCTGACTCCGCCCTCTGTCTTATTGTAGAGGACGCTCGCCACATTCGCCGGAACCATCGCGATATCAAGTTCTCCGCTGATGACGCCTCCCAGCAGTTCGTCCGCCGCCGTCACCATCGTGAACTCATACGGAATGTTCGTCTCTCCGTTCTCCGCTTTCTGCATCAGTGACACAATTCCCATCGAAGTCGGTCCCTTCAGAGAGCCAACCTGGACCGCGTCAGCACTTTCGGTATTCTCCCCGGCTCCTTCGCTTTCCTCTGCATCCGCATTCTCCGCGCCGGCTGTTTCCTGCGCTATCTCATCCTCATCAGCCTTCTCCTGCGCCAGTTCGCTTTCCGCGCTGTTTTCCTCCTGCGCCGCCTCGCTGATCATTTCCGTCTCCTCTGCAGACGATACCATCGTAAAAGTCATCGTCATCGCGGCTGTCATTGCCGCCAGCCATGCCAGTTTCCTTTTCATTTCTTCATTCCTCCTGTTTCTGTATGATACCTTATATAATTTAACGGAGTCAAACTCCATTGGTTTCTAACGGCGGATTTACCCCTGCGCATTGTCAAAACCTTTGGAAATACGGTCAGCCCGTCCGCAGAATTTCCGGACAGAACACGGAGTGCGAGCTGCAGCACACTTTACGCCTCCATCAGAAATGCCTGATATCCTCTTTTCGCCTCATAGACGTCCGCCTTGCTCGTCACTTCCATCGGAGCGTGCATATTCAGCACAGGCACACCGCTGTCGATGACATCCATGCCGTAGAGCGCCGTTATATAGGAGATCGTTCCGCCTCCGCCAACATCGACTCTTCCCAGCTCTGCCGTCTGGAACGCAACGTCATGCTGCTCAAAAATCCTCCGGATCCTCGCTATGTACTCGGCATTCGCGTCGTTGGTGCTTCTCTTGCCGCGGGCACCGGTGTACTTGCTGATCGTCAGTCCCTTCCCCATCGGATAGGGGAGATTTTACTCTCCCCTTCCACACCACGTAGCGTACCGTTCGGTACTACGCGGTTCAATAGTT
>CANQUH010000136.1 GCA_947626965.1 uncultured Lachnospiraceae bacterium
TCCAGATATACGGCGATTACCTCAGGATAAGCGGTATCCCAGGTCTGCTCCAGAATCTGCTTGACCAGCTCGCCGCCACCCTCTCCTACGGCCATGGTGCCGAGCGCTCCATAGCGGGTATGAGAATCGGAACCAAGGATCATCTTTCCGCCGCCAGCCATAGCCTCGCGCATGTACTGATGGATGACTCCCATATGAGGCGGAAGATAGATGCCGCCGTATTTCCGGCATGCAGTAAGTCCAAACACATGGTCATCCTCGTTGATCGTTCCGCCCACAGCGCACAGACTGTTGTGACAGCAGGTCAGCACGTAAGGCAGCGGGAATTTGTCAAGTCCTGACGCGCGCGCTGTCTGAATAATTCCCACATAAGTCAGATCATGGCTGGTGATCGCGTCAAATTTGATCTTCAGGTTCTCAGGATCCCCGCTTACATTGTGCTCCTGCAGAATTCCATAGGCGATTGTTCCTTTTTTTGCTTCTTCCTTTGAGACGTTGACAACAGCCGGAGCATTCTCCTCAGGAACCAGCGTACTGCCGTTCAAGAGATACACACCGGAATCATATAATGTAACCATTGCAGTCCTCCTTTCGCATCCTCCAAACATGCTGCCAAATGCAGACAGATCACATTATCTTCTGAGAATCCTGCTGTCGTTCATTTCCTTGCAGGCCAGGCCTGGCAGCAGTACTCCGCGATACAGAAAATCCCCCGGCAGAGGTTCTTCTGCACACTCAGGCATACACAAAATACTGTCATACGATTTTGCAGCGTTTTTCTTCAGATACGCAGTAATTCAAATTATGATACTGGGGTCAAAAGGTATCTTGCCCCATGAAGTTTTATCAGGAATCTGGCGCCGTTCCTTTTATGCCGTTATCGTAACATACATCGAAAAATATATAAAATTCATATTTTTCATTTTTTCTATAATCAAAAACTATATATGTGGATATCTTGCACAAGTTTGATATCCCGTTTTTATAACATTTTTACAAAAATAAGAAGGCGTATCACAAAAAACACCCTTTTTCTCCCAATTTTAAAATTATTCTTTTTTAGAATGATTTTCATAAAATTCATGTATATATTGCATTGAAATTCCCACTATGTTATGTTAAAATTATGAATGAAAACCGATGACTCCGTGCTTTCAGCATTCCCGTCGACGGCCGCCGTCTGGGGCTTTCTCAATAGGAGGAAAACAATGGACTTTCGCGAACTTACCTACGTACTTTCCATCGCAAAACATCAGAACCTGACAAAAGCGGCGGAATCCCTGTATGTCAGCCAGCCGACGCTGAGCAAATTTCTCAGCTCTCTGGAACATGATCTGGGATTGAAGCTCTTTCGCAGGGTAGGACACAAGTATCTGCCGACCTACGCCGGAGAACGATACGTAGACCGGGCGCGGCAGATCCTGCAGCTGAAAAATGATCTGGACACAGAGCTGGCGGACATCATCCGGCGGGACATCGGCGTGCTGAATGTGGCATTTTCCAATATGCGCTGTTCTTACATGCTCCCCTATACCCTGCCCGCCTTCCATCAGAGGCATCCCCATGTCAAGGTCAACGTCTTTGAGGGCAGTTCTGATGAAAATGACCGGCGCCTCCTCGACGGACAGGTGGAAGTGGCCTTCTACAGCAAACCGAACGATCTGAATCCGCTCATCGAGTATGAGACGCTCTGGGGCGAAGAAATGCTGATCTGTACCTGTGCGAATCACCCGATCGGCCGCTTCTCCCAGCCCAATCCGGCCAGTCCCTATCCGAGGCTGGATCCCGCGCTGCTGAAAAATGAGCTTCTGGTGCAGATGATGCCGGAGCAGCGCACCCGCCAGATCACCGACGATTATTTTCATGAACACGGACTTAAATTTGAAAACGTCATGTACACCAGCAACCTTCCCGCCCTCATGGAGCTGGTTGCTCTGGGATATGGTGTGTCTTTTATTTTTGAATCTCACCTGCGTCACCGCGTCGTCACAAATCCGATCGACTGCTACAGCTTTGGCGAGCCAAAGACAAGCTCGGATTTTGTCGTCGCCTACCGCAAGGGAAGTTATCTTTCCAGTTATGTCCGGGAATATATTGAAATTACGAGATCGTATTTTGATGTGGAATCATAGGTTTTTCATATCTTATTGCAAGTTTTCTATTAAGAAGAGAAAAAGCCGCGCTCCCGGTTCCCCGGAAGCGCGGCTTCTTCTCTTTTTGTCAATATTCAGTATAAGGTGTAAATAGTTACTCGCCGCAGTACGCAATCGCGCTGTCCGCCGCGATGCCGCCGAACACAACGATATCCGCCACTGCGTTGCCGCCGATGCGGTTGCCGCCATGTACGCCGCCGGTCACTTCGCCTGCCGCGAACAGACCCGGAATTACATTGCCATCTGTATTGATGACTTCGGCTTTGGTGTTAATCTTCACGCCGCCCATCGTGTGATGGATGCCTGGAGCGATCTTGATTGCATAGTACGGAGCTGTGCTCAGCGGGTTTTCCATACCAGTGTCTCTGCCGAACGCCTCGTCCTTCTGATTTGCCACCGCGGAATTCCACGCAACCATCGTCTTGGTAAAGGTATCCGGATCAACATTGATCTGCTCCGCAAGTCCCGCATAGGTATCCGCCTGCACGGTCAGACCATTCGTCACATACTTCTCAATCGCTTTCAGGTTGTCGCGCAGATGCTGATCAAAGATAACATATGCATAGCAGCCTTCCTGCTCGAGCTCTGCCGCCGAAACAACGTCGCGCGTCTCCATCTCATTGATGAAACGCTCGCCGGACTGGTTCACAAGGATTGCGCCGTCGCCGCGAACGCCCTCTGTGATCAGCATGCTCGTCGTCTGCTCTACGGTCGGGTGAAGCTGAATCTGCTCGATATCCACAAGATCCGCGCCCACTGCCTGCGCCATCACGATACCGTCTCCGGTTGCGCCCGGAGCGTTCGTCGTCACGGTTCCCTTGAGATCCGGACGATACTGCGTGTACATCTCTTCATTCGCGCCGAATCCGCCGGTCGCAAGAATCACGGCCTTTGCCTCGATTGTATAATTTGTCGTATCGGATTCCGCCTTCAGACCGACAACCGCTCCGTCTTCCTGAATCAGTTCCGTCGCTTTTGTATTGTACATAATCTCAATTCCAAGGTTGTCCAGCTGTTTCGTGAACGCTTCCACCAGGTACTCTCCTACACCGGAACCGTCCTCCGGAGAATGGATTCTCGCGTTCGTCGCTCCGCCGGAGAAGGATACCTTCGGAAGAGGCGCGCCGATCTCGTCAAGCCAGTCGATTCCTGCCGCGGAATTTTCAGCCATCGTCGTCACCAGATCAATATCATTAATCTGGTGGCCGCCTTCCATCGTGTCCTCGACGAACTGCTCCACGCTGTCCTCGATTCCCTGCTCCGCCTGGTAGTGCGTCTCCGCCGCGTTCATGCCGCCGGTCGCCTTTGTCGTGTTGCCGCCCGCATAGGACATTTTCTCGAGAAGAATCACACTCTTGCCCGCCTGCGTCGCCTTGATCGCCGCTGTCATGCCGGCTCCGCCCGCGCCCGCGATCACGATGTCCGTGGTCAGAGTTTCCTCTGTCTTCTCGACAGGCTCCGCGGATGTGTCCTTACGGTTCGCGTCGAGCGCCGCGATATCAGCTCCCGCCGCTTCGAGCGCTTCTGTCGCCGCCGCAATGATCGCGCCGCTGCTGACCGATGCGCCGCTCACGCCGTCAACGTTCGGTGTCTGCGCCGCTACCATCTTCTCTCCCAGCTCAGCCACGGCGATGCCGCCGAGTGTCGGAGTTTCCTTGTCTCCCGTGATGTCAACGGCCGTGATCTCATTCTCAGAAACCGTGACGCTCACAACAATGTCTCCGCCGAAACCCTGTGCCGTCGCCTCGTAGGTGCCCGGAGTGAAAGAAACCGCTCCGCCTGCCGCATCAGCTTCCGCTGCCATTTCCGCCTCAGAGACAGCCTCTGTCACGGCTTCCGCCGTCTCCGCTTCCGCGGAAACATTCCAGCTGCCAAGGCCCAGAGACATCACGAGGGAAACCGCGAGTACCGCAGACAAAAGTTTGCCTGTTCTTTTTCTCATACCATTTCCTCCTTAACAATAATAGTTTCATCATAAAAACCTGCAAAACCGCAATGCGCAAAGCATGAAGCAGTTTACAGGCTTTTATTTTTGCACTTGTAACTTGATTATATTTCCCCATTGTATTAAAATCAATTTAACCTTTTTTATAAACATATAAAGGAAATTTATCAGTATCTTACAGGAGGCAGGAAAATTCATGCAGCAGAATCTGGAATACATTTTGACCATCTATGAGACCGGAAGCATCCGCAAAGCGGCCGAACAGCTGCACATCACCCAGCCCGCCCTGAGCATCGCTCTGCGCAAGGTGGAGGAAAGCCTGGGAAGCCCCCTGTTTGACCGCAGCTGTCACCCGCTGGAACTGACGCCGGCCGGAAAAATCTATCTGGACGGCATTTATCAGATGCATCAGATCGAAAAAAACGTGAGGACAGCGATCCACGACCTCTCTGAGCTGAACACAGGGTCGCTCCGGATCGGAGGGACTCAGTATTTCACCGCCTACATTCTCCCGCCCGTGATCCGCCGCTATATGCAGCTTTACCCCGGAGTCGAACTGCATCTTTCCGAGGCGGACACCTCCCTGAACCTCAAAAAACTGCTCGGCAGCCAGCTTGATCTGATGCTGAGCACCCGGGAGTACAATCCTGACAAATTTGAGATTTACCCCATATCGCACAATACGCTTCTTCTCTCCCTGCCGCGCAGCCTCGCGTGCGAATCCGGCCTGCTGCCCTGGGCGCTTACGCGCGGGGATATACTGTCCGGAAAATACCAGTCTGCAGACCCGATTCCGGATCCCGCGCGGCTTGCCGGCCTTCCTTTTATTCTGCTCCATGCGGGAAGCGATCTGCGGAAAAGAAGCATGGAATTTTTTCGGAAAGCAGGATTTTCCCCGAAAATCGCCCTCTGTGTAGAACAGCTTGTGACCGCGTATCAGCTGTCCTGCTGTCAGATGGGTGCTGCTTTTGTGACTGACACACTGATCTGCCAGTGCGCGGACGCGGACGTCGTATATCTGAAGCTGGAGCCTGCCTTCGCAGTCCGCAGCTTCCACATTGTCACGCAGAAAAATCACTATCTGTCAAACGCCGCGCGGAGGTTTATCACGCTCTGTCAGGAGGAACTGGTTTGATTTTCCTCTGCTCTTTCCCTGCCTGCTGCATTCGGCCGGTCCTCAGTGTGCAGATTTCAGCGAATCAAAACCTTGCTTCGTCCGGAAAAACCATAAACTGTCCGACCCGGAAAATTAAATTTACTTTTTTACAATGACCGTCATCGTAAATTTCTGCTTTCCGGATATTACCGTGATCTTTGTCTTTCCTTTTTTCTTTGCTTCGACGACTCCTTTTGCGTTCACCCCGGCAATTCCCTCATTCAGCGACTTGTAAACTACCTTGTCCTGGGAAGTGATCGGGACAATCACCGGCTGCAGAACCGCCGTTTTTCCTTCTTTCAAAGTCAGCTTCTTTTTCAGACCCGAAATTTTTGTCGTCTTTACATCAGATTTCTGCACCTTTACCGGAATCTCTTTCTGCAGTCCGCTTGCCAGAGTGATCGTCACCTTCGCGGTTCCTGTCTCCTTCTGTGCAGCAATCTTCCCGTTTTTATCCACTTTTACGATCTTCTGATTGCTGGACTTCCATGATTTCACATAATCGCCCTTTGCCAGATCGGACACTTTCAGCTTTGACGTTGACGTCTTTACCTTCAAAACAATCTTCTCCGCATTCAGCGTGACAGTCGGGACAAGCTTTGGTATGGACACACTCTGCTCATAACCACATACACTGCATGTGCAGACCTGTGTCCCTTCTTCCAGCACAGTCGCTTCTTTCGTGACCACATATTCGCCAAAGTCATGCTCAGCACAGTCCGAACTTGTATCTCTTTCCAGAACACAAAGGACTTCCATTGTTGGATTACCGTCTCTTAATCCTGCTGCTTTCGTATTATAAAAATAAGCAAATTCTGTCGGCATTTCGGCTCCCTGGAACTTCACAATTCCTCCGGACAATACCGCCCCTTCTGAACCCAGCCTCACTCTGTCCATATTCTGACTGTCTACTATGTCAGACAGGTCAAGCTGCCAGATACCGTCCTTTTTGGATACCTTAGCGGGCAACTTTTTACTTTTAGATGAATAATAAAAATTTTTCAGTTTTGCATTCTCTTCCAGATTTACACCGCCCAGCTTATTACCGCCGCACCCCAGAGTTTCCAGCTCCGTATTCTTACTCACGTCCAGTTTTTTCAGATTATTGCCGCTGCATTTCAGCCTTGTCAAAGCCAGATTGCTGCTTACATCCAGTTCCTCCAGCTGGTTATCCGAACAATCCAGATCTGTCAATGCTGTACTTTTGCTTACATCAAGCCCACTCAGTTGATTTTCAGAACAATCCAGCTCTGTCAATTCTGGTTTTTCGCCTAAATTTAATTCATTCAGCTGATTTTCACGACAGTCTATCTCCAGCAGCGCTGTATTTTTACTCAAATCAAGTTTATTCAGCTTATTATTGACACACCCCAGCACTGCTAACGCTGTGGTGCTGCTCAGATCAAGTTCATCCAGTTTATTTTGACTACACTTTAAAATTGTCAAAGCTGTGTTGCTGCCCAGATCAAGCTTTTTCAGACAGTTCGCGTTGCAATTCAAATCGATCAGTTTTGTATTGCCGCTTACATCCAGTTCCTCCAGTTGACAATCAAAACAGTCCAATTCCGTCAAAGCTGTATTGCTACTTACATCCAGTTCCTCCAGCTGACATCTAGAACAGTCCAGTTTCGTCAAAGCCGCATTTTTACTCAGGTCAATCTTTTTCAGCCTATTTCTTCCACAATCCAAAACAGCCAGCTCCGTATTGCCGCTTACATCCAGTTCCTCCAGTTGGCAGCCATGACAGTTCAGTTCCGTCAAAGCTGTACTGCCGCTTACATTAATTTCTTTTATTCTGTTGGAATCACAGATTACTTTTTTCAGTTTTTTATTTTTGCTCAAGTCAAGCTTTTCCATTTTGTTATCGCTGCAGTCCAGAACAGTCAGTTCCGTATTGCTGCTTACATCCAGTTCTGTTATTTTGTTTCTGGGACAATACAATTCTCTAAGCATTGGATTTTCACTTACATCCAGTTCTTTCAGATAATTTCCATCGTAATATTCAACATCATCGTCGTCAAGCTCCTCCTCTGCTGAAGAAGTGCAGTCCAATACCATCAGTGCCTTGAAAAAACCGATCCCTGTAAGATCATTGACATCTCTTGCTGAGAGACTGGTGATTGCCGATAATTCATTTACATCCAGCTTCCCGTCGCCATTGCCGTCATACCTGCTCTTCAGAATTTGCCTGAAAGCTTCGTCGGGGAAATTTTTTTCATTGATCTCCACCTCCTGAATCCCTGACAGATCGCTCCCTTCCGGCAGAGGAAAAAGAGGCAGAATAAAGCGGGTAGAAAACTGCGTTACGGACTCAAAATCCGCGTCCAAATTCGGAGCTTTCGTATCATAGGAGTAACTCAGCTCAGCCTGTACCATAGACGATATCTCATTCACCGGAACAGAAACAATACCGTCCTCCAGGAAAAGCTCACTCTCGAGATCCGTCTCAGTGTCTTTTATCCGCATGTCGGAGACATTTACAAGATTATCTTTTCCTATTACCTCCCCAAAGTCAAACTTCCACATCCCATCTTCCTCATACACCTGTACAGAGGGAAAAACATTGTCCTTACAATAAAGGGTTTCCAGCTGCACGTTTTTCTCCAGATTCAGAGATCTCAGCCTGTTATATCTGCAGTTCAGATAAGTGAGAGCTGTATTTTTACTTAAATCCAGTTCCTTTAAACCGCAGTTAAAACAGTACAGATATGTCAAGGCCGTATTTTTACTTACGTCCAGTTTATCCAGCTGGCTATAGGCACAGTTCAGACGTTCCAGGCTGGTAAAATACTCTATCCCTTCCAGGCTGCTGACCGGGGTTTCTTCCAGATTTATTTTTGTTACCGCTTTTATTTCCTCTTTCGATAATATATTGTTTTTATCTTTATCAAATTTTTTCATGGCTGTTCTGAACTTCTCATCCGGAAAATTCGCCTCATCAACAGCCACCCCGCCTTCCGCTGTTTTTATCAGCTCAAAATCCGAATCTTCCAGAATCTCTATGTCCTCGATCATCTCTTCCGGAACAGCGCTGTCTGCATCTGAATCTTCCCCGGTTTCTCCTTCTGTCTGCATTTCTGTATCTTCATTTATCAGCGTTGTTTCCTGCACGTTATCCGAAATTCCAAAAGTCTCTGTCTCATTACTTTCTTCCGAAATTATGATATCCTCCGCGCTTTCTCCGGCAAGTCCAAAAACCTCCTCCGGATCAGATGGTGTCTCCGCACCATATTCCTGTATTATTGCCTCCTGTTCCTCTGCAGCGGCAAAAGCACCGCTCTGCAGCGCCATTACTGCTGCCAGAATCCCCGCTAAAATCTTCTTCTGCATAATGAACCTCCTTTTTACGCTAATTTTATTCCAGCTTTTAGTCCAGATAAACTTTTTCCTTTCGAGATCAGTCATCCTAGAATACATTATATCAAAACTTAAAAGAATTCTATATAGCTGATTTGCAGTAATTTTTCCCCATAGGGTTACTGTGTTACAGTTCACTCGTCCACTTAAGTTCGAGGTGATTTCCACACGTTTTGTGCGGAAATCCCGAGGTCTGAGGCGCGACCATGGAATTTCATTCCATGGTTGACCACGGCGTTCACTGACAGTAACCCATTCTCCCGCAGATTCCATCCCCATTTCACAGGGAACAGTTGACCGCCGGCGGAAAATCTGATAGACTGGAAACATGCAAAATGTAACAGCATTCATTGTATTGGAGGTGGTTTCCATGGCAGACCAGCCGGACAAAATCCCATGGCACCCGGGGTTTTACGGCGCCGCCGAGCTGGAGCTCCGCGCCAATTCCGACGTGCTGACTTTTATTCAGGAATATAATCTGAGCAAAGAACCTCTCCGCGCGGATCTTCTCGTCATCCGGAAAGAACCCGGCGTGCAGATCGCAAACGAGATCGGGAGGATCTTTAAAGGGCACAACATCATTGAATACAAGAGCCCGGAAGACGGCCTTACCATCGATGACTTTTACAAGGCAGCCGCGTACGCGTGCCTGTACAAGTCGCTCGGGCAGACGGTGGACCAGTACCCCGGAAAGGATACCACGGTCTCTCTGTTCCGGGAGGCATATCCCCGGGAGCTGTTCGCGGCGCTCCGGTCGTCGGAGCGGAGCATAGAGGAGAAGTTCCCGGGAATCTATTATAGCAAACGACAAAATATTTGCCGTTTGCTATAAACCCTCCGGCCTGAGTTTTACAGTTTTGATGCCAGAAAGCCCCTGCATTGCCTGTGAATAAAGGCTTTGCAGGGTTCTTGTTATGT
>CANQUH010000137.1 GCA_947626965.1 uncultured Lachnospiraceae bacterium
CTGTATAAATCTGCTCTTCCTCATAGGTGACTTTCATCTGGATTTGATCATGTTCTGCCAGGTCGTACGGATTAATCACAAAGTTCTTTACTACCGTACCGGCATAATTATTAATGCCTGTAACTGTAACCGTACCTTTTCCGACATTCATATTGCCCTCAATCTGAACTTTATAATCATTAACAGAACTTAACTTTTTACCACCCAAAGACACCACAATATCATCTTCCGTAACAACCGGTTTTCCATGCTTGTATGTGTAACTCTCTTCCAAACCATTTACTGCCAGATCATCACCCTCAATAGCCACCGTAATGTGATAGTCAAACGTCTTCTCATTTTTCAGGTACAATGCAGACTCTGTTGTTGGCTTAATCGTCACTTGCGCAGGACCGGGCTCTGTATGATTCTGTTTAGGATTCTCTACAATCTGATAATCCTCACCTTCTTTCAATCTTTTCCCACCATATGTAATAACAAGATCCGGATAAACCGCCGCTCCGCTTTTATACTGCACAGTTCCAAACGGCTCATAATTATCCTCTGTTATTTTACTCAGATCACCCCAGACTGTAAATGTCGTACCATACTGACCCGTATAGAAGCCACCCTCTACACCCTGAATTGTGATATTATGCACACCTATCACGGACGTATTTGAACTGGGAACGATCTTATAATCTTTCCCCTCATCCAGATGAATCTTTTCATTTTTCACATTATCTCCGTTTGAAACGACTAAACCATCCAAATATTTCGCTTCAAATGTAATATCAGCTTTCGGGTCTTGCGGTGTATCCGCGCTATAATCCGCTGACTGTGGATTATTCGTAGTATTTGAAATTACAAAGCCATCCTCGTTCTTTACCTCCGCTCCAAGCATTCCGATAATTTGAAATTTCTCCTCTTTACTTCCCAACAAGATACTGGAAGGCGATGCTGGCGTCACTCGTACCGTCGCTTCTCCCACACGGGTATTATTAAAACACTCAAGCGTAAATTCATCCGACGAAATAGTCTTCTCACCATAACTCACAATCACAGATTCCTTTGCCAGTTCAATCTTCTTTCCAGTAAAATACTGCCGCGAATTTTTCACCTCGATCTTACAGTCAGCGAGCGCAATTCCCGTAATTTTAAACGGCACAGAAATCGTTCCGCTATAATCACTGCCTGCCGCAGCAGTCAAAATCATCTTCGCCGTGCCAACTTCCTTATTTCTCTCATAAGTCACCTGGTAATCTTTATCCTTTACTAATGTTGTATATAATGTTCCTGCACCACCCTCTCCACTATCTTCAATTTCTATATCCCGAACCTCAAAACCCGCCTCATCTGCCGGCTGCACGCCATCCGGATCCAATGTATACCCATAAGAATCCTTCATTCCTATTAATTCAATACAGCCACCTGACGGAGTTTTTTTCTCAAACGGTTTCTGTTTAATTTCAAATGACAATGTGGACGTTCCCTCATAATTGCCAATGCCAGTCGCAGTTATCGTTGCTTTTCCATGATGTATATTAGCATTTTCCCTATGAACAATTGTATAATCCGCGCCTTCTACCAACACATATTCGCCATCTTTTAGTTCAACTTCCGGATTCTGCTCTGTTCCATTATATACGTATTCGACTGCAGCCGGACTTTTAAATGACATCTTTACATCCTTTAACTTCTTTCTGGTAATCTTATACCGGATTTCCATTGTTCCGTAATACGATTTACCTGTACCCTCTATCAGAACAACGCCCCACAGCTGATCGCCCTCAAGCTCTCTCTGCATATAAGAAACAATATAATCTCCCTCTCCATCAACTTCCGCTTCCTTTAAATACTTTGATCCAATCCGCAGGCTGACGTTATTCCCGCTCACGGCACCTTCGCTGACAAAATTCAAATATTTTTCTTTGCCATATTCATAAGGGTAATTTCCGCCCAGTCTAACCGGTCCATTCAAACCATTTCCCCGATCCGTACTCCCCTCAAATACAGTAGCGCTTGCAATATTCGTGCCCATATGGAAAGTGGTTGTTTTTGTTCCTTTATAGTGCCCTGTTCCGCTCACGCTTACGGTCACAATCCCTTTGTTATTCTGGGCCGAAACAGTATAATCTGTATCCTGTTTCAGCTTTGTCTTTAACTGCAGATCCTGCAACACCACCTCTTTTGCATGTTTTAAAATCTCACCCTCCCCCAGCACATTCGGTGTGTCAGAAGGACTTTGAATATCAATCCTTCCCTCTGGCTCTATATTTCTCGGCACGAAAGTAACCGTATTTACAGTTGTTGCCGTGCCGAAAAAATCACTCGTTTCTTTCGCCTGAATTTGCACAACATATTCAATTGAGGAGCCACTCGCCGTCATTGTCGGGAAATCTTTATCATGCCACCGAACCACACCAATAGCTGATCCTGTCGGTATTATATCTATAATCTCGTAATCACTCGGATGCAAAATGATATTCCCGTACTTCATTTCCGTAATTTCCGGCACTGTATTAGGACCAAAATACTCTGTTTCCGAAACTTGCATTTTCAGTTCACGATTATCATCATCTTTACCAATCGTACGCTGCATTATCTCAAACTCTTTCGTTTGGGAGATGCTTTTATCAGCCTTGCTGGTAATCGTCACTGTTGCCATTCCCACCTTTGTATTTTCTCCATACGAAAGCGTATAAGTATCTTCGGGAATAATTGTTTTCCCATCTTCTTGATATACCACAACTTTCGGAATATGTCTTTCGCCAGTATAGCCATGCGTGTCACCAAAATCGCCACACGAGCAACTCACTATGTCAATAACACATTTACTAAAATCATATGCACATACTTCATATTTTGCCGAAAGGCGACCGTCATAATTTCCCTTAAATATGAACGTGACCTCATGCTCTCCAACCCTATACCCATTCGGCGCACTGATTGTATAATCTTTATTCTCTACCAGTTCATCCTTCACGTTAATTGAACCGCCAGATGCTGTTGTGCGTACAATTTTTGCTACTTTTGCAAAATCCGGTAAAGCCCCTGTGTATTCAAAATCCGGAATACCATCATTATCATTGTCCACTTTCTCTAATATCAGTTGATAACCGGTTTCTTCCGATATCATCTTCGGGCTAATTACGTATTTTTTAGAGGTCGTGCCATAATATCCGGAACCTGCCTCGCCACCCGTACCCGTGCCTGTCACTGTCACCGTAATAGTGCCAGCGTCTCTCAGATTACCGCTCTCCGGCTCCACATCTACTCCGCCGCCCCTATCATTCGAATAAGAGATCTTATAATCTATATTTTCACGCAACTCATAATCCGGTCTATCTCCAAAAACCACTTTCATTTTTGGTTCATGGAGAATCTCTTTCCCATCATATTCAAAAAATGGATCGGCAGGATCAAATATTATTGTTGCATTTGCAAGACTGCGTCTGACTCTGTATTCTACCGTATCAATTTCTCCTGCATACTTACCAATTCCTATAATTTTAACCGATACCCTGCCAGCAGTCGCGCCCTCAAGCGGATGCCCACCGCTATCTACAATATTATAATCTCCAAGTTCAAAATCAACACCTTCTTGCAACATCTCTATGACTGAACCAGACGTATATTTTAGCTGATTAATTTCCTGTATATAATTTTTCGCTTTATCATAATCAAAATAATACGAAAAATCGCTATCGCTAACTTGCATATCTTTTGGAAATTTAGCGGTTCCTTTTATATAATATTCTTTTATCCCCTCACCAATATAATTCGATTTCGATTTTGAATAATAATGCACATAATACTTTGTCCTATCCTCATCATCCGGGGTACATACATAATAATAATCTCCTTCTTCTTCCTTACTCACCGAACCCCGCAACTCATATTCTCCATCATATATTGCCACTTCTGGATCCAACGCTATTGCAGACCGAGTAACAACAACATTAAGATGAGAAATATCCTTTTTAACATTAACCGTCCCTGGAATACAATTATCTGAAGTATGACAATCAAAATTTTTCACTTTTATTTTAAAAGTTTTCTGACCTGCCACATCTGCTTGTTTGAATGTAGCGTCCTCTCCCAAATCATACTCTTTCGGATCCCACCGT
This sequence comes from uncultured Lachnospiraceae bacterium, assembly GCA_947626965.1. Lineage (GTDB taxonomy): Bacteria > Bacillota > Clostridia > Lachnospirales > Lachnospiraceae > Choladousia. The sequence continues at coordinate 4,110 of CANQUH010000137.1, forward strand.
TCGATCACTGTTTTTGATGATTCATCAATTATATCTATCGCCACCTGGTCTTTCGTCAGCGTATATTCGCCCGAAGGCACCACTAAATAATCCTGGTTGCCAGCACCACCTGTAACAGTAACTTTTCTCCCGATAACAGCATTCTTCAATCCCATCGCCTTTGCTTTTTTTGCATAAAATGTTTGAAATTCAGCCCGTTGTATTTTTACGTCAATTGTTATATCCCCAGATCCTTGAATCTGCGAATCAGCACTGTCACTCCGAGAAATTTTTACACTCGCATCACCTGCATCCGTTCCACTGCCATTTAACCATGAATACTGGAAATCTTCGTCTTTCTTCAAGTTGAAAACTGATGAACCCGAAGTATAGGTAAGACGATCAATTATTTGCTCCTCCTGATTATATACAAGTGTACCCACCTTGAATTTCTCTGGTTTACACTTCGACAAATCAATCTTTTCACTCTCTATGGCGCCAGACGACGAGGCAGCTATCCGCTGTACATTCTGAGCGGACTGCTCACTATCTTCCATCATTTCCTCTTCCGCCTGCAATCTCGGCGCAGTAAAAGCCACCCCGCCCAACAACAGGACCGAGCAGACCACGATCAGCATCTTCCAACCAAATTTTTTCCACACATCCTTGTACATAAACCATCCCTCCGTCATTTTAATAATGAAGATCTTCCGCCCATTCTTCCATCTATCGCCAATATGGAAACAAGCGCCATTTCCCCGTGCATTTCTACAAAAAAACAGACTTATCCCATAAAATAGTTTATAATTATATCGGTATCTTTCCAGAAAACTTAACCATTTCTATGCAATTTTACCTTTTTTTATATCTTTTTATGCCAAAAATTCATCAGAACATCCAACCGCGCCCGCATTCCCCTCCGCCCGCACGGCAGATATGCCGCATTTCCGCCGCCATCCCCCTGCGGTTCCGCCGCATTTGCCAAATTTCCAGAAAATTCCAACAAAACGCCCGCTTCTTCCGCAGGTATGGCATTATCTCAAAAACAGCTGCCGGAGTTCTTTCTCCAATCGCTTCACCGGCCTTATTGCCGCCCCTCTATTGGCTCCGCGCCGCCTGCAGAGCGGCCGCTTCAATTTCCCGCAGTTCGCTGTCGCTCAGTGCGTCTATGGATGCGCGGACGATCTCGTAAGATACTCCGTTCTTAAAAAACTTTTCCGCGCTTTCCCTTGCTCCTATTTTTATTCCTTCTTTCCGACCTTCTTTCCGACCTTTTTTCCAGCCTTCTTTTCGGCCTATGGCCTTACCTTTATTGACCGCTCTGTCCATAATCTCACACATGCTTTCTACCTCCTCATAATCTTCACTCTTCATTATTTCTTCATACCTCGCGTCCCCCGTGAATGCCGACAGCAGCTTCAACACCTCATCGACATGCCGTATCCTTGTCTCATCCTCAGAGACGCTGTTCGTCCCCAGCCTTTTGTCACGGAAGAACCGGGCGACCACCTGGAAATCGCTGGACATCCGGGAAATCTGTTCCTCGGACAGCCATGCCACCTCAAACACATGCAGCCTGTAGTCGTTCACAAACGGCTCAAGTCCATCCGGAATCTCCAGCAGCTCCTTCAAAGATTTTGGCGCCGTCCAGCGCCGTTCTGTATATTCATCTCTTGAGATTTTTCACCTTTTTCTGTCTTTTCACTCTTCTCAGCCTTATTGCCTGTCTTCTATTGGCTCCGCGCCGCCGCAAAGCAGCCGCTTCAATTTCCCGCAGTTCGCTGTCGCTCAGTGCGTCTATGGATGCGCGGACGATCTCGTAAGATACTCCGTTCTTAAACAACTTTTCCGCGCTTTCCCTTGCCCCAATTTTTATTCCCTCTTTCCGTCCTTCTTTCCGGCCTTCTTCCCGGCCCTCTTCCCGACCGATGACCTTCCCTTTATTGACCGCTCTATCCATAATCTCACACATGCTTTCTACCTCCTCATAATCTTCGCTCTTCATTATCTCCTCGTACCTCGCGTCCCCCGTGAATGCTGACAGCAACTTCAGCACTTCATCGACATGCCGTATCCTGGTCTTATCTTCGGAGACGCTGTCCGTCCCAAGCCTTTTGTCGCGGAAGAACCGGGCGACCACCTGGAAATCGCTGGACATCCGGGCGATCTGTTCCTCAGACAGCCACGCAACCTCAAACACATGCAGCCTGTAGTCGTTCACGAACGGCTCAAGTCCATCCGGAATCTCCAGCAGCTCCTTCAAAGATTTTGGCGCCGTCCAGCGCCGCTCCGTGCCGAAATAAAGGACGATCGTGACGACCGGCGCAATCTGTCCGCCTATATCCTTCATTCTTTCAGCGTATTCGGCGTCCGTTATTTTCCGCTCCCGGCGCAGCTTTTTCAATTTCCTCTTTTCAGCGTCAATGCGGAGCGCCTGCGCGCGGTAAGACGCGCCGTCATAGCCGATCGCCCTTGTCGCCATGAGCCTTTCCGGCTGCGACTGGTTCTCCGCGCCCAGTATCGCCAGGAGCGCGTTGCCCCTGACCCAGCGCTTCGCAACGTCACGCTCCAGCTCGTGCATTTTGCTGTCGTGCGCTCTGTACTGCGAATGCACGGCGCCATCCGCCAGCTCATTTTCTTTAATCTCCTGCCGCCCGTTAAACACCAGCGCGTTAAATATGTCCGCGAACACGTCCGGGCAGTCCTCTAATATTTTTTCCGTTATGTCTTTTTCCGCCATTGTTTCCTCCCTGTCAGTATAGCACATCCGCCCGAAAAATGGCATCCCGTATTTTTGGTCAGCCTTTTTCATTTCCTGTTTTCCGGCGGCTGCTTTTTCTTCAAAATAAGTCCATAAATCCCGAATATTTTTCGTTTTGGGTTTTAAAACATTAATTTTCTGAATTTGGAGTGGAACGCGTTCCTTCGTTCCTTTCCCGATTAAATGAATTGCGCAATAATTAAGACTTGCGGCCTTATAGGCTGCAAAAGAAAATCTGCTTTTATTCCGGTTGTGATATATTTATTTTCCCCCTGCCCGCTCCTTCGGATATGGCAGGGGTTTTACTTTAACCATTTATCGTTTCTTTTGTCTGTCGCTTTATTCTATTTGTTCATTTTTAGATTTTTCAGATTTTTCTGTCTTTTCGCTCTTTTCAGCCTTATTGCCGCCCCTCTATTGGCTCCGCGCCGCCTGCAAAGCAGCCGCTTCAATTTCCCGCAGTTCGCTGTCGCTCAGTGCGTCTATGGATGCGCGGACGATCTCGTAAGATACTCCGTTCTTAAAAAACTTTTCCGCGCTTTCCCTTGCTCCTATTTTTATTCCTTCTTTCCGACCTTCTTTCCGACCTTTTTTCCAGCCTTCTTTTCGGCCTATGGCCTTACCTTTATTGACCGCTCTGTCCATAATCTCACACATGCTTTCTACCTCCTCATAATCTTCACTCTTCATTATTTCTTCATACCTCGCGTCCCCCGTGAATGCCGACAGCAGCTTCAACACCTCATCGACATGCCGTATCCTTGTCTCATCCTCAGAGACGCTGTTCGTCCCCAGCCTTTTGTCACGGAAGAACCGGGCGACCACCTGGAAATCGCTGGACATCCGGGAAATCTGTTCCTCGGACAGCCACGCCACCTCAAACACATGCAGCCTGTAGTCGTTCACAAACGGCTCAAGCCCATCCGGAATCTCCAGCAGCCCTTTCAAAGATTTCGGCGCCGTCCAGCGCCGCTCCGTGCCAAAGTAAAGGACGATGGTAACGACCGGCGCGATCTGACGGCCTATGGCCTTCCTTCTTTCAGCGTATTCGGCGTCCGTTATTTTCCGCTCTCGATGCAACTTTTTTAATTTCCTTTTCTCAGCGTCAATGCGGAGCGCCTGCGCGCGGTAAGACGCGCCGTCATAGCCGATCGCCCTTGTCGCCATGAGCCTTTCCGGCTGCGACTGGTTCTCCGCGCCCAGTATCGCCAGGAGCGCGTTGCCCCTGACCCAGCGCTTCGCAACGTCACGCTCCAGCTCGTGCATTTTGCTGTCGTGCGCTCTGTACTGCGAATGCACGGCGCCATCCGCCAGCTCATTTTCTTTAATCTCCTGCCGCCCGTTAAACACCAGCGCGTTAAAAATGTCCGCGAACACGTCCGGGCAGTCCTCCAATATTTTTTCCGTTAGGTCTTTTTCCGCCATTGTTTCCTCCCTGTCAGTATAGCACATCCGCCCGGAAATGGCATCCCGTATTTTCGGTCAGCCTTTTTCATTTCCTGTTTTCCGGCGGCTGCTTTTTCTTCAAAATAAGTCCATAAATCCCGAATATTTTTCGTTTTGGGTTTTAAAGCATGAATTTTCTGAATTTCGGATGGAACACGTTCCCTCGTTCCCTTCCTGTTTCAATGAATTACACAATAATTAAGACTTGCGGCTCCTTATGGGGCGCAAAAGAAAATTTGCTTTACAGCAGTATAACATACGGCATTTCGATTTACAAGGATAAATTTCAAGGCATATCTATACCATTGAAAATAAGCGCCGTTTTTTATGTATTTTTCAAAAAATCGGCTCAACAAGTGTCGCTTTTAGCTCAATCCACCCTGTATCATCCGATTTGCCCCATTTTACTCCCCCTGCCAGCTCCTTTCGGATATGGCAGGGGCGCTTTAATCATTTATCGTTTCTTTTGTCACGGAAGAACCGGGCGACCACCTGAAAGTCGCTGGACATCCGGGAAATCTGTTCCTCGGACAGCCACGCCACCTCAAACACATGCAGCCTGTAGTCGTTCACGAACGGCTCAAGTCCATCCGGAATCTCCAGCAGCTCCTTCAAAGATTTTGGCGCCGTCCAGCGCCGTTCTGTGTATTCATCTCTTGAGATTTTTCATCTTTTTCTGTCTTTTCACTCTTCTCAGCCTTATTGCCTGCCTTCTATTGGCTCCGCGCCGCCGCAAAGCAGCCGCTTCAATTTCCCGCAGTTCGCTGTCGCTCAGTGCATCTATGGATGCGCGGACGATCTCGTAAGATACTCCGTTCTTAAACAACTTTTCCGCGCTTTCCCTTGCCCCAATTTTTATTCCCTCTTTCCGTCCTTCTTTCCGGCCTTCTTCCCGGCCCTCTTCCCGACCGATGACCTTCCCTTTATTGACCGCTCTATCCATAATCTCACACATGCTTTCTACCTCCTCATAATCTTCGCTCTTCATTATCTCCTCATACCTCGCGTCCCCCGTGAATGCCGACAGCAGCTTAAATTGTACCCCTTGTCAAGGACATTTTTTCAATCTGTTCTAGGGAATGTATGTTTGTTTTTACTTTCGCTCACA
>CANQUH010000138.1 GCA_947626965.1 uncultured Lachnospiraceae bacterium
CAGAAAGGCGCCGGCGAGCGGTACCGTGGAGTCGAGATGGACGCGACGCTGCTGCCTAAGGTGAAGGTGGAAGTGATTGTCGGAAATATCCCGGTCGATACGGTGATCGAGACGGTCAAGAAGACGCTTTATACAGGCCATATCGGAGACGGAAAGATTTTCGTGTACGGCGTGAATCGTGTCGTGAAGATCCGTACCGGCGAGGAGAACCTGGCTGCGCTGCAGGATGTAGAGTAAAGTGGAGAGCGCAGGGATTCGGAGCCGAAGATGTCTGCTGACGCAGACTCGAATCCCGCGCGCAAAACTCGCTTGCGAGTTTTGAATTCTATAGGGTAGAAAACTGAAAACAGATAGCAGATAATGATTAACAGGGTATGGATGATGCGGCATTTTCCCGGCTGTGTCATCCATATCTTTTTTGTTGTTTTTTATGTTGAAACTGTCAGGATAATGTATTATATTAATCATAATATCAAAAAATAGATAATGATTATTCATACAGCGTGGGGATTGCAAAAATGATAAAATGTTTTACATTTGAAAACTTTAAAAGTTTTGAGAAAGCAGAATTGAATATAGAAAATCTTACTACTTTGATTGGGACAAATGCATCCGGAAAAAGTAATGCGATCGAGGGAATCAGAATCCTCTCAGAGATAGCGACCGGAATCGAACTAAGTGTAATTCTTGACGGAACGAAAAGTATGACTGGAACTGTGAGAGGAGGAAGTAAAAGCTGTCCCAGGTTTAGGACAAATGCTTTCAAACTGGGATGTCTTGTTTTTTTTGATGATCAGACAGATTTGCTCTATGAAGTTAAAATTAATGTAAACAGCAGAATTTATATTGAGGAAGAAGCTCTGTACCGGATGCCTCCGGACAGGATTTCTCCTAAAATAAATAAAGTATTTAAAAGTAAAGCTGTAAAATCAGGTGGAGCAGATATAAAAGTTGAATATACGAATGGGAAGAGGGGGAAAAATCCAGATCTGGTCTGTGTCAGAACATCGGCGATTCTTCCTCAGATGCTGGTTCGGATGCCACAGGATACGGAAGAGGGAAGAATGAATGCTTCCTATATTCAGGCAGTTACAGATGCCTTGAGAAGTATTATTGTGCTTGATCCTGTTGTACAGTATATGCGTGACTATACGAGAATATCTGATTTTGAACTGCGGATGAACTGTGAGAACTTGTCATCTGTTATGAAACATATGTGCGGTGATGAATTAAAAAAGAGACAATTACTTGAGGTAATAAAAGATCTTCCGGAGAATGAAGTTTCTGATATTGAATTTATTGAGACGAAAATTGGTGATGTGATATTTGCACTAAAGGAAAAATATATAAACTCCACAGAATTTGTAGATGCCAGGAAACTTTCTGATGGAACTCTGCGCTGTATGGCTGTGATTACGGCGGTTCTGGCAAGTGCTCCGGGCAGCCTGATTATTATGGAAGAGGTCGATAATGGGATACATCCGGGAAGGGTTCATAAACTGATTAAAAATTTGTATGAGATTGGAAAGGCCAGAAATATTGATGTCCTGATAACGACTCATAATGCCATGCTGATGAATCAGTACAGGAAAGAACAATTGACAGGGGTTTCGGTTGTTTATCGTGAAAAAGAAAAAGGTACAAGCAAATTTATACAATTTATTGATATAGATGATTTTGCCGGAATTCTTGCTGCCGGAGGACTTGGGGATGCGATGGTTGATGACCGTCTTGTCGCGGCGATTAAGGAGGAAAAAGAAGAACCGGATTACTCATGGCTGGGGGTACAGATATGAATGTCAGATTTATTGACACTTCTATAATGCTGAATTTGCTTGAAGTGCCGGGAAAATGTTCAGATAAGGAGAAAGTAAAGAGGGAATGGGCAGAAGTATTGAGAACGGGAGATACGCTGATTATGCCGATTGCCACAATCATCGAGACGGGAAATCATATAGCGCATATTTCAGATGGGCATGCCAGACGTACGATAACACTGAAATTCAAAGAGTATCTGGAGAAAACAGCGAATTCCCAAGCTCCATGGAAATTATATGGAAATGGTTTGAAGAAAGAAGAAATAAAATATCTGGCTGAGAATATGGAGAAATTTACGGTATCGAATATTGGAATTGGTGATATGACGATCATATATGCATATGAAAAGTACATACAGGAAACCCCATCTCTTGGAACTGTCATGATATGGAGCATGGACGACCATCTGTCGTCATATCGTCAGGAAAATGTCGGTATACAGAGACGCCGGAAAAAACAGCATCCGGTTTAGAGGCCGGATGCTTAGACACTCGGGCTGTTTTTCAATCCTCCCACGGCCGGATCCGGTACCGCACGCCAAGTTCTTCACAGATTTTGCGGCACTGCTCTTCTTCTTCGGAAGTGAGAGTAGTCGCGACAGTCGTCATCACGACCTCCGGCACGTAGTTTACGGCGTTTCGCGCGAAGGAAAGCATCGCGTCAAAGGACTGCTCTCCGAAACGGGAGCGCACAAGCTCATGATAGCGGTCCGCGTTCGGTGTGTTCAGACTGATAGAGAGCGTGTCGATCAGCCCCTTAAAGAGCGGAAGGATGTCTTTTCCGTTGACCAGATTGCCGAGGCCGTTCGTGTTGATGCGGATTGGTTTGCCAAACTGTTCCTTGATGAAGCGGGCCGTTGCGAGAAGCACGTCAAGGGCTTCCGTCGGTTCTCCGAACCCGCAGAAGACGACCTCCTGGTATTTATTCATATCAAATTTCTGAAATTCAGCGATGACTTCCTCAAGAGAAGGTGTGTGTTCGAGCCAGAGCGGGCCGGATTCCTCCATGGTCTCGCGTGTCTGGCGCAGACAGAAGGTGCAGGCGCAGGGGCACTTGTTGGTCAGATTGACATACAGATTGTCGTGTACTTCATATAAAATGGTCATGGCAGTGTGTTTCATATAATAAATCTTCCTTTCTTTTGCTTCCGGTTTGTCAGATTAAGCTTTCAGCGTATGCAGCACTTCTTCAAAGCACACGCCGTCTGTCAGCGGCAGATCCATCTCAATTGATTTCTCGATGCATCGCTTGACGAAAAGTGAGGCTTTGCGCACGGAATCCTGAAAATCTACTCCGTTGACAGCGTCCGCCGCGATGATTGCGGCAAAAATGTCGCCTGTGCCAGAGCGCTGAGTTCCGACTTTGTGTGTGCGGCGGATTTTTCCGGGAGTTCCTTTTTTCTGGTTCAAATTTTCTTTCTGGCCGTCTGATTGTTCTGTTCCGGAGACTTCCTTTCCGCTGTCCTGCTGTTCTCTTTTGGAGGATTCGTTTGTGTCAGAAAACTCTTTCTCATAACAGTAATTTGCGATGAAATCTCCCTGCACAATTCCAGTGATCACCACTTTTGCCGGGCCCATCGCGCAGAGCTTTTCAGCGAGCGCGATAATTTCCTTCATCCGCCAGTGTCCTTCATGATACGGCGTGTCGGTCAGGATGCAGGCCTCCGTCAGATTTGGCGTCAGGATATCGGCGTAAGTGACAAGCCGCTTCATCTCCGTACACATCTGTGCGGTATAGGTCGGATAAGGTTTTCCGTAATCGCCCATCACCGGGTCCACGATGATAATAGTATCCTCCGTCCGGAATTCCTGAAAAAAGCGGATGACAATCTCGATCTGTTCCTTTGAGCCGAGAAAACCGCTGCTGATTCCGCGAAACGTGAGGCCAAGCTTTTTCCATTCATCAGCATACCGCTGCATGCGGGTCGTATAATCCTCAAAGAAAAAGCTCTCAAAACCTGTGTGATTGGAAAAAATAGAAGTCGGCAGCGGACAGCATTGGATTTTCATCGCGGAGATGACTGGCAGTGCAGCCGCGATTGAACAGCGGCCAAAACCGGTGAAGTCGTTGATGACAGCTATTTTCTTCTGGTGATTGTGATCGGGCTTCATGAAAATCCCCTCCTGAAATTCCTGATTTGTCTGCGCGAAGGCCGGGACGAGCCATCGCATGCCTGTTATGCAGGGTGCGGATTCAGATCCTGCCTGTTCTTAAACGGCACTGCAGACCCGGCGCCCTTTCCTTTGCGGTGGTAATAATGCGCAGAACGCGCAGGAATGTTTTAGCGGTTATCATACAGAGAGAATGGTATTTTGAAAAGTGCCAGTTTTTGAATAATTGATCATGCCAGTTATCATTCGTATTGGAATCTTAATGAGACATTAGTACTGCCCTGTGCATATAAAATGGGAAAATCAATGATATTACGTGATTGACGCATAGATTAATATATGATATTTTTACTTGTAATCTTTGCGGCGCCAGATTTACATTGACTCTGAATTTGAGACAGCTGCCGGGCAGGATATGGCAGGGAATCTGCTGCGTTGAAGGCAAAGAGTATGAAATCCGGAGCAATTCGTGGTATCATGGAGATAACTTTTTGGAACCAGCATCTTTTTATGCAGATTGTGGCTGGAAACAATGAATAGACAGGAGGATAAGCGGATGAATACACAAACCGGAACAGCCAGATATATTTTCTGGGATCTTGACGGGACACTGACAGAATCGGGCGACGGGATCATTAATTCCGTGATGTACGCGCTGAGGAAAAAAGGAATCGAGGAAAATGACCGGGCGAAGCTCGCGGCCTTTGTGGGACCGCCTCTGCGGGATTCTTTCATGAAGTATTACGGTTTCTCTCTGGAAGAGGCTGAGGAATGCGTGAAGTTTTACCGGGAGTATTTTGTGGACCGGGGAATGTTTGAGAACCGGGTTTATGGTGGGATTCCTGAGGTTCTGGAGGAATTGTGTCAGGAAGGTTATGAGCTCATCGTGACGACCTCGAAGCCGGAGGTGTTTTCGGTGCGCATTATGGAACACTTTCAGATCGCGCAGTATTTCCGTTTCATTGGAGGGAGCAGCCTCGATGAGAAGCGGAACGCGAAGGCCGATGTGATCCGCTATGTGCTGGATACGCTGGAGCTTGACCCGGCGCGGGACCAAATCGTGATGATCGGCGACCGCGACCAGGATGTCAACGGAGCCGCCGCCAACAAAATTCCCTGTATCGGCGTTTTGTACGGATACGGTTCCCGCGGGGAACTGGAGGCCGCCGGAGCCGCCGTCATCTGTGAGACGGTGCGGGAGCTGCCGGGACGCATCCGGAGTTTTTTCGAGAATTGAGTTCGGATGAGAGAAGAAGCTGCAGGACGCGGCCGGAGTTTTTTTGAGAATTGAGTTCGGATGAGAGAAGAAGCTGCAGAACGCATCTGGAGTTTTTTCAAGAATTGAGTTCGGATGTGAGAGGGAGCCGCCGGTCTGCATCCGGAATTTTTTCGAGGATTAAGTTTGGATGTGAGAGGGAGCTTACCGGATGGGACTTTTCAGGGGAAGGAATAATTGCCGCCATTTTTTCATAAGTTAGAGCGTGTCTGCTTTCACAACAGGAATGGGGGAATGGCGATGAATGACAGAGCGTTGAGAGTATTGGAGCAGTATGAACTGGAGATCGTCAGCATGCGGCGGGGCCGGGGCGCGTACATATTGGAAACGACGCAGGGACTGCGGATTTTCTGTGACTATGAAAGTTCGGAAAGACGAGCGCAGTTCCAGAATTGTGTGATGGGCAAAATGCGCAGCGGCGGTTACCGCAATGTCGATGTGATTCTTCCAAATAAAGAAGGAAATCTGGTATCTGCCGACTGGGATGGACAGAGGTATGTGGTGAAGGAATGGTATCCGGGGCGTGAGTGCGATCCCTCCAGCGAAGCGGAGATTTTTGCCGCGGTGCGGAATCTGGCGAAGATTCACCGCGTCATGCACGCAAAAGGGGAGTGTGAATTTATAGAGAGTTTCACGGCGCCGGATCCTCTGACAGAAATCCGGGCAAGGAACACCGAACTGAAAAAGGTGCGTTCCTTTGTCAGCAGGAGAAATGATAAATGTGCGTTTGAACGGCTGCTTCAAAACAGTTTTCCGATGTACTTTGAACAGGCCATGGAGGTTCAGAACCGTCTGGAACAGAATGGATGCGGGCGTCTTGTACAGAGTGCGAAGGAGAACGGCACGATCTGCCATGGGGATTACGATCAGCACCATGTGCTTCTGGCCGGGCAGGAGACGGCGACGACTGGTTTTGAGCGCTGCAGATACGGTCTGCAGATCAACGATCTGTACCGGTTTGTCCGCAAAGTTCTGGAAAAGCATGAGTGGAATCCGAGACTTGGCATGAGGATGCTGGATCAGTATACAGGAATCCGTCCGATTTCCGGGGAGGAGCGCCGTCTGCTTTACCTGAAGATGCTTTATCCGGAGAAATTCCGCAAGCTGGCGAATTATTATCTGGAGAGCAATAAGGCGTGGATCTCGAGACGGTTCCTTGACAAGCTGGAGCAGCAGAACCGGCAGCAGGAGGCGCGGAACGCTTTTGTAAAGACGCTGCGATAAAAATAGAGAAAAAGAGGTTCCCTTTTACTGCTTTTGGAGATATAATAGGTACATTGAGGCCTGCCGCAGAAAACGGCAGGTTCCGGAGATATTTTGAAATACCAGGAGGAATTTTACATGGAAGATTACAGAAAAGCGTATGAAGAGTGGCTGTCAAATCCGTATTTCGATGAAGCGACGAAAAATGAGCTGAGGGCGATCGCGGACAATGAGGATGAGATCAAAGATCGTTTTTACACGAGTCTTGAGTTTGGTACGGCCGGACTGAGAGGCGTGATCGGCGCCGGTACGAACCGCATGAATCAGTATGTGGTTCAGAAAGCGACACAGGGTCTTGCAAATTATATTCTGGGTGTTGGAAAGCAGGCGCAGGGTGTGGCGATTGCTTACGACTCGAGACATATGTCCCCGGAATTTGCTGATTTCTCGGCACTTTGTCTGGCGGCCAACGGGATCAAGGCCTATGTGTTTGATTCTCTGCGTCCGACGCCGGAGCTTTCCTTCGCAGTTCGTACGCTTGGCTGTGTGGCCGGCATCAACATCACGGCGAGCCACAATCCGTCGGAATATAACGGATACAAAGTATACTGGGAGGACGGCGCTCAGATTACGCCGCCGCATGACACGGGAATCATGGCGGAAGTGAACAAGGTGCCGGACTACACCTCTGCGAAGACGATGGATAAGGAAGCGGCGATTGCCGCAGGGCTGTATGAGGTGATCGGCCAGAAGATCGACGACGCCTTTATCAACGGCCTGAAGAAGCTTGTGCTTCATCCTGAGGTGATCAAGGCGGAGAGCGCCAACCTCAAGATCGTCTACACGCCGCTGCACGGCACGGGCAATCTCCCGGTGAGACGTGTGCTGAAGGAGCTCGGCTTTGAGCATGTTTACGTTGTGAAAGAGCAGGAGCTGCCGGACGGCGACTTCCCGACCGTGAGCTATCCGAATCCGGAAGCGAAGGAGGCGTTTGCGCTTGGCCTGAAGCTCGCGAAGGAAGTGGACGCGGATCTGGTTCTCGCGACCGACCCGGACGCGGACCGTCTCGGCGTCTATGTGAAGGATTCCCAGACCGGCGAATATCATTCTCTGACCGGAAATATGTCCGGCTGTCTCCTCGCGGACTATGAGATCGGCCAGACAAAGGCTGTGAAGGGTCTTCCGGAGGACGGCGTCCTGATCAAGACGATCGTCACGACAAACATGGCGGACGCGATTGCGAAGTACTACGGAACGAAGCTGATCGAGGTTCTGACCGGCTTCAAATACATCGGACAGCAGATTCTCGGTTTTGAGGAGAGCGGGAAGGGCACATATCTCTTTGGCTTTGAGGAGAGCTATGGCTGCCTGATCGGCACACACGCGAGAGATAAGGACGCGATCGTTGCCACGATGGCGCTTGCTGAGGCGGCAGCATTCTACAAAGCACAGGGCAAGACACTCTGGGATGCAATGATTGAGCTGTATGAGCGCTACGGCTATTATAAGGATGATATCAAGTCCATCACGCTGAAGGGCATTGAGGGACTTCAGAAGATTCAGGAGATTCTTGAGACTCTGCGCAAGAATCCTCCGAAGGAGATCGGCGGCTACAAAGTGACCTCCGCGCGCGATTACAAGGCGGATACGATCGTGGATGTCGCGACAGGCGAGGTGAAGCCGACCGGACTTCCGAAGTCGAATGTGCTTTACTATGATCTCACAGACGACGCATGGCTGTGTGTGCGCCCGTCAGGAACAGAACCGAAGGTCAAATTCTATTACGGAATCAAGGGAACTTCTCTTGAGGATGCGGACGCGAAGTCAGCAGCGCTCGGCGAGAAGGTTCTGGCAATGATCAATGAAATGCTGTAACACCATCTTTGTATAGAGACAGGGCTTTCAGGGAAAATTCCTTGACAAACAGGGCATATCATTATATAAATATTAGCGGGACTTTCAGACGGGCAAAATGGACATGCACAGAACTCTTATCCTGCGGGAAGCAGCGGAGCCTTCGGGTTATTGGAGTGAGCAGTAACATTTTCGGATTTGCAGATGCAGTCCGGTATATGAGAACAATTCACAGGAGGAATTAGAATGAACAAGGCAGAATTAATAGCTGCAGTTGCAGAGAAGACAGAATTATCGAAAAAGGATGCAGAGAAGGCTCTGAAGGCTTTTACGGATGTAATCGCAGAAGAGCTCAGGAAGGGAGACAAAGTGCAGCTTGTTGGTTTTGGCACTTTCGAAGTATCTGAGCGCGCTTCCAGAGAAGGAAGAAATCCGCAGACCGGCGAGGCGATGACAATTGCCGCTTCCAGGACGCCGAAGTTCAAGGCAGGAAAAGCTCTGAAGGATATGATGAACGAGAAATAAAAGTATCATAGGTATTGATATGACCGGGAAACCGGGTGCGGGCAGGCGCCGGAATGCTTTCGTGACGGAGGCAGGTGCCTGCCCTGCCTGTATGGAGGTGTAAAAATGCGTCTTGATAAATATTTGAAAGTGTCCCGCCTGATTAAGAGAAGGACCGTAGCGAATGAAGCCTGCGACGCGGGCAGAGTTCTGCTCAATGGAAAGCCTGCGAAGGCGTCCGCATCTGTGAAGCAGGGGGATGTTCTGGAAATTCAGTTTGGCGGCCGGACTGTGAAAGTTGAGATTCTGGACGTGCAGGAGACTGTAAGGAAAGAAGCGGCGGCGGAGATGTACCGTTATCTGTAGCAGATGACTGGGGTGGGGAAAGGCCTGCGGACGGCGGGAAAACGCGCATCAGGATTTGCGGGCGGCTTCTGAATCCATATCCAGAAATCCTCTGCATAACCGGGCGGCGCTGCGCATAAACTGTGGAAACAAGGTATTCCGGAGCGCAGCGCATTTATTATGGAAGAAACAAGAACAGGCAGGCCGCATCAGATTCTTTGGAAGGAGAG
>CANQUH010000139.1 GCA_947626965.1 uncultured Lachnospiraceae bacterium
ACGGCTCCTGAAGATCCGGACGCCGACGGAGGAACGATTAACTGGACGCTTGAGAACGTCCCGGCAGGGGCGGAAGGGTTTGTGACCTTTACCGCAACGGTGAATGAGAAAGCGCTGACGAACGAAGGCAAAAAGGTTGTGAACACGGCGTATGTGAACTTCGGTAACGACTGGATCCAGACGGAGACGGTGGAGCATCCGGTGCCGGAGGAACCGGGTGAGCCGGAAGAACCGCACAAGACAGAGATAACGCCGGGGGACGACCTTGGAGTCAGGATCGGAGACGAGATCACTTACGAGATCAGTTATGAGAATACCAGCAGCGAGGCGATCAGGATCGTCATCACGGACCCGCTGGATCCGGGACTGGACTTTGTCTCCGCGTCCGACGGCGGAGCGTATGACGCAGGCACCCGCACGGTAACGTGGACATTTGAGAGCGCAGCAGCCGGAACAACGGGCAGAGTAACGCTGAAGGTGAAGGTGAACGCGAACGCCGGGACGGAGGTCGAAAATACGGCGGCCGTCCAGTTTGGAAACGGTCCGAAGATAGACACGGAGACTGTGGAGAATCCGGTGCCGCACAAGACATCGGATCCGGTATCCGGCACACAGGTAGTTGTGGGCGGGGACATTCTGTACACGATCACCTACCGGAACACGAAAGACGCACCTGCGACAATCAGTATCAAAGACACGCTGGACCGCGGCCTGACAATCAGGGAAGGCAGCATCAGCGACGGAGGCGTGTGGACAGCGCCCGCGGATGCGGATGTTGACGGAGGAACGATCAACTGGACGCTGGAGAATGTTCCGGCGGGAGCGGAAGGTTTCGTAACCTTTACCGCGACTGTGAACGAGAAGGCGCTGACGAACGAAGGCAAAAAGGTTGTGAACACGGCGTATGTGAACTTCGGTAACGACTGGATCCAGACGGAGACGGTGGAGCATCCGGTGCCGGAGGAACCGGGTGAGCCGGAAGAACCGCACAAGACAGAGATAACGCCGGGGGACGACCTTGGAGTCAGGATCGGAGACGAGATCACTTACGAGATCAGTTATGAGAATACCAGCAGCGAGGCGATCAGGATCGTCATCACGGACCCGCTGGATCCGGGACTGGACTTTGTCTCCGCGTCCGACGGCGGAGCGTATGACGCAGGCACCCGCACGGTAACGTGGACATTTGAGAGCGCAGCAGCCGGAACAACGGGCAGAGTAACGCTGAAGGTGAAGGTGAACGCGAACGCCGGGACGGAGGTCGAAAATACGGCGGCCGTCCAGTTTGGAAACGGTCCGAAGATAGACACGGAGACTGTGGAGAACCCGGTGCCGCACAAGACATCTGATCCGGTATCGGGGACGCCTGTAGTTGTGGGCGGAGAGATCAAGTACACGATCACTTATCAGAATACAAAGGATGAACCTGCGGTCATAAAGATTAAAGACACACTGGACCGCGGCCTGACGATCAAGGAAGGCAGTATCAGCGACGGAGGCGTGTGGACGGCTCCTGAAAATCAGGACGCCGACGGAGGAACGATTAACTGGACGCTTGAGAACGTCCCGGCAGGGGCGGAAGGGTTTGTGACCTTTACCGCGACGGTGAACGAAAAAGCGCTGACGAATGAAGGCCGGAAGGTTGTGAACACGGCGTACGTGGATTTCGGAAACGGATACATCCAGACCGAGACGGTGGAGCATCCTGTACCGGAGGAAGAACCGCACAAGACAGAGATAACGCCAGGCGACGACCTTGGAGTCAGGATCGGAGACGAGATCACTTACGAGATCAGTTATGAGAATGCCAGCAGCGAGGCGATCAGGATCGTCATCACTGACCCGCTGGATCCGGGACTGGACTTTGTTTCCGCTTCCGACGGCGGAGCGTATGACGCAGGCACCCGCACGGTAACGTGGACATTTGAGAGCGCAGCAGCCGGAACAACGGGCAGAGTAACGCTGAAGGTGAAGGTGAACGCGAACGCCGGGACGGAGGTCGAAAATACGGCGGCCGTCCAGTTTGGAAACGGTCCGAAGATAGACACGGAGACTGTGGAGAACCCGGTGCCGCACAAGACATCTGATCCGGTATCGGGGACGCCTGTAGTTGTGGGCGGAGAGATCAAGTACACGATCACTTATCAGAATACAAAGGATGAACCTGCGGTCATAAAGATTAAAGACACGCTGGACCGCGGCTTGACAATCAAGGAAGGCAGTATCAGCGACGGAGGCGTATGGACGGCTCCTGAAAATCAGGATGCCGACGGAGGAACGATTAACTGGACACTTGAGAACGTCCCGGCGGGAGCGGAAGGATTTGTGACCTTTACCGCGATGGTGAATGAGAAGGCGCTGACGAACCCGGGCAATCAGGTGGTGAATACGGCGGATGTGGATTTCGGAAACGGCTGGATTCAGACGGAGACGGTGGGACATCCGGTACCGGAGGAAGAGCCGCACAAGACGGAAGTGACGCCGGGAGATGATCTGGGAGTCAGGATCGGAGACGAGATCACGTACGAGATCAGTTATGAGAATACCAGCAGCGAGGCGATCAGGATCGTCATCACTGACCCGCTGGATCCGGGAGTGGACTTTGTCTCCGCGTCCGACGGCGGAGCGTATGACGCAGGCACCCGCACGGTAACGTGGACATTTGAGAGCGCAGCAGCCGGAACAACGGGCAGAGTAACGCTGAAGGTGAAGGTGAACGCGAACGCCGGGACGGAGGTCGAAAATACGGCGGCCGTCCAGTTTGGAAACGGTCCGAAGATAGACACGGAGACTGTGGAGAATCCGGTGCCGCACAAGACATCGGATCCGGTATCCGGCACACAGGTAGTTGTGGGCGGGGACATTCTGTACACGATCACCTACCGGAACACGAAAGACGCGCCTGCGACAATCAAGATCAGAGATACGCTGGACCGGGGCCTGACGATCAAGGAAGGCAGCATCAGCGACGGAGGTGTGTGGACGGCTCCTGAAGATCCGGACGCCGACGGAGGGACAATCAAGTGGAAATTGGAAAATGTTCCGGCGGGAGCGGAAGGGTTTGTAACCTTTACCGCGACGGTGAATGAGAAGGCGCTGACGAATCCGGGTCAGAAGGTTGAAAACACGGCGAATGTCAATTTCGGCAACGGCTGGATCCAGACGGAGACCGTGGAACATCCGGTACCGGAAAGACCTGAGGTTGAGATTGAGAAACGGCAGTCCCTGAATGAAGGGGAAGAGACGAAGAACCGATTGACGGCGAAGGCGTTTGATACGGTGACTTATTACCTGACCGTGAAAAATACCAGCGGCACGGCTGCGACAGACGTAGTTGTGACCGACGCCATTCCGGAAGGTCTGACCTTGAAACAGGGCGATGATGCGATCTCTGACGGAGGAACGGAAAAAAACAATGTGATCACCTGGAATCTCGGTGCGCTGGCGGCAGGCGCGTCGCGGACAGTGAAGTTTAAGGTAGTCACGCCGCATGTGGAACAGTACACACTCTGGAAGAATATGGCTTCCGTGGATTACAAGGAGAATGACGATAAGCCGAAGGATTCCAATGAAGTGGAAGTGGAAGAGGAACCTGTGAATGAATTGGAAACTGGAAGTGTGACCGTGACAAAGAAGCTCACATATAACGGAGATCTGCTGGCCGCAAAAGACGCGACATTCTATGTGGCGCTGTATGCGGACGAAGCATGCACGGTGAGAGTGACGAATCTGGCGGCGCTGAAGTACAGCAGGTCTTCCAGCGAGTCGGTAACCTTTACGAATCTTGAGATCGGCAGAACCTATTACGTAGGAGAATCGGATGCCGAGGGCAATGTATTCCTGGTCGGCATGACGCCGGACGGGACGCTTTTCACGGCAGAATTTGCTCATGGATCCAGTGTGGAGCTGGAAGCGGCAGGCGATGAGAAGACTGTGGAGTTTACGAACTCGTTTACGGATATTCCGCAGAACTACATGCGAGAGGGAACCCTGACGATTACGAAGAAACTGCTGGGTGCGGACGGACAGCCGACGACAGGCGACGAGACATTCTACGCGGGTATCTTCGCGGATGAAGCACACACAGTACTTTCCGACACAGTATCTGAGAATATTGTGGCGCTTCCACTGGGGGGCGGTTCGGAGACAAGCGCGTCTGTCAGTGTATATTTCGCAGACGATGAATCCGTGAAACTGTATGTGACAGAAATAACTGCGGATGGAGCACCGGTAAATGATAATTTCGGATATATCGTGACGGTGACGGGAGGAGAGACGGAATTTAACGCTGAGAATACGGAAAGTTCCGTGACGATTACGAACCAGAAGCCGGAGGAGTCCGAGAAAGAAACAGAAACAGAAAAAGAAACAGAAACAAAAGCGGAATCAGTGAAAACAGGAGACAATACTCCGATTGTGCCGTATATACTCCTGCTTCTGGCGGCAGCATTCGTGCTTGTGACAGTGGGAAGCCGGAAGAAAAAAACACGCTGATAACTGTTAAGGAAAAGCACATATGCATTTAAAAAAAGAAAGAGCGGCCGTTTTCACTGCTGCTGCGGCATCGGCTGTAGCCATCCTGACTGGGACAGGAGCATCATTTGCTCCAGCCGCCGCTGCCGCGCTCTTTCTGGCTGCGAGTGTCTCTTTCGCCGCCACACCCTTTGTACGTCTGCTGGCATACCGTATAAATGCTGTGGACGTACCTGGGGATGGGCGGAGGATGCATGACCATCCGATTCCGCGCATCGGCGGCCTGGCCATTATTGCAGGCTTCGCCGTCGCCACGCTTGCCTCCGGAACCATGGCAGGACAGCTGAGAAGTCTGCTGGACAAAGCCGCAGTGAGCGTTTCGGGCGGGTCAAAGGCAGAGATGCTGAGAAGTGTGCTGTCTGGGGCCGCGGTGAGCGTTTCGGGCAGGTCAAAGGCAGAGATGTTGCGAAGTATGCTGCCGGGGGCCGTCATGATTACGGCGCTGGGTCTGACGGATGATATCTTCACACTTGGTCCCTGGCCGAAACTGATCGTACAGACAGCGGCAGCGCTGGTGACAGTGCAGAGGGGAAATGTCATAGAATTTGTGTCAGGGATATTCGGCGCCGGTCCATATCCGCTGCCAGGCTGGTTCGGGACGTTTCTCAGCGTGCTCTGGATTGTTGGTGTCACGAACGCCGTCAATCTGATCGACGGTCTGGACGGTCTGGCCTGCGGCGTTTCCATCATCAGTTCCGTGGCTGTCGCAGTTGTTTCCGGACTGACCGCAGGGGCATATGCCGCGGTCCCGGCCGCCTCCCTGGCGGGGGCATGTATCGGGTTCCTGCCCTATAACCTTAACCCCGCCTGGATTTTCATGGGCGACACAGGGGCCACGTTCCTGGGATATATCCTGGCAGTACTGTCCATTCAGGGACTCTTCCGGTATCCGGAGACGGTTCCCTTTGCCGTGCCCTGTCTGATACTTGGACTGCCCGTTTTTGACACCTGCTTTGCCATTGTGCGCCGGGTTGCTCATGGACGATCGCCCCTTCTGCCTGACCGGGGCCATATTTGTCACCGCCTCGTGGACCGGGGACTTTCCTGGAAAAAGACGGTGGTTCTGCTGTGGACAGTCAGCGCCGTTCTGAGCGTGTTCGCGGCGGTGCTTGTACTTGCGGGAAGGTAATGGGCGAAGGAGAAACGAAAACCGAAAGGAAAGGGGAAGATGCCGTGGATAACTGTATGCGGCGCCCTGAGATTTTTGGGGTGATGTTCGATAATATCACGTTGGAAGCGGCGGCAGAAAAAGCGGCGGGCATGGTTCACGGCAGTTTTTATCACTATATTGTCGGAACAAACGCCAATCTGCTGCGAATGGCCCGCAAAGACGCGGCTTATCGCGGGGCAGTCAATCAGGCAGACCTGTCTCTGGCGGACGGATGCGGAGTTCTCTATGCTTCCCATATTCTGAAAACGTCGCTGACAGAGCGTGTGCCATGTATGGACCTGCTGGAGGCGCTGCTGTCCAAACTGCATGGAATCCGTGTCTATATTCTGGGCGGAAAACCCGGGACTGCAGAGCAGGCAGGAGAAAATCTGTGCGTCCGGTATCCCCAGCTGGAGCTCTGCGGCACGCATCACGGATACTTTGAGGACGCAAAAGCCATGGCTGAAGAGATCGCCAAAAGCCGGCCCGACCTGCTTCTGGTCTGTCTGGGGTCTCCAAAACAGGAACTTTGGATGAAGAATTACGGGCGGCTGACAGGCGCGAAGCTTGCTTTCGGCTGCGGCGGCTGGATTGATATTGCCGCGGGCCGCCTGAAACGCGCGCCGGAATCCTGGCGGAAACACGATCTGGAGTGGGTCTGGAGGTTCCTGCAGGAGCCCTGGCGGTTTGGCAGAGTCTGCTGTTCTCTGACGCTGCCTCTGCTGGCGGTAAAGGAAGCGGTGGAAATTCGTTTTAGGAAATGCGTGAAAAGATATTCCAGGAGAACTGTGCCTGACGCTTCCTGGAATGTATTCGATAAAGTCGGGAAGGATTCTTCCATTTTAAGAAGATAGAGAGATGAATTGCAAAAAATAAACTGAAAGCTGACGCGGGCGGAGAGAAAACGGTATTCCCCACGGATATGAAATCAGGCTGCATGTCTGAGTACAACGCTGCGTTAATTTCGAAGTAACAGATGCCTGAATTTTGAGTCAGGACAAGGCGGAGGAAGGAAACGTAGGGCTGGATCTCATGAAATTTATTGAAACGTGAATTAACAAAAACAGAGCAAACAGAAGTAGAAGAAACAGAAGGGAGGAATCTGGCAGCATGGCATCAAAAAAGAAGCGGCATCAGGCGAAGCCTGCAAAGGCGGAACCACTGGAAGTCTGCCGGAAAATTTCGGATCTGTACCTTCTGCTGGTTTTCGGAATCTTTCCGCTGGTTGTGGGGACAGGCGAGTACGGCTATGCCAATCTGGTCGAGACGAAGATGTGGTTCTGGTTCGGGATTACTGTCCTGTGGCTGCTTGCCCTTGCCGGGTATCTGGTCTGGTGCACAGTAAAGAAGAAAAAGCCTGCGGAGGATTCGGCAGCCGGGAACGCACGTGGAAAAAACAAGATGTTTTCGACAGATTCTGGCGTCGAAGGCAATTGCGAAAGTAGTCGTTCACCGGTTCACATACGATTCAGCTGGATTCACGGTGCGGCGCTGGCGTTCCTGGGCGTCAACATCATCTCCGCGCTTCTGTCAGAATATCCGCGAGCCAGCTTCCTGCAGATGTTCGCCTCCAATACAAACAGCGTCGTCGTCATGGCATTTTATACGGCGGTTTTTATGGGAATTTCACTCTTTGGGCGTCTGAGGCGGGAACATATTCTGGCTCTGGGAACTTCCACGTTCCTGTCCGGGATTCTGTCAGAGATTCAGCTGATGGGATACAATCCGCTGACCATGTACCCGGAAGGGCTGACTTATTACAACAAACATAAGGAATACGCTTTTGCTTTTCTCGGAACAATGGGAAACATAGACTATCTGGCGGCATTTCTCTGTTTCGCGGTTCCCGTGCTCACAGTATACGCAATCCGCTCGGACAAAAAGCAGGACAGGATTCTGTTGATTCCCGTGCTTTTTTCGCTGCATATCCTGTATCATATTGATGTGGATGCCGCGAAAGTCGGCTTGATGGGTTGCCTGATCCTAGCACTTCCGGTTGCTATCCGGAACCGCAGATGGGCAAAATACGCCGGGATTTCCTGCGGAGCGGCAGTGCTTCTCGGACTGACAGCCGTTTACTTCTGGCCCGGAAAGCACGGATTCATTTACGAAGCATCGCAGATCCTGCACGGACACATAGAGCCGTCGTTCGGACACGACCGAGTCGAGATCTGGATAAAAGCATGGAGATCCATCGTAAAAAAGCCCATTTTGGGAAACGGGCCATGTTCAGGATCCTGGCTGCTTAAAATTCAGAAAGTGAACAATGAGATGGATCGTGTGAATGTCGTCTACAACGCCCACAACACATACATCGGATACCTTATGGATATCGGGATTCTGGGGCTGGGCTGTTATCTGGTACTGATCGGAAAAGGATTCATTGACTGGATCCGGAAGCGGGAGAACAATCTTTATGTGGCGCTGGGAGCAGGTATCGCCTGCTACCTGATCCAGGACTTTTTCAATATAAATCTGGTCATTGTAGCGCCCTTTTTGTGGACGGGACTGGGACTGCTGGCGGGAAGAATACCGGATGAAAATTGAGCAGGAAGCGGTTTCCTCCTGCCCGCGCGGCCCGGGCGCTGCATCAGCAGACAGTTTCCATGCAGCCTGTAATTTGCAGAAGAATGAACAGCAGCAGGGAGAATATGAAAAAAGAAAGGAGATTTCCATGCCGGATGATATGAGGATATTGACACGGGCGGAAATACAGGACAGGCTTTTCGACATACTCTGTGTGTTTGCTGATTACTGTGACGCGCACGACATACGGTATTACCTTTCTGGCGGAACTCTCCTCGGAGCTGCCCGACATCAGGATTTTATTCCGTGGGATGATGATGTGGATGTGCTCGTTCCAAGGCCGGACTATGAACGGCTGGTTTGTATGATTCCCGACGACGGGATAAAAGGATATATTTTGTATACATATGAAAAAGGTAATTCCTTTTTCCCCCACGCAAAGCTGGCGGATCCGGATACATACATTCCTGATCCGCTTTTGGGTATTCCGCACCTGTGGATAGATTTATTTCCCATGGACGGGCTTCCTGATAATTCTTTTTTGTCTTTTCTAAAGCTTTCACTTGCAACTGGTCTGAAACGTTTTCCTTCCTGGTGTAATATTCATCAGTCGGTGAAACGCTTCTCGCCGGGCAAACTCCTTTGCTGGGCGTTCCTTTCCCCAGTTGTCCGGCTGACAGAGAAGGTAAAAGGAAAAGGATACTGGATCCGGGCAGTTATCCGGTATGCGTCCAGAATTTCATTTGAATCGAGCAAATTCGTTGGAGGTATCGTTTCCAGCACAGGCCCCTGTGAACGGATGCCGAAAGAGGAATATCTGAAAACAGAGGAGCTTCCGATACGTGGGCGCACATTTCATGTTCCCGGCTGCTGGGAATATTATCTGACCTCTTTGTTCGGGAAAAACTGGAGGGAGCTTCCGTCTAAAGAGATGCGGACGGCAATGCATTATACTGGGCCGGTGTATCAGATGGAAAATGCCAGAATTCGTAATAAAGTCCTAAATTGGAAGAAAAGTAAAGAGGTATAAGTATATGGAAGAATTAACTCTTCATGAAATACAGGATGTACTTTACAGG
>CANQUH010000140.1 GCA_947626965.1 uncultured Lachnospiraceae bacterium
GGTATTCCGGAGCGCAGCGCATTTATTATGGAAGAAACAAGAACAGGCAGGCCGCATCAGATTCTTTGGAAGGAGAGAAAGCAGGGGAGTGTTACGGGGGTGACAGATGTCGTTTCTTTTGACGAATCGGCAATCCTTCTTGAGACAGATCTCGGGATGCTTACCCTGAAAGGAAAAGATCTTCACATCAGCAGACTGTCCCTCGAGACCGGGGAGGTCGACATGGAAGGGACCATCGACAGCATGGTTTATTCCGGAAGCGGGCCATCCTCAAAAGGCGGTCTTTTGAAGAGGATGTTCCGATGATGAGCCAGGTGATCCGTCAGGAGACCCTGGTTTTCCTGACGGCAGTCCTGCATGGGGCCCTGCTTGCGCTGGCCTACGATCTGCTCCGCGCGCTGCGCAGAGTGTTCGCGCACAGTTTGGCGGTGGTCTCGGCGGAGGATTTTCTGTTCTGGATGGCGGCAGGTTTTCTCACCTTCTGCCTGCTTTTTCTGGAGACGGACGGCGTTATACGCGGCTACGTCGCCGTGGGAGCGGCTCTTGGCGTGATCCTTTATCTGAATTTGTTCAGCCGTCTTGTTCTGCGGATTGTGACGGGAATTCTTGGGGGAATCCGTGCAGCGGTAAAAATGATCGGAAAAGCAGAAAAGAAAATCTGCAGGATTTTTGGGAAGGCAGCGGGGAAAGCGCAGAAGGCAGCCGGCAGAATAAAAAACGCAATCTGCAGGATTTTGAGGAAAACAGTCGGAAAATTTGTGGGAAATGTAGTATTTTGTCGTTCGATTGTGCATAAAAAAATTAAGAAAAGAATTGAAAATATCAGTAAAAAAGTATACAATGAGAGAAGAAGAATATCGGGGGGAGGAAAGGGGGACGGCTGTAAATTCAGGCAGATCAACAAGTACAGACAGAAATAAGGGGTACATGAAATGGTTCGAGGTAAAGGAAAGCGTGCTCGCAGGAGCAATCGACGTGAGATGATGGGGATTGCCGTGGTCGTTTTGCTGCTTCTGATTGTGCTTCAAATTCAAAGCCAGAAGCTGATCACGAAAAATGACAGCTACAGAGTGCAGAAAGCAGAGCTTGAGCAGGCAATCAAGGATGAGAAGGTCCGCGCAGGGGAGATCAAAGACCTTCAGAAGTACATAGATTCGGATGAGTATATCGAGAAGATTGCCCGGGATAAACTTGGGATGGTTTATAAAGATGAAATTATTTTTAAAGTCGAGGACTGAATGACCTGCTGCCGTACCGTATGGTGCGGCATATTTGTTACTGTTCATTCCGTGACCAGCAACAACGCATATTTTCTTATTTATTCAGGAATTTTCAGCCTGATTCTGACAAAACCTGCAAGGCAAATCATATATAATGATGTTGGGGTCAAAAAAGTTCATGCTGCAGGCAGCGCATACGGATTACCGGCGTGTGGGCGGCAGCGTCCCGGGCTGGTTCATCCCGTGACCGGCGGCAATGTTTTGCACTGAGGGGAAGCATGACTTTGGGATCCGCAGGATTATGGTACGTGTCTGGGGAGGGGTCAGGATGAGAGAGTGGACGACGACAGGCGGTATGCTTCTTTTTCCGGAGCAGGAGCAGCTGAACAAATATGCGGATGCCTTTTATGGGCTGGCAAGGATGTTTCAGGACATGCCGTGCCAGAAAGAAAAACTGGGAGATGACGGCCTGCAGGCGGTTTTTGAGGAAACAAGGGAGCTGGTGTGCAGGCGCTGCGGACGCGAGGCGCGCTGCTGGGGAAACGATTACTTTATAAGCTGCCGGATGTTTTACGAGATGGTGAAGGAAACGGAGCAGGACGGGATTCCGGAAGAAATGGTTCAGGAAATGTACGAACAGTGCGGACATGCCGGGGAGATCGCGGAGGTTCTGATGCAGAGCTGTCTGAGAGCGAGAAGGGAACTGCTCTGGAACAACCGTATCCTGGAACTGCGTACGGCCGTCGGGGAACAGATCTTTCAGACGGCGGAGCTGATGCGGCGGACAGCCGTCAGCTTTGAGGAAATTACGGGAGAGCGCCAGGACGTCTGGCGGAAACTGCGCCGGAACCTGAATTATCTGAAGGTGCGGATTGAGAGTTTCCGGATTTTCCGGTGCGCGGAGGAGAGAACCGAGGTTTTTATGACGCTGCGGGCGGTGCAGAATGTGTGCGTATCCGCCAAGACGATTGCCGAGGTGCTCACCGAGTGCTGCGGGGAGCCGATGTGTCCAGCCAGAGACTGCCAGGCCGCGGTGCTGCGGGAAAGCTCCGTCTTTCATTTTGTTCCGGACACGAGATACCAGCTCCTCTGCGGCATTTCCAGCATAACGAAGACAGGGGAGGTTGTCTCGGGGGACAATTTTTCCTTTCTGCAGAAAGAGAACGGACAGGTGGTGATGAGCCTGACGGACGGTATGGGATCGGGGATAGGCGCGTACCGCGAGAGCGAGAAGGTGATCGGGCTGCTGGAGCAGTTTATTGAGGCCGGATTTCCGCAGGAAACGGCGGTTCGCATGATCAATTCCTGCATGCTTCTCCAGGATCAGAGTCAGGTATTTTCGACGATTGATCTCTGTATGGTCGATCTGCACCGCGCCACCTGTGATCTCATAAAATCGGGAGCCGCCGCGACATTTCTGAAGCGCGGGGAGGAGATTGAGGTCATCCGCGCGGACACTTTTCCGACCGGGATGCTCTGGCAGTCAGATTATGAGAGCCATCACAGAGAGCTTGCGTCGGGAGATACGATCATTATGATGACGGACGGAGTACTTGAGGCAGTGCCGGAACCGGGACGCGAGGAGACCATGAAGAATCTGATCCGGAAAATATCATGCCCGAACGCGCGGGAATTTGCGCGGAGGCTGATTGAAAAAGTGTACCTGATGCAAAGAATGGTGGCGGGCGATGACATGACCGTGCTGATCGGAGGAATCTGGAGCAAGTAAGAGAGCGGCGGATTTCCACGGGGCAGCCCGGCCCAGTGAAGAAGAGTGTAAGAAAGGAATCTGGAACAGATAAAAAACAGCTGATTACGATTATGCAGAATATTATAAAAACAATCAGAAAATACAAGATGATTCAAAGCGGCATGCACGTCCTGGCCGGAGTTTCGGGCGGAGCGGATTCCGTCTGCCTGCTGGCGGCTCTGCTGGAATTTCAGCATGAGTGTCCTTTTACAGTGACGGTTGTGCATGTGGAACACGGAATCCGGGGAGAGGAGAGCCGTGAGGACGCGAAATTTGTGCAAAATCTGTGCGCGAAAATGGGTGCGGACTGCCGGACTGAGCATGTCGATGCGCCTCGGGAGGCAAAAGAACGCGGGCTTTCTCTCGAGGAGGCGGCGCGTATTCTCCGGTATCAGATCTTTGAGCAGGTGCGCAGGGAGACAGGTGCGGATGTGATCGCGGTGGCGCACAATGAGAATGACCAGGCGGAGACGGTTCTCTGGAATCTGATCCGAGGAAGCGCCCTGAAAGGGCTGGGCGGGATCCGTCCGGTCAGAGGGAACATTATCCGCCCCCTGCTGTTCACCTCCCGGGGGCGGATCGAACAGATCCTCAGGGAGAGGAATCTTGACTGGCGTACGGATCGGACGAACTTCGAGGTGGAATATACGAGGAACCGGCTGCGAATGGAAGTGCTCCCTTATTTTGAGAGATATTTAAATAAGAAAGCGTCGGAACATATTGCAAAGGCGGCGGAGCAGCTGCAGGAAGCGCAGAGTTATATTGAAAGCCAGGTGAAACACGCGGCAGAGCGGTGTATTGCAGACAGCACGGAGAGATTTGCTGCAGACAGGACAGCGGGGAAAGGACGTGCGGCTCACGGGAAAGAAACTGACGGTGCCGGGCAGGGAACAGCCAGGAGAATTTTTTTGAAACTGGATGGTTTCACACAGGAAGAGCCTTATATTCAGGGAGAGCTCCTGCGCGAATGTATCAGCCGCTGTGCCGGCGGGATGGGACTGAAAGACGTCGGGAATGTTCATATTGAAATGCTGAGAAGGCTGGCGGAGATGCCCTGCGGCAGGCGGCAGGATCTGCCGGGCGGGATCACGGCGAGCCGGAGGGACGGAGTAATCCTTTTTGAAAAGAAGACGACTGTGCCTGCGCAGAGACGTGGAACCAGGGAGGGAAATGGAAAAGCAGAAAATGTTGTGATTGAGACCACGGACGGATGTGGAACCGGGGAAAAGAGCAGAAAAGCGGAAAACGTCGGGATCTGCGGCGGCAGCGGGGAATATTTTCTCGATCTGAACGGGC
Organism: uncultured Lachnospiraceae bacterium; assembly: GCA_947626965.1. GTDB lineage: Bacteria > Bacillota > Clostridia > Lachnospirales > Lachnospiraceae > Choladousia. Next base: position 4,267 of record CANQUH010000140.1, read on the forward strand.
GCACAGAGATCGGGGACATGACAGTGATCACGCGGACCATTTCCCGGGAACAGTTTGACGCGGAAATTCCGCATGAAATTTTGTCAGAAAAAAAGTATACGAAATGGTTGTCGTGTGATACAATAAAAAATAATGTATACTGCAGGAAAAGAAAGACCGGGGATTATCTGACAGTAAATGCGCAGGGCGGCAGAAAGAAGCTGAAAGATTACATGATCGACTGCAAGATTCCCCGGGAAGAGCGGGACAGTCTCTGGCTTTTTGCTGACGGAGCTCACGTGCTCTGGCTTCCAGGATTCAGGATCAGTGAGGCGGCGAAGGTGACGGATGAGACAGAGACAGTTCTGGAAATCAGGGTAATCAGACGTGTGTAACGCCGGGAAAGCCCGGGGAGCCGTGCGGAACCGGCATATGTTTTGCGGAACTGGAAGTCAGATAAGGGTTACTGTCCACTCCGTGACCAGCAATAACGCTCCGCAGACCTCGAATTCAGCGGAGGTGTGGACTGTAACAGGTAAGGCACAGAAGAGGAGGATGAGTGTGAAAGAAAAAATCAGGATTTTCCTGCCGGAGCAGGAAGTGAACACAAGAATTGCGGAACTGGCGGCAAGAATCAGCGAGGATTATGCGGGAAAAGAAGTACATCTGATCTGCGTGCTCAAGGGGAGCATCTTTTTCATGTGTGAACTGGCAAAGCGCATCACGGTTCCGGTTACGATGGATTTCATGTCGGTCAGCAGCTACGGGAACGACACAAAATCCAGCGGAATTGTCAGGATTGTGAAGGATCTGGATGAACCTCTGGAAGGAAAGCATGCGATCGTTATTGAGGACATTGTGGATTCCGGAAGAACGCTCAGCTATCTTCTCGAGATCCTGAAGAAGAGGAATCCGGCAAGTCTCCGCCTGTGCACGCTTCTTGACAAACCGGACCGCAGAGTGACGGATGTGGAGACTGACTATACCGGTTTTAATATCCCGGATGAGTTCGTTGTGGGATACGGACTTGATTATGCGCAGAAATACAGAAATCTTCCGTTTATCGGGATTGTGGAATTTACAGAGGAGTAAAAGAGCTTTTACGGAAAGGAGAACAGGAAATTGAACAGGCAAGCCAGAGGGCTGTGGTTCTACGCGGTGATCGTCTTTATGATCCTGATGCTTCTGACGACGTTCAGAGGCGGTCTGGAGGCGAGCCAAGTATGGACAATGCAGGAATTTGAAAGTGCCCTCAAAGGAAATCAGGTCGTGAGAGTGGATATTACGCCGGAAAGCGAGTATCCGCTGGGGACGCTGAGACTCCTGCTGACGGACGGACAGGTACATAATGTGAATGTCCTCGACGTCAAGGAGGCACAGGAACTTTTAAAGAAATATGACGATGTGGTGATCAATGTCAGGGAGGCCGCGGGCGAGAGCCTGGTCGCGTCGGTTCTGCCTTCGATCATTATGGCGGTTGTGCTGATCGCCATATTTATACTGATGAACCGTCAGGCAGGCGGCGGCAACGCCAGGATGATGAATTTTGGCAGAAGCCGGGCGCGGATGATTTCGCCGGACGCGAAAAAGGTGACATTCCAGGATGTTGCGGGACTTCAGGAGGAAAAAGAAGATCTGCAGGAGATCGTTTCGTTCCTCAAAGAGCCGGGGAAATTTCTTCAGGTCGGCGCCCGCATACCGAAGGGAGTCATCCTTGTGGGCCCTCCCGGAACAGGAAAGACTTTGCTCGCGAAGGCGGTCGCAGGAGAGGCGGGTGTTCCGTTTTTCAGTATCTCCGGATCGGATTTTGTGGAAATGTTCGTCGGCGTCGGCGCGTCCAGGGTTCGGGATCTGTTCGAGGAGGCCAAGAAACATCAGCCCTGCATCGTATTTATTGATGAGATTGACGCCGTGGCGAGGCGCAGAGGCACCGGCATGGGCGGCGGCCATGATGAGCGCGAGCAGACGCTGAACCAGCTGCTCGTGGAGATGGACGGTTTCGGGGTAAACGAGGGAATCATTGTCATGGCGGCGACCAACCGCGTCGATATCCTTGACCCTGCGATTCTGCGTCCGGGCCGTTTCGACCGGCAGGTGGCGGTGGGCCGCCCCGATATCCGCGGCAGAGAAGAAATCCTGAAAGTCCATGCAAAAGGAAAACCGCTCGCGGAGGACGTAGATCTGGCAGAGGTGGCGCGGACGACCGCGGGATTTACCGGGGCCGATCTCGAAAACCTGATGAATGAGGCCGCGATCACAGCCGCACGGCAGACCCGTTCCTATATCAGACAGCAGGACATTAACCAGGCTTTTGTGAAGGTGGGGATCGGCGCGGAGAAGAAGAGCCGCGTGATTTCCGACGAGGAGAAGCGAATCACGGCCTACCACGAGACAGGGCACGCGATTCTGTTTCACCTTCTTCCGGGCGTGGGGCCGGTCCATACAATCTCGATCATTCCGACCGGGCGCGGCGCGGCAGGGTACACAATGCCGCTGCCGGAGCGCGACGAGATGTTTAACACAAAGAGCAAAATGTTCAATCATATTGTTGTGAGCCTTGGCGGGCGCGTGGCGGAAGAACTGGTCATCGGAGATGTGACAACCGGCGCGTCGCAGGATATCAAGCAGGCGACGCAGATGGCGCGCGCGATGGTGACGCAGTTCGGTATGTCCGAGCAACTTGGCCTGGTCCGCTACGGCAATGATGACGACGAAGTCTTCATCGGCAGGGATCTTGCGCACACAAAATCCTACGGGGAGGAAGTCGCGTCGCAGATCGACAGGGAGATCAAACGCATTATTGACGAATCCTACGAGAAAGCGAAGGAACTGATCTCGTCGCATATGAATGTACTCCATGCGGGCGCGGCGCTTTTGATTGAGCGTGAAAAGATCGGACGGGAAGAATTTGAGGCGCTGTTTGAGGCTTAACACTGCCCTGTGCAGTCAGCAGAGGTGATTATACCAGTACATTTTGGGGAGACAGCAGGATTGTCATGGCAATATGCACAAAAACGGACATGCATTTTTGTGAAGTTTGTGCACACTTAATTCGAAAAGGATGCTATACTAAATATCGTAAAACCCCCAATACATTATATAGTTTTTGCTACACCCCATTAGAGAAATACCTTCTCCAGGAAGACAGCAGCTCAGGCTGCTGTCTTCTTTGTGTCACAGGAAATTTCGTCCTGTGACACAAAAAACGTTCTGCGGAATGGAATTTTTTCGGAATTGCAGGAAAACAGGAGATCGGCGATGAAATATCCGCTGTGTAAAAAATATGGAAAATTGGAAAAAAGTTGTTGACATATTCTGCGGTATGTGGTAGACTACAAATCGTTGCAGGTGAAAATAAAATATATGCGCGAGTGGCTCAGAGGTGGAGTATCGCCTTGCCAAGGCGAGGGTCGCGGGTTCGAATCCCGTCTCGCGCTCTTACATAACACTGATCAATGAATGTTGGTCGGTGTTTTTTTGTGCGCAGGCCCGTGTGCTGCGTGACCAATTAACAAGCGGAAAATAAAATTGCGGCGAGCCTAAAACTGGCCCGCCACTAAAACCGTTTTTCTCTTATCCCTGATATAATCCTGTATCACAATCCTCAAAAATTTTAGTAATTAAGCGCCACGGAGCCGGCTCTCTCAGCCGCCGTATCTGTCACGTTCCGGGCTACTTTTCCGCTCTCTGTCTCCTCGATCTTTACTACATCCTTCTTCGCATCCGCAGATGTCTTGAACTCCATCTGTACCGATACGGTTCCTTCCGCAACGTCAAGCACATAGCCTTCGGACTCAAGCGTTACATCGTAGAAAGCGTAGCTTGCATTCTCTTCCGCCGCAAGGCTTGCGCGGGCCGCTTCCTTCGCCGCCTCGTACTGCTCGCTTCCCTCTTCCAGTCTCGTAACCTTCACCTCGGTATCAGCCGGAAGCTGTGCCGCCTCAGATGCGAAAACCGTGACCGCCACTTCCTCATCCTCGTACGTGAGCACTCCGGAAATCCAGGTCTCCGGATTTTCCGCCGGAACCGTCTCTTCCTGCGCCTCTGCCGCCTCTTCCATCATCTCCGGCGCTTCCGCTTCTCCCTCAGAAGCTTCAAGGCCGAAATCCGGAAGTGCCGCTCCCGGAACCAGGCTGTCTTCGATCACCACGATATCCGCTACATCAATATCCATATCCGCCATATTGATTTCCGCATCCCCCGCCTCCGGCATCTCCGGCATTACCTCCGCCGCGGGGGCGTCCGCCTGTAAAACGTCCTGGTTTTCAGACTCCGGAACCATCTCCTGGACTGCCTGGATTTCTGCTTCACTGTCTATAATCATCTCGGCCTGTGCGGTCATCCCGGACCCTGTACCGATCATCACCATCATAGCTGCTGCAAACGAACAAACTGCCATTTTCCCCATCACGTTCCATGTCTTCTTCATATTTTTCATCTCCTTTTCTATCTTTTTATTTCCTCAGCTTCTGCTTTGTATTTTTTGTATTGTATTCCTTCCGCCCCCTGCCTGGCAGAGGCCTGCGGAAAATCTTTTTCTGCTGTTCTTTCTTTTTATTATACACGCCGCCGGTCATATACTGGTCATTTCAATAAAGATTTTTTTCGATTTTCAAAAAAATGTGACCAGAGGATAAATCCGCGGCACCTGTCCGGAAATTCCGCGGCTGGAGAAAACTGTACGCAGCGAAGGCAGACAAAAAATGAAATGCGGAGCAATTCGTGACATTATGGGACAAAATATATTTTTTCCCTGCATATTAATATTAAAGAGATCAAATTTGATGTAGACACGAGTGCAAATATATGCTATGATACATCTGATGATCATCAAATAAACTTATCAGTCATTAATTATATATTATCTTATTATCTGTTGAATCTTATATTGCATTTCATAAAGATTATCCGATTTTCTTTCACAACATACTTGTAATCACACGTCAATACTGCTACAATAAGGAGGAACAATTATTG
>CANQUH010000141.1 GCA_947626965.1 uncultured Lachnospiraceae bacterium
AGCCCCCAAGTCTGGCACACTTGAGGGCTTTCTTCCTGTTTTGAGTAGTCAGGCATCTACGGGCTGGCTGCCGTTACCTGTCTCCATCCAGCCACTTGCAGATGTAACGAGCGATTACAGCCGCCGTAACGGAGATCGCAAAAGTTAAGAGTGTTTCCAAGATATGCACCCCCCTTCTGTTACCAGTTTAGGGGCGGCAACAATAAGATTATATCGCATCCGAACAATGTCAGCAATAGTCGATATTTTTTATTGGGCATCAGACTTCTGCCAATGGGAGGATTATTCTTTTATAAAAACTTTCAGCTCTCAAGGGCAGAAAAAAACGTTGAAAATGGGGACCTGATTTCTCAGGTCCCCTGACGTACAATCAAAACAGAACTATTCCAATCTAGTAGTCGGTTACATCAAACTTCCTGTCTTTATAATAGAATTTCCTGTCTTCCTCCGTGATCTCCCGGATGATTCTGCACGGATTGCCCGCGGCCACCATATTGGCCGGAATATCCTTTGTGACCACGCTCCCGGCGCCGATCACCACATTGTCGCCGATTGTAACTCCCGGAAGGATCACAACGCTTCCGCCAATCCAGACATTGTTTCCGATCGTGATGGGAATCCCGTATTCATACCCGGAATTTCTGCTGTCAGGATGAATGGGATGCCCCGCCGTGTAAATCGAAACGTTGGGCGCAATCTGCACATTATCGCCAAATGTCACTTTGCCGACATCCAGAATCGTCAGCCCGTAGTTGGCGAAAAAATTCTCTCCTGCCTCGATGTTCCACCCATAGTCACAGTGAAACGGCGGCTCGATCCAGATATTTTTCCCGGTTTTGCCAAATAATTTTTTCAAAAGCTCCGGTATCCTCGCCCGTTCATCCGGCTTTAACAGATTGAATTCATAAATGGCCGCCTTGCAGGCATCCCTTTCTTCTCCAAGATGATCCAGCCAGGCCTTGTACGGCAGGCCGTTCAGCATTCGTTCTTTCTGATTCATATTCTTCCTTTCCTCTTTTGGCCCATAATGCGTCACTCCACCGTCACGCTCTTCGCCAGATTTCTTGGCTTATCCACGTCGAGTCCCTTGGACACACTCACGTAGTATCCAAGCAGCTGCAGCGGAATGATCGCGAGGCTCGTCGTAAAGTGGCTGTCCGTGCGCGGAATGTACACGGCAAAATCCGCCGTATCCTCGATACTGTAATTGCCGTACGTCGTCAGCCCCATCAGATAGGCGCCGCGGCTCTTCACCTCGACCAGGTTGCTGATCATCTTCTCGTACAATTCCTGCTGCGTGAGCAGGCCGATGACAAGGATGCCTTCCTCGATCAGGCTGATCGTGCCGTGCTTCAGCTCGCCGGCGGCGTACGCCTCAGAGTGCACATAGCTGATCTCCTTCATCTTGAGACTGCCCTCCATGCCTGTCGCATAGTCGATACCCCTTCCGACAAAGAAGATATCCTTCGCGTTCGAGAATTTCGACGCGAACCACTGGATGCGCTCTTTGTCCTCAAGTATTTTCCCGATCTTTCCGGGAAGCGTTCCAAGTTCGGCGATCATCCGGTGGTATTGTTCTTCCTCAAGATTCCCGCGGACTTTCGCGAACTGGATCGCGAGCAGGTAACCCGCGATGAGCTGCGCGCTGTACGCCTTGGTCGTCGCAACCGCGATTTCCGGCCCCGCCAGTGTGTAGAAGACATTGTCCGCCTCCCGCGCGATCGACGAGCCTACCACATTCACAATGCCAAGCGTGCGGATTCCTTTGCTTTTTGCTTCACGCAGAGCCGCCAGACTGTCCGCCGTCTCACCGGACTGGCTGATCACGACGACAAGTCCATTCTGCGCAAGCAGCGGCCCGCGGTAGCGGAATTCCGACGCCAGCTCCACTCTCACCGGAATCTGCGCCAGATCTTCGATCACATACTGGAGCGTCATCCCCACATGGTACGCGGAGCCGCAGGCCACGATATAGATCGTGCTAATACTGCGGATCTCCTCATCAGACAGACCGATATCCGTGAAACTGATCTCCCCGTCGCGGATGACGGAATTCAGTGTGTCGCGGATTGCCTTCGGCTGCTCGTGGATCTCCTTCATCATGTAATGCTCATATCCGCCCTTTTCCGCCGACTCCTCATCCCACTTGATCTCCGTCAGCTCTTTCTCGATCTCCTCCTGATCCATGTTGAAGAACTGCACGCTGCCCTTCTGAAGGCGCGCGATTTCCATATTTCCGATATAATAGACATTTCTCGTATATCTGAGGATCGCGGGCACATCAGACGCTATATAGGCGTCGCTGCCGGAGACGCCGATGATCATCGGACTGTCCTTGCGGGCCGCGTAGATCTCATCCGGATACTCTTTAAACATGACGGCCAGCGCGTAGGAACCGCGGATGCGCATCATGGAACGCTCCAGCGCCTTCACCGGGTCACTGCCGTTCTTTTTATAATAATAGTCGATCAGGTTGACCGCCACCTCCGTGTCGGTCTGCGAATAAAAGCTGTAGCCCTTCTTTACCAGCTTTTCCTTCAGTTCCTGATAATTTTCTATGATTCCGTTGTGAACCGCCACCACATTATTGTCCGCGGAGTGATGCGGGTGCGCGTTCTTCTCTGACGGCTCCCCGTGAGTCGCCCAGCGCGTATGTCCGATCCCGCAGTTTCCCCTTACGGCGTGTCCTCCGTCCGTCTTCTCCGAGAGAACTTTCAAACGGCCCTTCGCCTTCACAACCACCGTATCCGCTTCCCCGTCGCGCACGCAGATACCGGCGGAATCATACCCCCGATACTCCAGCTTCGAAAGTCCATTCAACAAAATCGGGGCAGCCTGCTGCTCTCCCAGATAACCAACTATTCCGCACATATTGATATCCTCCTGCCTGTGTTTTCTGATAGCCTGTCTCCCTGCCGACGAAACATACGCATGAGACAGTACCCATTTTAAATCTATGTGAAGGCGCTTGTCAACATTCTTATACAAGCGGAGCGCATATCAGATAGGGCTCTATTCGCCTGTAAGCCAGGTCGACGGCCATAAATAACCACTAAACATATCCCGGCCTCTATAATTTCAGCAGATCAAAATTATTCTTCACTGTTTTCTGAAATATCAGATTTCCTTCTCTGTCAACTATACGTCGCGGCCGCATTTTAGTCAATTACGATTTACTAATTTATAACTTACGAAAGGTGGCTGTTTTTACATGTCAGACTCAGAATCACGCAGATCAGCAGACTCAGACCCCTGTATCAGCCTGCCGCCTCGGGTTCTGAAATGCATGGGCGTACAGCCGTACTCTCCCTGAATTTTTTGTAGAAAAATCCCTTGTTGCTATAGCCGCACTGCCAGATTACTTCTTCTATCGGCAGATCTGTCGTGAGCAGCAGTTTCTTTGCATACTCAATGCGCAGCATGATCAGATAATCGGAATAGGTCATCCCGGTATGCTGTATAATCAGATGGTTGAAAAAATTGGCCTGATAGCTGAACTTCTTTACCAGAGCATCCATAGATACAATAGCGAGGTTGTTCTCCATATACTGGCTGACAGACTGAAAAAGATATTTCTTATACAGTTCCCGTTCGCTTTGAGAAAAAGTAAACTGATAATTGTTGGAGCAGAGAGTAAACAGTCTCACCAGATATCCCGTGCAGATATCCAGATAACCGGGTTGGCGGTCGATACACTCCCGGGTGTAATTATATATGTACCACTGCATATTCTGACTGATTTCTTCTTTATCACAGGAAAAACGAATAAAATGGTTCTTTCTGTTCTGAAAAAGAATATTCTGGCGAAGAAAATCCTGCAGAGGGTCGGAAGACAATTTGTCAAAAAATACTGAATTGAAAAAAGTATTATTAACGCTCATATTCAGAACATACCCACAGCTCTCCGCCGGAATTTCGGTATGTTCCGCTGTCTCAGACAAAATCAGAAACTCTCCTTCGTGAAATTTCACGGTGTCCTCCTCGATCCTCATAGTCAGGCTGCCTTTCAGAATGTAACGAATATCAATATAATTTTTATGGATTGCTTCAAACCTTTCATTAACAAAATGGTATATCATCGGAATATTATCCGAGAACCTCAGGATACTCATCCTGTGTTCCTGAAAACGGCAGGCTGAAACCGATAAAATCTCTTCATTTCTAATAATCTTAGCGCCTATCCTGCCTGTTATGCTTCTTCCCATACTGGTGATGTCATACTCTCCACGAAAGACCTTCTCCGCATCCAGATCGTATACTCTGTGACGCGTATTCTCAAAATACGTTTTAATGAGTTCCAGTGTATCCATATGTCCCCCTTTCCTTAATACTTGATGTCAAAAAAATCAATTTTTCCGGCGTCATGGATGTTTCAGGAACAACCTACCAGCTTTTGATGATAATTTCCGATGCAAGTTTCTATTTTTTGCCTTTTATTCTGGCTTACACTTCGGCCCAGCGGTTTAAAGTGACGCCAATGCTGGCAGTGGCACTGGCAGGAGTAATGCTCCACCCCACTTTTGCCACTCTGGGAGAAAGTATTCAGTTTCTCAGTATACCAGTCAGCTACGTAAATTATTCCTCGACAGTGTTTCCGATCATTGCCGGAGTATACATTATGTCATGGATTGAGAAATTTGCCAAAAAAATTTCTCCAAAGCTGCTGGCAGGTATCCTGGTTCCGCTGCTGACTCTGATCATTACCTCGCCGATCGTACTGATCATAGTAGGTCCCATAGTAAATGTCGCTTCGACGCAGGTAGGAAATTTTGTCATCTGGATGACGGGAAAAGCAGGTTTTATTGCCGGTCCGGTTCTGGGAGCCCTGTATCCGTTGTTTGTGTTTCTGGGCATCCACACTTCGCTGGTTGCCTTTGAACTTCAGGGAATATCCCAGTCAGGCTTTGACCCGATCATCGCGATTGGAGCGTGCGCCAATACCGCTATCGCCTCCGTGGCTCTGTACCTCGCTCTGCGGTCACGGAATCAGCAGAGAAAATCCATGGCAGCATCCAGCGCTGTGTCAGGCTTTATCGGCGTCACGGAACCTGCCTTGTACGGGCTGGTCGCGGGAAGAAAAGAACACTGGATCGCCGTATTTGCGGGCGGCGCTGTCGGCGGATTCCTGATGAATCTTTTCGGTGTAAAAGGATATGGCATCGGTCCGGTTCCGTTGGCCGGCATTGCGGTTTTCTTTGGCGATAAATTCCTTTTCTATCTTCTGTCTCTCCTGATCACTGTCGCAGTCACAATGGCCGTCCTGCACATTCTCGGTATGGGAGAAGAAGATAGGCTGGAAACTGCGGCAAAAGAAGAGAAAAAAGCAACAGAAAAAATGACAGAAAAAGTAACAAAGCTGACTGCTCCTGTCAAAGGCAGCGTTGTTCCGCTGGCTCAGGTAAACGATTCCACCTTTTCCGAAGAGATGCTTGGAAAGGGAGTCGCCATCCTCCCACAGGAGGGAAAAGTCATAGCGCCCCTGGACGGTGAAGTAGAGACAATTATGGATTCCAGACACGCAGTAGGACTAAAATGCGGCGATATAGAGCTTTTGATTCACGTAGGTCTGGAAACCGTGGGGTTAAACGGAAAGTATTATGAGGCGTTTGTCAAGGAGGGCGACCACGTAAAAAAAGGCGACACCCTGCTGACGTTCGACCAGAAGGCTGTCGAAGAGGCCGGTTATGATCTTATCACACCGGTTATTGTCACAAACACCGATGAGTTTTCATCCGTTACAGGAACAAACGTAAATACGCAGGCTGACTATACAACAGAGATTCTTATGATTGAGAGGGCATAACATGGAATTTTCAAAAGATTTTCTGATTGGGGGCGCATTTGCCGCCAATCAGGTAGAGGGCGCGTACAATGAAGGCGGAAGAGGCTGGTCCACCATAGATATGTATAAAATGGAGACCAGCGGCGGTCACTTCGAACTGACCATGGCAGAAATTCAGGAGGCTTTGCAGGGAGACGCGAAGGATTACCCCAAAAGAAGAGGAATTGACTTTTACCATCGCTACCTTGAGGATCTGGACCTGTTTCAGGAAATGGGTTTTAAGATTCTCCGCCTGTCTATCGACTGGACAAGAATCTATCCCAACGGCGACGATGAGACGCCCAACCGGGAAGGCATCGATTTTTATCATCGGCTGTTCGACGAACTTTTGAAAAGAAATATTCAGCCTATGGTGACGCTGAATCATTTTGATACGCCGCTGAATCTGACGCTTACCTGCAACGGCTGGGAAAGCCGGAAAACACTGGACTGCTTCAAACGGTATGTGGAGACTGTCCTGGATGAATACCATGAGAAAGTGAAGTACTGGCTGACCTTCAACGAACTGGACGCGGCTCTCATTTCCCCTTATCTTTGTTCCGGCATGCTGGCCGAGAAAACAGAGGATAAAAAATTCGGGAAATATCAGGGACTGCACCACCAGCTTCTCGGCTGCGCTTACGCAGCAAAATATATCCACGAGAACTACCCGGAACTTCGCCTTGGCTGTATGATGACGAAAAACCTGAAGTACGCGAAAACCTGCAGGCCGGAGGACAATCTGACATGTCTGCAGGAAGTTCAGATGGGCTGTATGGTAAACGACGTGCAGGTTTTCGGAGAATACCCTTACTATGTAAAAAATCCCTGGAAGAAAGCAGGTTTTAAACTGAAAACAGAACCCGGGGACATGGAATTTCTGAAAAACAACACGGTCGACTTTGTCTCCTTCAGCTACTATGCTTCTCTCGTCACAAGCCATGATAAGTCTGGAGACGATCCGACCAATGCCAATCTGCTTGTAGGGGAGAAAAATCCTTATCTTAAAACAACCGAATGGGGATGGCAGATTGATCCGGTGGGACTTCGTTATTCTCTCAATGAATTGTATGATCGCTATAAGAAACCGATTTTTATCGCCGAGAACGGTCTCGGAGCCGTGGATCATCTGATCGGAAATACTGTGGAGGATGACTACCGCATTGAGTACATCAGAGACCATCTGAAGCAGGTTCTCTATGCCATCGATGACGGGGTGGACTGCTTTGGCTACACCTACTGGGGATGTATTGACTGTATTGCGGCATCAACGTCCCAGATGAAAAAACGATATGGTTTTATCTATGTCGATCAGGACGACGAAGGAAACGGAAGCGGAAACCGCTACAGAAAAAAAAGTTTTGACTGGTATAAAAAGGTCATTCAGACAAATGGCAGAAGTTTATTTGAATCATAGGGGAAGTAAATGGGAAAAAGATTATTGATGCAGAGTGACGATTATGGCATAAGCGACGCAGTCAGCGCCGGCATCCGCAGCGCAGTCCGGTTCGGTCTGATCCGAAATAAGGCATGTTTGTAAACATGGATTCCTCCGCCAGAGCGGCGGAGGATATCCGCGGCCTGAACGTTTGTCTTGGGATTGATATCAATTATGTATGCGGAAAACCTGTGAGCCGCCCGGAAGATATTCCTCATCTGGTAAATGAAGAAGGCTCCTTTATCTCCTCGGGAATCATGGCAGCAAAGAGCCGGAAACTTGGAACGGATGAACTGGAATTTATCTCTTATTTTGAAGAAGATCCTTATCCGTATGATGAGGTGCGCAGGGAAACAGAAAATCAGGTAAAAAAGTTCATCGAACTAAATGGCAGAAAACCGGAATACATGCATCCTCATTCCCTGATGTCAGAGAATTGTTATCGGGCCGCAAAAGATGTGACAAAAGAATACGATATCCTGCATACAATGGATGTGATGCGCCGATACCCGCTCCTTCCCGGCACTTTTGACGGAATGACTACGGCAAACCAGATGGATTTCGATGTAACAGGCAATCTGATTCACCGTGGATGGTTCATTGTAAAATGAAATGCGACAAGAGGTATTAGACTCTATCGCATTTCATTTTTTGTTTATGTGATGATAAAAAATGCGTCAAGAGTTTAGCTCTTAGGCGCATTTTTTATTTGCCAAAAGCAAAAGAGAGGGGGCGGGACGAATGAGAAAAGGGAACCGACGCTTGAACTATGAAGACAGAAAACAGATCGAATGGCTGATAGCAAAAGGAGTAAGGGTAATTGAAATTGCTGAAATGGTAGGTGTACACCGTGCCACGATTTACAACGAACTGAAACGGGGTGGAACCCCATACAGCGCAGAAAGAGCGCAGCAGAGATTATGAGCCAGCAGGATATGAAAGCGGACCGTATGGCCGGACGGCGGCAGCAGGACAAAACTGCGGGCGGGTTCAAGCCCCGCACGGTTCAATAAGGGAAATGCCTACTTCCCTAAATACGCACTGCGTCAAGATGGGCAGCGGTCATACCAGCTATAAAGTATGTGGACGGTCAACAGGTTTTCGGGCAGTTGCTTTTTAAGGTGAAAAGCAAAGCGGCAGTGCAGAAAGGAGAATTTTAACCAGTGTTTAATATCACAATAAAATTCCATGCGGAATCCCCAGTAATGATTAAACCGGGGCAGTGTGTATCCTGTGCGTATCATTATGCGGTTATGTCTCCGCTTTCAGAAAATGAAGCAAGCACGGGTTGTGCCTTGACGGGCGAATCAATCCCGGACGAATGGGACACAGAGAAAACGCCGTGGTATAAATGCCCGGTAATTAAATGCAAAGTAAGAAGAAGCAGAGGAAAAAAACATGGGACTGTATAGAAGATTAGACTGGTGGGCTATAGCCGATATGGTAGATGAAATTACAGAAGGAAGCGGACATAAAGACTTCTGTAATAGTGAGTATGTGGGATATTATGACGAACTGCTGACGGAAATAGCAAATGCAGCAGGGGACTTGTGGTGTGACATTGACAGAATCAAAAGAGAAATTTACAACCATGAAATCCCGTGGAAAATGCGCAAATATGCGGAAGAAGACGAAGAAACGGAAAATGCCGCGTACTGGTTCAATACAGTTGCACTGACTCTGACGGAAACAGATGTTTCAGCGCTTTTCTACAGAGAAAATAATTTTGAAGACGAAGAAAAGGAAAAGCAGAAGCGGTTGAACATGCTTGAAAGACTTTCAAAAAAAGACTTCCTGTGGCTTGTAACAACGGTTTGCAATCTGATTTTCAGATACTTAGAACTTTGCGGGGCATGGCAGGCAATAAAAGGGACCATTGACGAACTGGACAGCAGGCAGGCTTTTATAAA
>CANQUH010000142.1 GCA_947626965.1 uncultured Lachnospiraceae bacterium
TCTGCTCTGAAAAGCATGATAATTTACACTCATATAAAAACCTCTTTTTCTTTATCCTTTGCTGCCGCAGACCTGAAACCTGAAATCAGAAACCCATGAGCAAGTCCTGGATTACTTCCGGCTATTCCTCTTGCCACCGGCAGAGTTATCATAACAAATCCAGGCAGAAAATTCAACAGACGGGAAACAGAAGGATTCACGGAAGCCAGCCTTGAACTATCTGTTTGAAAATATTAAAATAATTTTTAAAGTATACCGGGGAATCCTGTTTTAAAATATTACAGAAAAGGAGTGTTGTCGGATGAAGGCGGAAAATCGGACAGAATTTGAATTTAAAAGCTGTAAAGACGGTACATGCGTACTTTCAAGAATCAGATTAAATGAAAAGATAGATGAACTTTTTTTGCCTTCCCAAAACCCGGAAGGAGAAAGAGTAACTACGCTCGGTGATAGAAAGGATGATTTTCGCATAGATGGAAATACGGGGGAGATTCGCGTCGTCCATGTTCCGGCTTCTTATGAACACATTGTCGGATTTTTACTGGATGATCTGAGTCATATGATTTCCTGGGAAGTGGCCCCGGAGAATAAAACCTATGTCAGTGTTGACGGATTATTGTATTCCAGGGATCTCAAAACAATCGTTTCCTGTCCGTTTGGCAGGAGCGGCGTCGTTGAGGTTCCGGAAGGTACCGTGAACGTGGGGCCGTATGCTTTTTTCGGCTGTTTTCATGTCCAGGAAGTTATTTTGCCGGAGAGTATCAGAAAAATCGATGAAGACGCTTTCTCTGATACCAGTATTGTGGTACGGATACCTGGCGGGGATATCAGAATTGACGACAGCGCTTTTGGAGGAGAGTATGAAGCTGCTTCTGTTAAAGCGCCAAGAAACTCCAGAGCTCATCGTTTTGCCGTGGAGCATGATTTAAGATTTATTCCCTGTGAAAAACTGCCGTTCTGGGACAGCGAGGCCTGGAAGAAAAAATTCAAAGCGGCCCGGGATAAAGAAGCGTATCGTGCTCTTCGGCGTGAGGTGTGGCTTGATACGCTTACAGCTGTGAAGAATGCGGGTTATAATCTGCCGAATGGAGATACGGTAGCGTTGGATCTTTCAGATATGACAAAATATGGAAGCAGATTTTATTCCCATGAGTTTCATGCGGCCTGCTTTCCGGTGGAGGAATCTGTGGAAATCAGGGTCGTTTCCGACGATTGCCTTGATGTGGCGCGCGCGTGGGCCGAACAGGGACTTGAGGTCACAGTACTCAATATGGCAAGCCGCAGAAATCCCGGGGGAGGGGTGACGAACGGTGCGGGGGCTCAGGAGGAATACCTTTTCCGGTGTTCGGATTACTACAGGAGTCTCTACCGCTATGTTTCTTACGCGTTTCAGTATGATCTTGACAGGGCTAGGCACAGCTATCCTCTGGATCGGAATTTTGGAGGAATATATTCCCCGTCTGTCACTGTTTTTCGCGGAAACGAGGCTGGCGGATATAAGCTTTTGGAGAATCCCTTCCATATAAATCTGATAGCCGTGGCTGGAATGAACCGTCCGGAACTCGTATATGAGGACGGCGAGGCGCGTATTGCCCCGCATCTTGTGGAGGGGATTAAAAACAAAATACGAACCATTCTGCGCATAGCCCAGGACAACGGTCAGAGAAATCTTGTTCTGGGAGCCCTGGGATGCGGAGCCTTCAGAAATCCGCCAAAGCATGTGGCCGAACTTTTCCGCCTGGTTCTTTGCGAGGATGAGTTTTTCCATGCTTTCCAGCGGATTACCTTCGCGGTCAAGTCAGATCACAACTCAAACGGAAGCGCCAATTTCAACGCTTTTTTCAGAGCGCTGAATGGTTTTGTGCCGGACACAGATCAGAGCATGATAAGAAAGAGGACTGCCAATATTGGCAAAATCGCCGTCAGCCGTGGTGTCGCCGCGCTTTTGCGGAAGGACGGTTCTGTGAGACTTATTGATATATACAAGAATACAGAGATTTTTCCATTCGGGCTTTATCACCTGACTGATATAGCCGCAGGTTTCGAAGCAGTCTTTGGGCTTGGACGGCATGGACAGGTGAAGGTGTTTGGAGCCAGGGGAAATGATGCTTATGCGAAATATATTTCCCGTCTGAACAGAAATGTGCTGCCCGTCGACGGAATCTTTGCCTGCGAGAATCATATGGCGCTTCTTTTTGCGGACGGCAGCGTCAGGTCCTGGGAAGGCGGCACGGATATATTTTATGCAAAGGAACTTAATCAATGGAAAGAGATAAAGGATCTTGCCCTTACTTTTGATTACGCTCTGGGACTCAGACGTGATGGTACGGTGACAGCAACACATTTTCCTTGGGGAACCGAGCATGAGCATCCGCTGACAGGTCACAGAGCGGTAAGGATAGAGTCCAGCTGTGGTTATTATATGGTAAGTACATCCATGGCTCTTCATGATGACGGTACTGTTCTGGCATATACCGACACATGCCAGTTAAAAGGAGCCAGCATGTGGAAGAATATTGTAAAGATCGGCTGCTGCAGCGGAGCCGCTTTCGGTCTTGATAAAGATGGAGTCCTTTACAGGTCCTGCGGAGATGAAAGTCTGGAGATGCTCAGAGATGTGGCTGATTTTGCATGCAACACAGTTTTTGCTGTCGCCCTGGATAATTACGGACGGCTGCATGTCATTGACAGGTACGAATAGTGTACGGAATCAAATGTCAGAGCATCAGGCGATGAGAGGGGAAATTTATTTTTGGTTATTGCGGCGGTCTTCAAACGGGTATATGATAGTAAAAAAGCTTTTGAGGAGGGATTTTACAATGGAATTTTCAGAAGTAGTCAAAAACCGTTATTCATGCAAGAAATTTGACGGTCGTCAGATTGAGAAGGCGCAGCTTGAGGCGATTCTGGAAGCAGGCCGTCTGGCTCCGACCGCCAAAAATCTGCAGGAACAGCGCGTCTATGTGATCCAGTCAGAGGAAGGTCTCGCGAAGATCGACAAGGCGACGCCGTGCCGCTATGGGGCGCCTACCGTTCTGGTCGTTGCCTTTGACAAAAATAATGTGTTCGTCTATCCGGGCGGAAAGAGAAACTCCGGTGTGGAGGATGCGGCGATTGTGGCGACGCACATGACGCTTGCGGCGTACAACGCGGGCGTGGACAGCTGCTGGCTTAATTTCTTTGATCCGGATGAGCTGGCAAAGGATCTTGGACTTCCGGAGAATGAGGAGATTTTGATGCTGCTTGATCTGGGATATGCCGCGGAGGGAACAAAACCGCTGCCGCCGCACAACAGCAGAAAAGAACTGTCAGAGACGGTCAGTTATATGTAAAAGGAGGAACTGATATGGAATTTAAAAAGATCATGCCAGGCACAGGCGGAAACCGCTATGTTCCCTACGGAGAACGTAAAGGAAATGAATCGATCGTTTACTTTACCCGTGATCTGTCGGAGGAAGGCCTGAAGAAAATTTACCAGAGGGTCAGCGAAAATCTCACCGGAAAGGTCGGCATTAAATTGCATACAGGCGAGAAGAACGGCCCGAATATCATTCCGCGGCCGTGGGTGAAGGGCCTCGTGGGGGATCTGCTTCCGGGCGCTTCCATTATCGAGACAAATACGTACTACGAGGGCGACCGCTATACGACGGAACAGCACCGCGAGACGCTGGAAGTTAACGGCTGGACATTCTGCCCGGTGGATATCATGGATGAGGACGGGACGGTTATGCTTCCCGTTAAAGATGGAAAGTGGTTCACGGAGATGTCCATGGGAAAGAATATCCTGAATTATGATTCGCTGCTTGCCCTTACACATTTCAAAGGGCATGTGAAAGGCGGCTTTGGGGGTTCAAACAAGAATATTGGTATTGGCTGCGCGGACGGACGTATCGGCAAGGCGATGATTCACACCACGCCCGGCTCCGACGATCTTTGGGATATCTCCGACGAGGAGTTCATGGAGCGCATGACGGAGTCCACGAAAGCAGTGATCGATTATTTTGGCAAAAAGACTGCCTATGTCAATGTGATGCGAAACATGTCCGTGTCCTGCGACTGCGAGGGCTGCGAGGCGCTTCCGGTTGTGACTCCGAACATCGGGATCACCGCGTCAGTGGATATTGTGGCTGTTGATCAGGCCTCCATGGATCTGGTGTACGCGCTCGATGAAAAAGATCACGCGGATCTCGTGGAGAGGATTCAGAGCCGTCACGGACACCGTCAGCTTTCCTATATGAAAGAGCTGGGGATGGGCAATAACCGGTATATCCTGATTGACATCGACAATGGAGATGCCAGAATTACTCTGAAAGACGCAGTGAAGGATGTCGTCCCGTTTGAAGGGTAAGATAAATCACTGTTTCGGAAATCTGCGCGAAGGCGCTGCGGCTGCAAAAGCGGCATTGCAAGAATTTAAAGAAGTATTGTTGTAAACGATTGAAAAAAGACGCAAAAGACAGAAATGTCAGCGCGTCTTTTTTCAATTTTATGCGCAGGTCCGCATATGGAGATTGGCTGCTGACGTAGCACACGGGCCGTGCGGTCGAGCAGGAAGGGAAAAATTTACACATTTTACTTGACAAACCCGACAAACCCGGAAAACCGCCCCCTGCTCGATTAACGGCAGATGCTTCAGTGGCTGGTCCAATGTTGTCACCAGAAAATTCTACTATACGGCAGCGGGAGAAAGCCATTGCCTGACAATATCCACGCTGTGGTCAATTAATTCTGCAATCATATCCAGGGGCATGCCTTTTTCATGCATTCGGATTGCAGCATTTTTATTTACTTGTTCAGTTACCTGTTGAGTTACTTGTTCAGTTACCTGTTGAGTTACTTGTTCGGTTACCTGCTGAGTCACTTGTTCGGTTACCTGCTGAGTTACTTGTTCGGTTACCTGCTGAGTTACTTGTTCAGTTACCTGCTGAGTTACTTGTTCGGTTACCTGTTGAGTTACTTGTTCGGTTACCTGCTGAGTTATTTGTTTCATTTCCTGCTCTACCCGCAGTTTGGTTTTTTCTTCCACTCTGGCCTCAATGACATCTTTCATCAGTTCTTCCATTGCCTGGCACATATCTGACTCCCTCCTTATCTCATCATATAAGGTTCTGTTTGCTGCTATACTTACCTGCAGAACGGCGTCTGCATTATTTTTATCACTCGGCTTAATAAAAGATGATGCCTGTGTGAGAAAATGTTTTACATCGTCCGGACGGGCATTTTTTGAGAGAACCCGAAATGCATAATGAGTTTTCGGGTCAAGCTGACGCATTACAACAATCTGTGTGTCGAATAAGACTTTTCCTTTAATATAGTATACTCCCGGGTACTTTTTTTCAATAGTTCTGCCGGAATTTTTCAACATGGAAAAAAGATTTCGGGGAAAGGCATCTCTGAATATGGATACAGTGATTTCCTGCTCAGGGTATTTGTTTACAGTATTTCCGGAGCTTTTATAAAGACACGCATAAGCGGACACCTTGAAAAAATCATCAATGGTCAGGCTGTCGTCAGGACTTTTGTATTCTATGATGTTGTAACTTTTAAATAGTTTTCCTGTTTCATTTTCAAGCGGAAATTCTGCTGTCTTTTTCAGGATTAGAAGGTCAGCTGATAATGGCTTTTTTCCGAGAGAAAGTTCAGGAACGTAGAGAAGACTGGAAGAGTCAGTATGGAATTCCAGTTCTATAGCTCCGCAGAATCCTGGATGCCACTGAATCTTATCTGGTATACTTGCGATTAAAATCATCTCCAATCATAGAAAAATTTATTTATAATAGTTTACTATACATTTATAATAATGTCAATAATCATTATAAAGTATTTTAAAATTGCATATTAATACAACTAAAATAATAAGAGATAACCAGAAAACCTCTATTGCCGGACAGACAAAAAGATGCTACAATAAAACAGGCTTTTTTCGAAAGATTCTGTATTGTGAAATGTTGTGATGCTCCCGGCCCGGGGCGAATGGCAGAGGAAGCTGACGCAGGGCTGCTGGAGGAAGAGAACAAAAGTATTTTATTTATAAAGGCATGGGGAAATTTATGGAATCAAACTATGATAAGATGAAAAATCAGGCGAGACAGCTCTTCCTGAATTATGATCAGAATGAAATGATCGAAAAATTCCATTTGGAACATACGGATCAAGTGATATGGATCCGTTTTTTAGGGGAGCTGTATGAGATTGACCGTAAAAGCGGCGTTATTACGCGCAGCAAAATGTCGCGGCCAGGAAAAACTGCGAGTGGAACGGATGCCGGTATCATAGGGACAGATGATGGCGGAGATAAGAATCTGGATGAATGCAGTGCCGTAAAAAACAGGAATAATGTTCGTGGAAGAGAGAGTACCGCAGGAGGAGCTTCTTTTGAAGTCAGTATGTCTATCTATGATATGCTCTGCCACTCAAAAGAACGCCCTGTGCTCTCCGGCGAATGGGTGACGATTCACAGTCTGTACGGTGTAAAGGGCAGCAAAGGACATGTGGGCCTGCTTGAGAAGTACGCGAAGCTGATCGACGGGAAAACGGATCGGATGCTGGAGATTTGCGCCGCTATGGGAGGAAAAAAGAGCAGCGGCAAAGAGGACGCGGGAAGCATCCTGCCGGTCTTTGACTTCTTTCCGATTTATCTGCAGTTCTGGGAGAGCGATGAGGATTTCCCGGCGCAGCTGCAGGTTTTTCTGGATGGGAACGCGGCGGATTTTGTATATTATGAGACAATGTGGTATATGATTACGCATATCTGTGCCCAGATTGAGCAGGGAATCAAAGATGACGGAGGATATACCCGGAAAGAATAGAACGAGGAGAAAAACATTATGAAAAATAAAAAAAGAGCGGCGGCAGTACTCTTTCTTTTTATGCTGTCTGGAGCGGCAGGAGTCTGCAGCGCCCAGGAAACGAAGGCCGAGAAAAATATTTTTGCAATGGATACGTTTATGACGCTGTCGGCGGAAGGAACGAAGGCGCAGGAAGCGGTCGACGCGGCTTCCGCGGAGATTCTGCGGCTGGACGCGATGCTCTCGACCGGAAATGAGAACAGCATGGTTTATGCGCTGAATCAGGCGGGAACAGGGCCGGCAAGCGAAGAGATGGAGCTGTTGCTTAAATATTCGCAGGAACTGTATGAGGATACGGACGGGTGTTTTGATATCACGATCTATCCGGTTATGGACCTGTGGGGGTTTACGAGCGGGGAGTATCATGTGCCGAACGAGAAAGAACTGGAACAGGTGCAGGGACTGCTCGGCATGGATCAGGTGGCGCTTGACGAGGATAAAGACGAGATCAGCCTTGGGAAAGAAGGTATGAAGATAGATTTTGGGGGCATTGCCAAAGGGTACGCATCGTCCCGCGCGATGGAGATTTTTGAAGAGTATGGTGTTGCGCGCGGCATGGTAAATCTTGGCGGAAACGTTCACACATATAAAACAAAGGCGGACGGATCAAACTGGCGGATCGGAATCCGCGATCCGCTGCATCCGGACACGTACCTCGGGATCGTGGGCGTCGCTGACGAAGCGGTGATCACGTCCGGCGGATACGAGCGGTATTTTGAGGAAGACGGAAAGACGTATCATCATATCATGGATCCGGCCACCTGCATGCCGGCTGATTCCGGTCTGATATCTGTCTCGATCATCAGCGGGGACGGCACGCTTGCCGACGGGCTTTCCACCTCCCTTTTTATCATGGGAAAGGAGAAGGCCGAAGAATACTGGCGCGATCATTCCGACGAGTTTGAGACGATTCTGGTTGAGGAAGACGGAACGGTGTCCGTCACGGAAGGACTTGCGGACCGGTTTACGTCAGATAATGATTTTGAGATCATCAGGAAGTGAGGAAGAATCTGCGGGCGGACTTTGAAATCCGGGACAGGACGGATTTATCGTGATGTCAGCCAGGAAAGATAGATAACAGCAAAAATAGGAAAGAAAAAGAGGCGCAGCCCTTTCGTTGTGATCTGTTTCAATTGTGGACACAATAATTTTTTTAAAATAAAAAGGCACGGTGGATTTAGTAATATAAATCTCCCGTGCTTTAATTTATGCGCAGGTTCAGGCGTGGAAATCAGCTGCTGGCGCAGCATGCGGGCCGCGCGGACGAGCAGGAGGAAAAAAACGCCTCTTCTCCGGCTTTTCCGTCGGCGATACTCCTACACTGATACTTTTTGTGACTTTCAGCACCGCATGTGGCTCTCCGACAAAAAAGATTTCTCTGATTCTGTCCGCCCGCCGCGTGTAAAACCCCAAAAGCCGGACAGGAAAGACCGCCACCTCACAAAATTTTTCCGGCCGACAATTCTTTCCCGGAAGGCTCAAGATTCCGAGAGCCCATGTTTGCGGTCTGGACGCCGGGTTTTCCGGATGCCCAGGAGATCCGTGCGGAGAGGCCCTTTGCTCAGATTTTATCAAGAAATTTTTAAAAAAGGGCTAGAAAATGAGTCTAAATGACCAGTTTGTGACTGGGGGGGTATAATTAAGAAAAACACTCGGGCAGGGAATTATGAATATAGAAAAAATGGAAAAACAGACCTTTGTCGTGGAGGTTGTTGACCATCAGAGGAGCACCTGGCAGGGCCATATCTCCTGGGTTCAGGGAAATAAGAAGATATCTTTCCGCAGCGTGATGGAGATGCTGTATCTTATGGATTCTGTGATTAATAACTTCTCGGAATCTCAATGAATGAGATTCCAACCGAAAACTGACAACTGAATATCGTGCAGGGAAAGATCAAGATACCAGAACTGCACGATATAATCCCAGGCGCTTTCAGGAAGCACGAAGGGATCAGGATAAAACTTAAGGAAACCGGATACGAAAGTATCCTGACAGGCGGCATGGCCGCCAGGATTACAAGGCAGCAAAAAAACCGCCTCCAGTCAGAAGAGGGTGATTTTTTTGAGACAGGGTCGGAAAGCCTTATAAAATCAGGGCTGAAGATTCCGGGAAATTATAATCAT
>CANQUH010000143.1 GCA_947626965.1 uncultured Lachnospiraceae bacterium
CCATCACAGTTTCACACAAACGCATTCTTCTCTTCATCATACTCATAATTAATCCCCCGCAGCTTCGCGGTGATCTCCGCTTTGTCCACCGCAAGCGACGCGCACAGTTCATCCAGAGAACTGTAGTTGTCACGCAGCTGCGTATTCACATAGCTGAGCAGCATGACCGGATCCTGTGGTAAATTCATGTGAAATCCCTCCTTCCCAAATCTCTTTCTTTTCCCTTATCATACCATCTTTTTTCTGATATATCCACCTGATTTTCGGGTTATTAATTATGGTAAATGTAAGCAAAATAAAGTCTTCAAAAGTTTCTATAAGGGTGGTATAATTATCCTGAAACTTCAGCATAGATATGCCCCCTTTCAGTTTTGTGTAGTTACAAACAGGATAGCATATCCGGTTGAAATTTTTCAATTTTTTAACTGGCACAACAGGTTAAACTATACTCATTTATGAACATATTTCGGCGATTATACAAATGCAGAAATGGAGGCAGAGGATGAGAATGAAGGATTACATGCCTGAACCAGCGGACACCAGCAAAGTGGTACTCCCGACATACCTGGCATGCCTCACAGAGAAACTGGCGGAGAATGTCCATGAGACATGGGCCTTGGGAAGGATGAGGGATGGATGGACATATGGGGCGGTGCGGGACGATGCCGCAAGGACGACACCCTGCCTGGTCCCCTATGGGCAGCTGCCGGAGGACGAGCGGGAGTATGACAGGGAAACTGCCCTGTCAGTCCTGCGGCTGATCTATAAGCTGGGCTACAGGATCGTCCCGAAAGGAAGTGAAAATATATGAGGCTGGAAGATTTCCTGGAATATGATGACATCGTGATCCAGTGTCACAACGTGCCGGACGCGGATGCCCTGGCCAGCGGGTTTGCCGTCTACACTTACCTGAAGGACCACGGGAAGCAGCCCCGCCTTGTATACGGCGGGCCGGAAGAAATACGGAAAAGCAATTTAAGGCTCATGATGGGGAGATTGGGAATCCCTGCGGAGTATGTCAGTTCTATCCCGGAACCGGACCTTCTGATCACGGTTGACTGCCAGATTGGGGAGCGCAACACATCGCCGCCGTTGTGCGGCTGGACAGAGGGCCATGCGAGAGCTGTCATCGACCATCACGAGCCATCCCCCAGGCTGCATGAGAACCATATCTCTCCCAAACTGGAGCATATTGTCAGCAATTACGGTTCCTGTTCTACCGTTGTGTGGGAGCTGCTGCAGGATGCGGGATACAGCCGGGAGGATATTAACCGGGATCAGAAGCTTGCCACAGCGCTGTATTACGGGCTCTTTACGGATACGGGATTCCTTCAGGAGATCTCCCATCCGGCGGATAAGGACATGCGGGACTCCCTGCAGTTCAGCAAAAGTTCGATTACACTGTTCCGCAATTCCAATATGTCCCTGGAAGATCTCGATCTGGTGAACCGGGCGCTGAGCCGTCATGATTACCATCCGGACCGCCGGTATGCCATCATCCAGGCAGAACCCTGCGACCCGAACCTGCTGGGGGTCATCAGCGACCTGATGATCGAGGTGGACGGCATTGACGCCTGTATCGCGTTCTGCATGCTTGCGGGAGGGGCAAAACTGTCCATACGCAGCTGCGTCAATGGGACGCGGGCAGATGAGCTGGCGGAGTACCTGTGCGGGGGAGGCGGGCACTCCATGAAGGCAGGGGGCTTCCTGCCTCTCCCGGAAAAAGAGGCCGTCATGGCTGGAAAGATCCTGGCAGACAAGATGGACTCTTATTTTAAGGAGACGGATATTTATGATGCCCGCACTGATACGCCTGACCTTTCGGGCATGCGCATTTACCGCAAGAAGCGGGTGAAAATGGGCTATGTCCGCAGCGAAGACCTGCTCACTGAACAAGGCGGGTCAGGCAATACTCGCGTGCTGGTGCGTATGCTGGAGGGGGATTTTGAGATCGACCTTGGCCGGGATATCATGATCATGACAGGCGTGGCACACGATATTTACCCCTGCAGGGCAGAAGTATTTTCGCAGCGGTATGATGTGCTGGACGAGCCTTATTATTATGAGGAAACGCCGACAAAGGGAAGCCGGAAGGGCTACCAGCCGAAGATCATCGACATACTTACCGGGGAAGGCCGCCCGTTCATTCCTTATATCCGCTCCTGCATGTCCAGGGACACTTCCTGCGTCCATGCCAGGCAGCTGGAAAGGCGGATGAAACTGTTCACCCTGTGGGACAGCGAGAAATACATCACAGGGATGCCGGGAGACTGGTTCGCGGTACGGATGGATGAGGCGGACAGGACAGTTCCAAAGGATGTATACATCGTGAAAGAAGACATCTTCAAAAAATTATATTCCTGTGCGGAGCAGGATACGGATAACTGAAGAGAAAAACCTGGGAAGGTGGAATGGAGATGAATGAGAGGGTATTCATAAGCTACAGCAGTGAGGACATGCAGTGGGCCCGGCTGATAAAAGACAACCTGGAGGCCAACGGGATCTCCTGCTGGATGGCCAACAGCGGGGGCATCGCGCCTGGCGAGGATTATATCGAGGAGATCAGCAGGGCTCTGGACGGATGCAGCGTGTTCGTGCTGGTCCTGTCGGAGAACGCGGAAAAGTCGGTATGGGTCGCGAAAGAACTGGGAACGGCCATTACGGGGAGGAAAAAGATCATCCCGGTCAAGATAAGCAGATACCAGATCAGCCGGTTCCGGTTCCAGCTGGAGAACATACAGGTCTTCGAACCGGGCAACCTGCAGGAGATGGTGGACCAGCTCAACCTGGTAAACGCCGTCAAGAAGGCCCTGAACCTGAAAGAGGTGGCAAAAGACTCCTTTGTCAGCAGCCAGGCGCCGCCCATCTCGCCGGCAGGGAAAAGGGACAAAACCGACAGCAGCACATCCGGGGCAGGCTCCAAAAAGCTTGTCATCCCTCTTGTGGTATGCATCGTAGTGATTGTGGCCGTCGCCGCGTTCCTGCTGGGCAGGAGCGGTCCTGGGAGACCGTCTGCGGATCGGTCAGACCAGGCAGCGCAGGATGATGCTGTTATCAATAAGGAAAACCAGGCAGTGGTGTCAACAGAAGCAAAAAATATGTCCGTTTCAGAAACTTCGGATACGCATCAGACGGAGCCGGAATCAGAATCAGAGACAAAGGATTCAGAAAAACCGGTAGTCCAGAACAGGCAGGATTTCGTGGTGGCGCAGGTATATCTGGGCAATTATCACAGTGCAGCACTCAAAGAAGACGGGAGCTTCTGGACATGGGGCCGGAACGAGTATGGAGAGCTGGGAGACGGAACGACGGAATCCAGAACCAGCCCGGTGCAGATCATGACCGGGGTAAAAACCGCGACTCTTGAAAGTAATCGAAGTGCAGTGATCAAAACAGACGGGAGTCTGTGGATGTGGGGCTGGAATAAACATGGAGAGCTGGGAGACGGAACGACGGAATCCAGAACCAGCCCGGTGCAGATCATGACCGGGGTAAAATCCGTAAGTCTGGGGGCTTATCACAGTGCGGCAATCAGGGAAGACGGAAGCCTGTGGATGTGGGGCTGGAATAAACATGGAGAGCTGGGAGACGGAACAACAGAGGATAAAAGCAGTCCGGTACAGGTCATGACCGGAGTGAAGACCGTGGTACTGGGAAATACCCGCAGCGCAGCGCTCAAGGAAGACGGAAGTCTGTGGATGTGGGGCTGGAATAAGCATGGAGAGCTGGGAGACGGGACGACAGAGAACAAAAGCAGTCCGGTACAGATCATGACCGGAGTGAAAACCGTGAGGCTTGGAAATTATCACAGTGCGGCAATCAGAAAAGACGGAAGCCTGTGGATGTGGGGTCGGAACTGGTGCGGTCAGCTGGGAGACGGGACAACAGAGGATAAAAGCAGTCCGGTACAGATCATGACCGAAGTGAAAAACGTAAGATTGGGAAATAACAACCACAGCGCGGCGCTCAGGGAAGACGGGAGCCTCTGGGAGTGGGGCTGGAACAGGTATGGCCAGCTGGGAGACGGAACGACAGAGGACAGAAGCAGCCCGGTACAGGTTATGACCGGGGTGGAATCCCTGCGTCTTGGGAGCAATGACAGAAATGTGGCAGTCAAAACAGACGGGAGTCTGTGGACATGGGGCTGGAACGGACATGGCCAGCTGGGAGACGGAACAACAGAAACCAGGACCAGTCCGGTACAGATCATGGACGGAGTAAAATCTGTGAAGCTGGGAATCTATCGCATTGCGGCAGTCAGGGAAGACGGAAGCCTGTGGACGTGGGGCTGGAACGGGTATGGCCAGCTGGGGGACGGAACAACGGAAAGAAGAACTTCCCCCGTACAGATTACAATAGATGCATCCCCAAAATAAAAATTTGATTTTTGTCCGGAGGATATCAGAGAAGCAGATTGTCTTTCGAACAGAATTCAGAGGCCCGTTTATCGGGCCTCATTTAGTATCTGCGCGAACTGCTTCTGCTGCGGCGGATAGAGATATCCGCAGATATTCATGGTGAATCCGGATATCCTGACAGCCGAGCAGCTCCTCGCTCCGGATCTGTGATACTCTTCTATTTTTATCTCTTCACGCGCGCCGTCAGCGCCCCGCCTTCAAGATCGATCAGGATCGTATCCTCCATCGACACCTCGCCGGACAGAATCAGCCTTGCCGCGATTGTCTCCACGTTCTTCTGCAGGAACCGCTTCAGCGGTCTTGCGCCGTAGACCGGGTCATACCCGCCGTCTATGATATAGTCTTTCGCCGCCGGGGAGAGCTCCAGAGAGATCTCCTGCGACGCCAGCCGCCTGTTCAGATCCTTCATCATCAGGTCAACGATACCGCCGATATTGTCCTTCGTCAGCGGACGGAACATGATAATCTCGTCAAGACGATTCAGAAACTCCGGCCGGAAGCTCGCGCGCAGCTGTTCCATGACCAGATTCCGGCTTTCCTCACGGATGCTGCCATCCGGCTCGATCCCGTCCAGCAGATATGCGGAACCAATATTCGAGGTCATGATCAGAATCGTATTCTTAAAATCGACCGTGCGGCCCTGGGAATCCGTGATGCGCCCGTCGTCAAGTACCTGGAGCAGCACGTTGAACACGTCCGGATGCGCTTTCTCGACCTCATCAAACAGAACAACCGAGTATGGTTTCCTGCGGACTGCCTCTGTGAGCTGGCCACCCTCTTCATATCCAACGTATCCTGGAGGCGCTCCGATCAGTCTGGACACGGAATGTTTCTCCATGTACTCACTCATATCAATACGGACCATATTCTGCTCATCGTCGAACAGATTTTCCGCAAGCGCCTTTGCCAGCTCTGTCTTGCCGACACCTGTCGGCCCCAGGAACAGGAAGGAACCGATCGGCTTGGACGGATCCTTAATGCCTGCTTTTGAGCGCAGGATCGCCTCCGTCACACGGGAAACGCCGTCGTCCTGTCCGATGACACGTTTATGCAGCTCTTCGTCAAGCGCGAGAATCTTCGCGCGTTCTCCCTGCGTCAGTTTTGCGACCGGGATGCCCGTCCACCGGGAGATGATGCGGGAGATCTCCTCCTCGGTCACGCTCTCATGCACGAGAGACATTTCCCGGCTGTTCACGCGCTCCTCCTCTATTTCCAGCTGGCGCTGCAGCTTCGGCAGCTCGCCGTACTGGAGCTCCGCGGCCTTGTTCAGATCATAATTGCGCTGCGCAAGCTCGATCTGCTTGTTCATGGCCTCAATCTGCTCACGCAGAGAAGAAAGATTCTCGACAGCTTTCTTTTCATTATCCCACTGCGCCTTCTGCGAATTAAATTCATCGCGCAGCTCCGCAAGTTCTTTCTGAAGCACCTCCAGACGCTCATGGCTCGGCTTGTCCGTCTCCTTTTTCAGCGCGGCTTCCTCGATCTCCATCTGCATGATGCGGCGCTGCAGCTCATCCAGCTCGCTCGGCAGGGAATCCAGCTCCGTCTTGATCAGCGCGCAGGCCTCATCGACGAGGTCGATCGCCTTGTCCGGAAGAAAACGGTCCGAGATATAGCGGTGGGACAGAGTCGCGGCGGCCACCAGAGCGCTGTCCGTGATCTTGACGCCGTGGAATACCTCGTAACGCTCCTTCAGGCCACGCAGAATCGAGATCGTATCCTCGACAGTCGGCTCGTCCACAAGCACTGGCTGGAACCTCCGCTCGAGCGCCGCATCCTTCTCGATATATTTCCTGTACTCATCGAGCGTCGTCGCGCCGATACAGTGAAGCTCGCCGCGCGCCAGCATCGGCTTGAGCATGTTGCCGGCATCCATCGCGCCTTCTGTCTTTCCGGCGCCGACAATCAAGTGGAGCTCATCGATGAACAGGATGATCTCGCCCTCGCTCTTTCTGACTTCCTCGAGAACCGCTTTCAGACGCTCCTCAAACTCGCCGCGGTACTTTGCGCCCGCCACGAGCGCGCCCATATCCAGCGCAAATATCTTTTTGTCCTTCAGTCCCTCCGGCACATCCCCGCGCACAATCCTCTGCGCAAGACCCTCGACAGCGGCTGTCTTTCCGACACCTGGTTCCCCGATCAGGACCGGGTTGTTTTTTGTCTTCCTCGACAGGATGCGGATCACATTCCGGATCTCCGCGTCGCGCCCGATGACCGGATCAAGTTTCTGATTTCGCGCGCGCTCGACGAGATCCTGCCCGTATTTGTTCAGCGTGTCGTACGTCGCCTCCGGGTTGTCCGAAGTCACACGCTGGTTCCCGCGCACCGTCGAGAGCGCCTGGAGAAACCGCTCCTTCGTGATTCCGAACTCCCGCCACAAGGTTTTCATCGTCGGACTCTGGTGATTCAGCAGCGACAGAAACAGGTGCTCCACCGAGACATACTCGTCGCCCATCTGCTTCGCCACATCCTCCGCATTGACAAGCGCCTGATTCAGATACTGGCCGACATACGGCTGCGCCCCCGCCACTTTCACGCGGGCGTTGAGCATCTGCTCCACACGGTTATCAAAATATTCTTTCTGTATCTCCATCTTCTCGATCAGCTTCTCAATCAGGCTATCCTCCTGATGCAGCAGCGCATACAGCAGATGCTCCTGCTCAACTTCCTGATTTCCAAACTGATACGCTATTTTATCCAGATCATTCACAGCCTGCATTGACTTCTGTGTAAATTTACTGATATTCATAATCTCTCCTCCTCACTCGCTGCCAGAGCAGATGGGTATTGCTTATCTCCGGGATACGCGGGAATTCTCCGCTCCACAGATCTGCACCTTCTCAAACAGCATTTGTTATATATGTACTATAACACATATCTAGGAATTTGCAACCCTTTTTTTAATTTATTTTTCTGGTTTCCTTATGCGGGCCTGATCGAGTAGGAGGCGGTTTTTCCTCCTGCTCGCCTGCGCGGCCCGCAGCTGCGTCAGCAGCTAATCTCCATATGCGGGCCTGCGCATAAAAACAGGACTGTGAACAACTCTCACAGCCCCATTCCTGTTTTTGTCACACGGACAACACCATCAAATATCACAATACTCCGGCCTGCTACTCAGCCGCCGTCTCCTTCTCAGTCCCCGGAGCAGCTTCTGTCTCGCTCTCTGCCTCGCCTGCCTCATTCACGGACTTCTTTTCTTTGCCCGCCGGCTCGCCTGCTTCATTCACCGCTTCACCGGTTTCTTCCTCTGTCTCCGCAACCTCCTCGATTGTCGCATTATTCTGCACAAATTCCATGACTTTATCCTGGAGCAGGCCAAGACGGACTACTTTCTCATCATATGCATCCAGAAATTCCTCGCTGGTTTCAAACCCGTATTCCTTTGCGTACTTTTCGCATCCTGCCGCAAACTCTTCATCCGAAACTTCAAGGTTCTCCGCCTCGGCGATCGCCTTGAGAAGAAGTTCCTGCGTCAGATTCTGCTTCACGGCAGCATCCACTTCTTCCTCGAACTCATCTTCCGTCATACCCATGAAATTTTCAAGAAAGTCCGCATACTCCATACCGTACGCCTCTGCATACTGCTTATAGTAGGATCTCATGCCTTCGGCAGTATATTCAACCAGCTCTGCCGGATAATCGTTCACTTCGCTGACATTTGAGATCAGCGTCAGCAGTTCTCCGTAAATCCGGTTCTGCTTCGTGAGATCCATATCCGACTGAAGCTCTTCTTCAACATGCGCGCGATAAGATGCGGCATCCTTGAACTCATCCGACGAAACTTTTCCCGCCAGCTCGTCCGTCAGCTCCGGCATACGCTTGATGGAATTCACCGTCACAGTAAACACGACATCTTTTCCCGCCAGCTCATCATTCCCGTAATATTCCGGAAAAGTCAGCGGAAGATCAACCGTTTCCCCGACCGTTACGCCTGTCAGGCCTTCCTCAAATCCATCGATAAACGTGTGAGAGCCGATCTCCAGATCAAATCCCTGGTCTGTACCTCCGTCAAACGCTTCTCCGTCCAGCTTGCCCTCATAGTCAATATTTGCGATATCTCCTTCCTGCACCTGTCCCTCGGAAATTTTTTCAAACAGATCAGCCGCCTGAAGCTCTTCCCGGATCCGATCCGCAACAGCATCTTCTGATATCACAAATTCTGCGGGGTCAATTTCAACCTTCAGCCCTTTGTACTCTCCAAGCGTCACATAATCCAGCGCCTTATAATCCGGCCTTTCCTCCGGAACCTCTGCCTCTTCCTGCCCGCTCTGGGCTTCCGTGCTCTCCTCCGGATTTTCCGTGACAGCCTCTGTCACTTTCTCCGGCTCTTCGGCAGATACCATTTTCGCTCCCGCAAAGGAGGCTCCTGTCATGCATACGGAACACAGCAGCGCTGTCATCAAATATTTTTTCTTCATATTCACAATTCCTCTCTTACCTTCTGGCTTTTAATTGCCGCAGATCACTCTGCTTCTTATTCTTCCAAATCAAAGACCCCGCTGCAAGCAACTGGGTATCAATCTTGCAACGCCCCAAGGGGCGGGGTATTTG
>CANQUH010000144.1 GCA_947626965.1 uncultured Lachnospiraceae bacterium
ATAGAGAAGGAAGCTCCTGGGGGATGCTGCCTCAATACCGGCTGTATTCCAACAAAAATCATTCTGGAGGCCGCGTCTAGATATGTCCGGGCAGCTGACAGCGGGAATTACGGGATACAGGCGGAGAAGGTGTCCTTTTCCTGGTCAGAACTGAAGAAGCATTCTGAGAAGGTCAG
The DNA here is from genome assembly GCA_947626965.1 of uncultured Lachnospiraceae bacterium. Taxonomy (GTDB): domain Bacteria; phylum Bacillota; class Clostridia; order Lachnospirales; family Lachnospiraceae; genus Choladousia. The sequence goes on from CANQUH010000144.1 coordinate 177, forward strand.
GGCGGAGCTGCGAAGCAGCGTGTCCGGACTGCTCCGGTCGAGAAAGTGCGATCTGATCCATGGGAAAGCGATGCTGGCCGACGAACATACGGTTGCAGTGGGAGATAAAAATTTTACAGCGGATACCATAATCCTTGCCACAGGGACGCAGCCATCTATTCCTGCAAGGTTTGCGGGGCTTCGTCATTTTCTCACGACTGACTCGTTCTGGGATATGGAGAAGCAACCCGAATCTGTCGCGATTGTGGGTGGAGGAGTAGCCGGCTGCGAGATCGCTTCCGCGCTTTGCCGGCTTGGAACCAGGGTTACCATTATCGAACAGATGCCGGAAATCCTTCCGATATTTGACGGGGAGGCTGTAAAGCTGCTCAGGGAGGAACTGGCTGGACATGGGACTGATATCCTCTGCGGACGGGCAGTTTCTGATATCACTGAAACAGAGGATGGTCTGAGAGTGTCGGTCGGGGATCAAACGGTTGACTGTGAATATGTGCTCTGGTCGACAGGGCGGAAAGCGGCGGCAGTTGAAACGGGCAGCCTGCCGCTGAAGCTTACGGAGCGCGGATTTGTGGACGTGGACAGAAATTTCCGCACGAGCGTCGGAAACATCTACTGTGTAGGAGACGCAAATGGAAGGGAAATGCTGGCACACGCAGCAATTTCTCAGGCCATGCTGGCTGTTCGCCATATCTGTACGGGCAGTCCTGTTTCTGATGATCCAGTGGTTCCCCAGACGGTTTTCACTGCTCCGGCGATCGCGAGGATAGGGATCATGGAAAAAGACTGTGTAAACGCTGCGGTGGGAAAGATTCCGTATTCCGCTGTGGGGTACAGCCATGCTGCAGGTGAGGAAAAAGGTTATTTTAAAGTTGTACGTGATATAGAAACGGATGTGCTGACAGGCGCTGAAATCGTGGGTTATCATGCCTGTGAGCTGATACACAGTCTTGTTCCGTTTATCAATAGAAGGCTGACTGCGGGAATGTTTTCCGATATCATGTATGCGCATCCGACATTGACGGAAGGGATTAAGCTGGCTGTTGAAGCCTCTTACATAAGGTCGCCGCAGGTATGAGAAAAGTAAGCATGTACAGGTCCGGGTCCGTGGATCCGGCATATAATCTCGCGCTGGAACAGTTTCTTTTTGAAACCAGAGATCCAGGTGAAATACGAGTATTTCTCTGGCAAAATGCCAGTACTGTTGTAATAGGAAGATATCAGAATATTTTTGAGGAAGTCAATCTGGATTTTGCGAAAGAGCATGGCATTACCGTCGTAAGGCGTGTTTCCGGCGGAGGGGCAGTTTATCATGATCTGGGGAACTTAAATTATACATTTCTCGTGGATTTTAATACCGAGGATTTAAAGTACTGTAGGGACATACTTGAAAAAGCTCTTGGAAATCTGGGTATCATTTGCGAATATCAGGGGAGAAATGATCTGTCTGTAAGGGGGTATAAGATTTCCGGAACGGCAGAGCATATCGAAAGAAATAAACAGATTTATCATGGGACTCTTCTTATTAATACGGATCTGAATATCCTGAGGCAGGTGCTGACCCGGAACAACAAAATTGCACGTTCGGTCTCAACAAAGTCGGTTCCCATGAGAGTGGAAAATATTTCGGAACTGATCGGTAGAGAGATCAGTATAGACATGGTAGAACAGGCGATACAGACAGAGTTCGGCGCAGAGATGATAAAGAAGGAGACTGGGATCAGGGAAAGCAGGATCCGCGAAATAATGGGGGAGAGATATGGAAACGAAAGATGGAATTACGGTTTTCCGGAGGAATATAGCTGTACCTCTTTTCATAGATTTCCGACGGGAGGAATACGCTTAAGCGCCTGTGTAAATAATGGGATCATACGATCCGTAAAGGTCTCCGGTGATTTTATTGCCATAGGGGATATTCAAAAAATGGAAGAAATATTTCCCGGACACAGGTTGGATGAGGATATTATGCCGGTTCTGAAGGAACGAAACGCGGATCAGTATATCAGGGACATTACATGTGAAGACTGGCAGATACTATATCGTGGACTGGGAGAGCATCCTTCGGAGAAATTACAGTGAAGGTCAGATTTGTTTGGCGTTTGCTGAAAAACATATTTCTGTCTCATGCCGGTTTATGCCTGTAAGGTGGAAAATCGATAGATCTTATCGGTCAAGGGTGTGATTAAATGGAGATTGGAACGATGATGAAGCTGAAAAGTAAACTGCGGATGCTGTCAAAAGTCAGCATTCCTAAATTTCTGTATTATAATTTTCTGAGCAAAAAAGTGAAACGAAAAGGAAAAGGGTTTCTGATCCCTTACAGGCATGCGGTCCTGGAACTGGATAAGACATCGAGGATCCTTTTGCATGACGGGCATTTCAGAGTTAATTATCACCTCCCTGCCCATTCCCATGCGGAGGCTTATGTCCGGATGTCGGAAGGCACCGTTCTGGAAATTTATGATAATACCAGTCTTTATTACCGGTCAACGATAGAGATGAAGAAAAACGCGGTGGTTGTCATAGGCTCCGCGCAGATCAACTCCGGTTCCGTTATTCTTGCCGCGGACAGAATTTCCATCGGCAGGGGAGTTCTTCTGGCACGAGAAGTGTTTGTCTACGATTACGATCATCATCGGATTATCGATGAGGACGGAAACCAGATTAATCTGCCGGATCCGGTGGAGATCGGAGATCATGTATGGATCGGGCTGAAAAGCGTGGTCCTTCGGGGAAGTAACATCGAGGAGGGAGCGGTGATCGCGGCTGGGTCGCAGGTCAGCGGCAGGATCAGGGCCGGTACCTTGGCTTGTGGAAATCCGGCCCGATCTTATAAGGAAGTGGGGTGGCAGGCATGATAGACATAGTATCTGGGAGCGACTGCGTGGGCTGCAAGGCATGTGGGGATATCTGTCCGGTGGAAGCGATTTCCTATAAGACGGATGAAGAAGGTTTCTGGTATCCTGAGGTGAACAGGGACGTTTGTGTAAACTGTGGTCTGTGCGAGAAAACCTGTCCTGCGCTTGCGTGCCATTACGCTTCCGGAGAAAACAGGAAGGAACCGAAAACCTATAAAGCCTACCATAAGGACAAGAAGATCAGGTACAACAGTACTTCCGGGGCTTTATACTATGCCCTTGCCGAGACATTTATCCGAGAGGGCGGCTATATCGTTGGATGTGTTTACAGTGAAGATTACAGCAGGGCTTACCATTATATTTCCAATACTATGGAAGGCCTGTGGAGGATCATGCGCTCAAAGTATTTTCAGAGCGATACGGAGGGGATTTACCGTAATGTCAGGCAGCTTTTGGACGAGGGGAGGAAGGTATTTTTTTGTGGTACGCCCTGCCAGGTCAGCGCTCTGTACGGTTTTTTGCGCAAGGATTATCGAAATCTTTTTACAGTGGATTTTATATGTTTGGGCATCAATACTCCTTTGGCATTCCAGAAGTTTACGGAAGAGCTGAAGCAGCGGTATCGATCAGATATCGCGGAAGTACACCTGAAAAATAAATTACGGGGATGGACGAATCTTGGCACGATGGTGACATTTAAGAATGGGAGGAAGCTCTACCGCGGCAGGGATAATGATCCATGGGTAAACGCCTTTGTGGTGGGAAAACTGTATATGAGGCCTTCCTGCTCGAACTGCAGATATAAGGGTTTCCCTAGGGTGAGTGATATCTCCATGGGAGATTTCTGGGGGATCCGCTATACGAAAGAGGAAGAGAAACTGGGTGTCTCCGTAGCGCTGATCAATACGGACAAGGGAGATGAGCTTTTAAAGTGCGCGGAAAAGGATTTGGTCCTGGAAAAGAGAAGGTTTCAGGAAGCAGTGGAAGGAAATCCGGCACTTATCCAGCCTGTGGCGGTAAACCCCAGAAGGGGAGAGTTTTTCCAGAGGATCCGGACAGAGCCGTATAGCCGGGTTGTATGGAGCATTCTGGGCTCCAATGCCTTGAAGAGACAGCTTAAAGTAATAAAGGACAGAACGAGGAGGTTACTGAAGAGAATGTTGCGGTGATTTGTAGTAAAGTTTTAAGAAAAATAATTACGAAAGGTTATATAGATGGAATATTGTGATAAGATTATTATAGGCGCGGGTTTATATGGCTTGTATTCAGCTCTTTTCTGCGGAAGAAAAAAAGAAAAAATCTTGGTGTTAGAGTGTGATTCAAATCTCTTTAAGCGCGCGACATATATCAATCAGTCCCGCGTCCATCAAGGCTATCACTATCCCCGCTCTATCTCAACTGCGATGAAATCTGCCGGATATTTCGAGCGGTTCAACCGGGACTTTGATTTCTGTATAAATCGTGAGTTTAAACAGATCTACGCGACGTCAAGTTGCTATTCCTGGACGGACGGAGAACAGTTCAAAAGATTTTGCAAAGTGGCGGGAATCCCCTGCGAGGAGCTGCATCCGGGCAGCTTTTTTAAGGAGGGAATGTGCGACGGCGCATTCCTTACAAGAGAATATACATATGACGCGATGCTCCTTAAGGATTACTTCCTTGAGGGGCTGAAAGTGTTGCCTAACGTTGAGATCCTGTATGGGGCAGCAATCGAAAGGATCGAGAAGATGCAGGATTACTATGCGGTTTATACGGCCGACGGGCAGGAATACCGGACAGGTTTCCTGCTGAATGCGTCCTACGCGGGGACAAACCAGATCCTGGACATGCTGGGCTATGAGAAGTTCGGGATCAAGTATGAGCTGTGTGAGATCATACTCTGCGATGTAAATGAAAAGTTGAAAAAATATGGCTTTACTGTCATGGACGGGCCGTTCTTTTCCATCATGCCGTTTGGGAAGACGGACCTGCATTCCCTGACGTCGGTGACGTTCACGCCGCACGCCGTCAGCTATGAGGCGGTTCCGACATTTGCGTGCCAGAAAAAGGTTTGGGGGGGTACTGTTCCACTTTTAGATTAGGCAACTGCAATGACTGTCCGGCCAGGCCGGAAACTGCGTTCCCCTATATGGCGAACCTCGCAAGAAAATATCTGAAGGATGAATTTCAGTTTACTTATAAAAGTTCACTGTTTTCAATGAAGCCGATCCTGATGAGCTCGGAGATCGATGACTCGCGGCCGACCGTGGTCCGGGTGTACTCGAGAGATCCGACGTTCGTCAGCGTGCTTTCCGGAAAGATAAATACGGTCTATGACCTGGATGAGGTGCTGAACGATGGGGAATAAGGAGAAGAACTTTATCTCAGCGGTGGTCTATGTCCACAACGCTGAGGATAGGATTGAAAGATTTCTGAAAATTATCATATCTGTACTGGAAGAGAATTTTGACCATTCTGAAATTATCTGTGTAAATGACAGCTCGGAGGACGGGAGCCTTTCCGCGGTAAAGGCTGCCGCCGGGTCAGCAGTGACGACAAGTGTCTCAGTTGTGAATATGAGCTCTTTCCATGGGATCGAGGCGGCGATAAACGCGGGGGTGGACCTGGCGATCGGGGACTTCGTGTTTGAGTTTGACCATACATACCCGGACTATGACCGGTCCGAGATTATGCATGTGTACCGGAGGGCTCTGGAGGGATACGACATCGTGAGCGCCGCGCCTGGAAGAAAAGAGAAAGTTACCTCAAGGCTGTTTTACCGGATATTTAACCGGTTTTCCGGCGCGTCCTACCGGATGCGTACGGAGAGCTTCCGTATCCTGAGCCGGAGGCTGATCAACCGGGCAACATCCATGAACAAAAACATCCCATACAGAAAAGCAGTCTACGCGAACGCCGGTCTGAAGGCGAACACGCTCGTCTACCGGCCGGTGAACGGTGGGAAGGAGCTGCGTGACAGGAAGGAGAGGAGCTACCGCGCGGGTCTTGCCGTGGATTCTCTGCTCTTGTTTACGGAGATCGGGTACCGGTTCGCGCTTGCCATGACCTTCCTGATGATGCTGGCGTCTGTCTTTATGCTGGCTTATTCTGTCATAGTTTACGCCGCGGCCCATCCGGTGGCGGGATGGACGACAACAATCCTGTTCCTGTCGGTCGCCTTCTTCGGCTTATTCGGGATCCTTACGGTCGTCATCAAGTACCTGCAGCTGCTCCTGAATCTGATTTTTAAAAAGAAGTATTATAGTTTTGAGAGCATTGAGAAGCTGACGAAATAAGAGACAGGAGGGAAAGAAAGGTTATGGGAATGGGGAAGACAGGAACAGCGGAGAAAACAGGAAGGATTGAGTTGGTCGGATATACGGGATTTGTCGGGAGCAATATCCTTGCGTCCGCAGGGGATCAGATCGGGGCTTTATATAATTCAAAGAACATAGAGGAAGCATACGGAACCAGCCCGGACCTGCTGATTTATGCGGGTCTGCGGGCGGAGAAATATCTGGCAAACACTGCTTCGGAAAGGGATATGGAGCAGATCCAACAGGCTGAAGAAAACATTGACAGGATCCGCCCGAAGAAGCTGGTGCTTATTTCCACGATCGATGTATTTAAGAATCCGAAGGATGTGGATGAGACATCGAAAGTGGACACAAAGGGGCTTCATCCCTATGGGTATAACCGGTATCAGCTGGAACTGTGGGTGAGGGAGCATTTTCCGGACGCGCTGATCATCCGGCTTCCGGGGTTGTTCGGGAAAAACATCCGGAAGAATTTTATCTATGATTTTATAAATGTGATTCCATACATGTTGAAAAGGGAAAAACTGGAGGAGCTTTCCGTCAGGGATCCGAAACTGAGAAAGTACTACGAACTGCAAAGTAATGGCTTCTATAGAGTCAGAGATGTGGTGGGGGAAGAGAAGAAAACGCTCCAAGACAGGTTCCGGGCGGTTGGTTTTACTGCGCTTAATTTTACGGACAGCAGGAGCAGGTACCAGTTCTACAACCTTGGGAGGCTGTGGGATGATATACAGGTCTGTCTGGAGAATGACATCCGGCTGTGGCATCCGGCGACGGAACCTGTTTCTGCCGGGGAACTGTATACATATTTGACTGGCGGAATATTCAAAAATGAACTGGCTGGGACTCCGGCGGATTATAATTACAAAACAATTTACGGGAAGATATTTGGAGGATCCGGCGGATATATCGTCAGCAGGGAAGGGGTACTGCAGGAGGTAAAGACGTTCGTGGAAGGAGAAAAATCATGAAGGGATTAAAAACAAATTTAAAAAGGGGGCAGCTGGCAGCCCTGGCTGTTATGGCAGTGATCGTACTGTGCAGGATCCTTTATATATTTGTGTATGATGAGGTTGACAAAGAATATAAAACTTCTTATGCAATTACGACTTCGGAGGCGGCAGAGGTTCCCTGCGTGGATCTTTCCCAGACATTTAAAAGTGACGGGAGAAGGCTTAACAGCCTGGAAATGATGTTTACCGGGATTGCGGAAGACAGGACGGGACATATAACGGTATCGATTACTCTGATGGATAACTTGATTTACCAGGCGAACATTTCCCTGGCTAATGTAAACAACTGGGAATGGAAGAAGATCTTCGTCAACGCGGAAATGAGGAAAGGATACCGGTATACCGTTAATTTTGACGTGTCGGATGACTGTGTCCAGATCCCGAACATGCTGCTCACCGGAGGGGAGAATGTAACCCCGGAAGCAGAGAATTCCTATAACGGTGGGGAACAGCTTGATGGACAGATTGCGGTCATGTATGGGTATCTGCAAAGCCCGGATATCTTTGAAAAAGTGGTGGTATCTTCTGTATGGCTTCTTTTCTTATACATGGGATATCTCATCCTGGCATTTTGGGAAAAGATTTCGGGCTGGGGAGCTGCGGCTTATAAAGCCGCCTGTGGGTATGTGAGAAAGGATATCCTGCTTGTCGCTGCAGAGGTCATGGGCTGTATGATCCTGGTGAACTGCAGCGGTTTTGAGTACCAGGCGCCCACAAAGATCCTGTTTTACCTTATTTCCTTGGTGTCTGCATATAAGATAGAAGAGAAGATAAAGCATGTAGAAGAAAACATTATAGGTGAAAAGAAAAAGTTTGGATTTGTGTTCCTTTACCTTTTTGCGGCTTTCTCCCTGGTGGGGCAGAGAATTCTGATCTATCCGCTGACAGTAAAACTGACAATGGCGGGGATCTGGGTGTTCACGGTGGCGGTTCTGTGGTTTATCCCGGTAGTCAACACAGTTGTCTATGGACTGGACAGGTTTAGCAATGTAGCCATTTCCAATGGCGAGGGTATGAGCAAAAGAAAATTTGTAATTATGGCAGTTGTTCTTTTGCTGTTGCCTGCTGCTTATAACCTGTACGCGAATAATCCGGGGATATCGTCCCCTGATACTTACGCGTCAATGATTACTAATGCCCATAACCTTCAAAGGATGTATGACTGGCATCCGGCGTTTTATTGCATGGCCTTAAGTGTCATTTTGAATATATGGGATTCTACTTATGCGGTGATCCTTGTCCAGTATTTCTTCTGGTGTTTTGTGATGGTTGAACTGTTACTTTATCTCAGGAAAAACGGGATGAAGGGGTCTGTTTTACTGGCTGCAGCTTTCTTTTCGGGAATAAACGCGGGAAACTTCCTGCATCTAAATACGATTTGGAAGGATATTCCATATACTCTTTCCTTATTATGGATTCTGATCATTCTGGCGAAGCTGTCACTGGACTTTGAGGAATATAAAAGTAAGAGGTTAGTTTATATAGAATTGGTTATTGCACTTATTGGGTAAGCGATGAATAAGATACCGTTCGATTAAAAACTGGTCAGCAGCCAGGGGACAGCTGTCACCATGACATCTCCC
>CANQUH010000145.1 GCA_947626965.1 uncultured Lachnospiraceae bacterium
GCGCTTATACTATACACCAAACAGAGCAGGTTGTATGTTTTTTTATTGCGCAAAACGAAAAAAGTTGTAAAGTGCTGATATTCTTCTGTGTCATTGAGAAAATGAATATTTCCGGCCCAGATACAGCCGCTTGATAAAATCCCCTGAAAACCGGACATATTGGTGTAATGATAGATCCGGTCTGGTTCTGAAGTGTTCTGGAATTTGTGTCCGATATCCAGATTCAGAGTTTGTCGGAGAAGAAGCCTTTCATCAAAGGGGCAGGTGATAAAATCATCGCGAGTATATATATCTGACATGTGAGAAAACCTCCTGAGAGAATTTTTGTTTTATATTAGGACACAGAATCATCATTCCGCCCCCATATCCTGCCGGAACAGTGAACTACATTCTGTGAAACTCCCTATAACCTATTTTAACTGATCGTTTGAAAAAAACAAGAAAAATCGTAAAAATTTACTTTTATTATAAATCTGCTATGTTTTTTCAGAGATTGATATGATAACAAAGGAGTTATATGAGGAATAATCTGTTTTTTGGCGATGCCTTCAACTATTTTATATACGGCGGGAGGCAGATGCTCAAACAGAAAAGAGAAGGTGATTGATGTGTGTAAAGCCGTACAGGAAATGAATGAGAAGACGAGACTGGAAACCTTGAAAAATGATGTCAGGAATGTCATGGAATTTTTCAAAGTGGGCGTTGAGGAAGCGATGAAAGCCCTGAAGATAGGGGAGGAAGACCAGGCTGTCCTGATGAAAATGATCTGACCGGAGACTGCAGGATGAAGAGATCAGGAAATATCGGATGGATCTGCGTACAGAAGAAAGTTTGGAAAACCCCATGAAAAAGGATCGTGAGCAGAATGGGAGAAAAGAAATATTATATGGCTTACGGCAGCAATCTGTCGGAGGAGCAGATGGCTTACCGCTGCCCGGACGCCAAAGTGGTGGGCTGCGGTGTTCTGCATGGCTGGCAGCTGCTGTTCAGAGGCTGCGCGACTATTGAGCCGAATCCTGAGAAGAATGTGCCGGTCCTGATCTGGGAGATTTCGGAGCGGGATGAGAAAAGTCTTGACTGCTACGAGGGATTCCCCGGCTTCTATTATAAAAAGAATCTGGAAATTGAAGTTTCCCCGCTGGAGGGAGGGGAACTGGTCAGGCTGACGGCCATGGTTTATATCATGAACGAAAAGCCCTGCCGTCGTGTTCCGAGTTCCCGCTATTACAAGATGCTCGAGGACGGATACAGTGCTTTCCATTTTCCGATGTATGTACTGGCGCAGGCGCTGGAAGACAGCGTCAGCGAGACAGAGGCCGATAGACTCAGTCGTCGTAATACGCAAGCACCTTCACGGTAAACGTCACTTTTTTATCGGTTCCTTTGATCTGGCAGGTGACGGTTGTGGTTCCGGGTTTTAAGGTTCGGAATTCCATTTCATGGCCGGTATGCTTCAACTCGTCAAACTGCAGGATTTTTGTGTCGGCGATGGACCATTCCAGCTGGCTTTCAGCGATGCCGCCGCTTTTTTTCACTTCCAGTTCAATATCGTCATAAGCTTCGGCCATCTGTGTTGCGGGTCCCACACGTGTGATCGTCTGATCTGCAGGATTCGGATTTTTGACTTTAATTGTGAAACTGATCTTTGTCGAGGCTTCTTTTCCCTTGATATAGCAGCGGACTTTTGCAGTGCCTGCCTTTAATGCCCGGAAATCTGCCTCATCGTCGTGTGTGTCATAATCGTCGAAGCGGATCACATCTTTTCCGGAGGTGATTTTCCAGCGGAGGTAATCATCGTCTGCGTACAAAGGCTTTACATTTACTTTCAGTTCCAGTTCGTCTCCGACCATGACGGTTCTGGAAGCTGTTCCAATTCTGGATATTTTTTTCGGTTTAATTCCTGCATATGCGGCGGATACAGTGAGCACAGCGGACAGGAACAGTGCGAGAATGGTTGTCAGCAGGATAATTTTACTTCTTATTTTCTTCATTTTTTAATCCCCCTTTCACTTTATGGTGTTATAATACAGCATGAAGATTAAAATAACATTAAAATAATATTAATGTCAAAACAAAAATGTTTTTTGTTCCGACATGAATCGAAAATCGATAAAAAGGAGAACGATATTGAAAATATTATATGTGGAGGATCAGGAGGATCTGCGGACAATTGTGGTCAAACGTCTCCAGAAGAAGTACTCTGTGGATGCCTGTGAGGATGGAGAGACGGCTTTTGATTATCTGGATGTATACACGTACGATCTTGTGATACTGGATGTCATGCTTCCGGGAATCGACGGGTTTGAGGTGCTTCGCCGGATGCGGAGGAGAAAACTTGATGTTCCGGTTATCATGCTTACGGCGAGGGACTCTGTGGAGGACAGGGTGGCGGGGCTGGACGGAGGCGCCGACGATTATCTTGTGAAGCCGTTTTCCTATGAGGAGCTGCTGGCCCGCATCCGCGTGGTTACAAGGAGAAAGACAGGACATGTCACGTCTGTTTTGAAGGTGGGGGATTTGGTGATGGATACTGCTTCGCACGCGGTCTCGCGTGCAGGGAAGGAAATCACGCTCACCGCCAAGGAGTACATGATTCTGGAATATATGATGTATCATCCCAATATGCTGCTGACGCGCGCACAGCTGGAGGAGCGTGCCTGGGACAGCAGCTTTGAGGGAGGGTCGAATATTGTGGACGTGTATATCCGTTATCTGCGGAAAAAGATTGATGCGGATTTTGATGTAAAAATGATTCAGACGATCCGCGGGAGGGGATATCGTCTCGACGGCGAGGCGGAGTAGAGCAAAAAGGCCGCTGTCTGGAAGTGGAGACTGACGATGAAAATACATTCGATCAAATTTAAGATTACCTGCTGGTATACCGGAATTATCACGCTGCTGTTCGGGGTGATTTTCCTGTGTGCACTCTGGTATCTGGGCCGGTACAGCGAGGAGGCGGTCAGCGAGGAGATTCAGGATGAGGCGGGAGATCTGCTGGAAAATTTCTACGGGGATTCCCCGGATTTTCCGCTGGAGAATCGGACGCTCTTTTTTGACGACGGGGTCATGCTCAGTGTTTATGGAGAAGACTCGGAGTTTATTGACGGCATTTTTCCGGAAGATTTTCCGGAGGATACTCCTCTGATGGGGGGAGCCATGCGAAAGGTCAGGCAGCAGGGGGAGAGCTGGTTTGTGTATGACAGAAAGGCGGAACTGTCCGACGGACAGACGGTCTGGATTCGCGGTATTTATTCTTACAGCTCGCTTGTGACGGATAATCTGTGGATGCTGCGTCTTATGGCCGTACTTTTTCCGCTGATCGCTGTTTTTACCGGTCTGATCGGTTACCGCATGCTTGTGAAGGCTCTGCGCCCGGTTCTTCTCATTACGGAGACAGCCAACGAGATCACTTCTTCCATGACGCTTTCAAGGAGAATTCCGGTTCCCATGAACCGGGACGAGATCTACGAACTCTGCCGGACATTTAATCAGATGTTGGAAAGTCTTGAGAAGAATTTCCAGCGCGAGCGCCAGTTTTCTTCTGACGCGGCGCATGAGCTTCGCACGCCGGTATCGGTGATTCTCTCACACTGCGAGTACTGTCTGGAGGAACTGGATCTGCCGGAGGAGGCGGAAGATGAAATAAAAGTGATTCAGAAAAAGGCGCGGCAGATGTCGGAGCTGGTCTCCCGGCTTCTGGAAATATCCCGCAGTGAGAGAAAGAAGGACAGTCTGGAGAAAGAGGAAGTGGATCTTATTCTTCTGGCTGAGTCGGTGGCAGAGGAACTTCAGGAAAAGGCGGAGCAGAAGGAGATCACAATCGAGATTGATGATCAGCTGAAAAATCCGGTTATCCTCGCAGATATGTCGATGATGACCCGCCTGTTTATCAACCTGACGGACAATGCTGTTGCCTATGGCCGCAAACGGGGATATCTCCGGATTCATATGACGGAGGAGGGCGATCAGGTCAGCCTCCGGTTTGAGGATAACGGGATTGGGATTCCTCTGGAGGAGCAGGAGCGCATCTGGGATCGTTTTTATCAGGTGGATGCCGGGCATACGCGCGGAGAAAATTTCGGCCTCGGCCTGTTTATGGTCCGGCAGATCGCAGAATGGCACAAGGGCACGGTTTCTGTGGAGAGCAGGCCCGGAAGGGGAAGTACGTTTACCGTAATTCTGCCGCGGAAAAATTTTTAATAGTACAATAATAGAAATATTACGAATGTAGCAGAAACTTCGATTGACATTCATATTAAAAACGATTAAAATTAAAAAAATGGTTGTAGGGCATACGTATGTCCGGACCATTGCGGCGCCGTTCAAGTGGGACGTCCCACTTGCTTTCTTCTATAAGAATATAGAAGAAAAAACCTCTGGGAACCATTAAGCGGACACGCCGGCGAAACATTTCAAACCGTTCATTTGAATAAGAAGGAGGAAAAATCAATGAAGAATGCAAACAAATTCCTTGCACTGTTCCTCGCTCTGGCTATGTGCCTGTCTCTGGGCGCCACGGCCTTTGCGGAGGAGACAGAAGGAGCTCCCGCTGAGGAAGCTTCCGCGGTTCTGGATCTCGCCGCCATCGATGAGATGGATTATGACGAGGCCTGTGAGACGATCTACGACTACGTGCTGGGCGATTTCGCAGCCGCTTACGACGAGGCAAAGGCCGAGACGGGTGATCTGCGTATGGCCAAAATGGCTGTCGCTGAGGCTAAACTGCTTGAGTCCGGCGTTTTCCTGCCAATCTATACGCAGGGCGGCAATTACGCAATGAGCCGCAGGGTGCCGCGTACCAATGCAGACACGACTCTGTGGGGCCTGGATGAGTACCGTTATCACACACTGCTGGTGACGAACGAGCTGATCACCTCGGAGGACCGCACGCAGCTGCTGACTCTCTGGAACGAGGCGGCGACCGCTGACGACTACATTGCGGCGGCCAAAGAATATCTGACAGGCAAGGGATATACGTTTGCGGATTCTTATATCGAGTCAAGCCCATACAATGTCAATATCTGGGATACGATCGCGACTTCCTATACGTCAGACTCCATGTTTATCTCCGGCACCTACGACAACCTGCTGGAGTACGACGCCAAGGGCGTGCAGCAGCCTGGCCTGGCGGAGAGCTATGAGGTTTCTGAGGACGGCCTGACCTATACGTTCCATCTTCGCCAGGGCGTGAAGTGGGTGGACCAGCAGGGCAGCGAGATCGGCGAGGTTACCGCGGACGACTGGGTGGCTTCCATGGAGCATCTGCTGGACAACAGCGACGCTCTGGGCTATCTGCTCACCAACACGGACGGCTGCGGCCTTCTGAACTTCACGGCTTACCTGAATGGCGAGATTACCGACTACACGCAGATCGGCGTGAAGGCTATCGACGATTATACACTGGAGTACACGCTGGAGGCTCCGTTCGCTCCGTTTACCACGATGCTCGGCTATGGCTGCTTTGCTCCGCTGAACCGTGACTTCTACCGTTCGCAGGGCGGTACCTTCGGCTGCGAGGGAGAGACCTACACACCGGGCGATTTCGGAAAGACTCCGGCCAACATTGCATACTGCGGTCCGTTCCTGATCACGAACTACACCGAGCAGAATACGACCCGCTACGAGGCGAACCCGACCTACTGGAATGCGGACAAGATGAATATTCATTCCATGGAATACAGCTACAACGACGGCAGCGACGTGCTGCGCTCCTACAACGAGGCCCGTGACGGCGTCATCTCCGGCGCCGGGATAAATTCTTCCGCTCTGGAGCTGATGAAGAGTGAGAAGCCTGAGGGCCAGGACCAGACCTATTTTGATCTGTACTCCTATGTTTCCCCGGGCAACGGCACGACATACTGCGGCTGGTGGAATGTCAACCGCGGCACCTGGGCGAACTATGACAACCCGGATGTCGGTGTATCTCCGAAGACAGAGGATGATATTGCCCGTTATCGTGCGGCGATCCTGAACCAGCATTTCCGTCTGGCTCTGTCCATGGCATTTGACAAAGGCTCCTATAATGCGATCAGTGTCGGCGAGGAGTTAAAGCTCGCGCGTCTGCGCAACTCCTATACTCCGGGCACCTTCCAGTTCCTGACCGCAGATACCACTGTTTCGATCAACGGAGAGGATACCACGTTCCCGGCCGGCACGGCTTACGGCGTGATCGAGCAGGCACAGCTTGACGCGGACGGCTACCCGATTCAGGTCTGGGATCCGGAAGGAGACAGCGGCGCAGGTTCCGGTGACGGTTTTGACGGCTGGTTCAGCGCGGACAACGCCAAGGCAGAGCTTGAGCAGGCAGTTGCGGAGCTGAGCGCTCAGGGCGTGGAGATTTCCGCTGAGAACCCGATCTACATCGATTATCCGTACGGCTCCTACTCTGAGATCAACACCAACATGGCAAATGTGGTGAAGCAGAGCATCGAGGGCGCGCTGGACGGCGCAGTCATCGTGAACCTGATCGCTTTTGATAAGGATACCGACGAGGAGGGCGCGACCTACCGCTTCTCCGCCGGCAATGAGGGGAACTTCGATCTGTCCACCAATTCCGGCTGGGGCCCGGACTATGGCGATGCCCAGTCCTATCTGGATACGATTCAGATCTACGGCTACATGTGCAAGAACATTGGTCTGTTCTAAGGAGACGCTGGCGAAGCTGTAAAAACAGAATATCGTGATATGTGCGAGGGGGCGGGGTTTTCCGCCCCTTTTTCAACTATAAAATTTTACGGAAAGGTCAGATATATGGGAAAATATATTATCAAACGTCTGCTGCATGGCCTGATCTCCATCATCTGCGTGGTTCTGATCGTGATGCTGCTGATCTACTCCCTGCTGGACCGGGGAAAGGTATTTTCCGGTGATCCCAATTTTAACCACACGGCCAGCAACAACCGTATTACCTACCAGCAGTCCCGCTGGGAGGATTTCGGGTACCTGGATTATGTTCCCTACGCGGATTACATCAATGAGCTGGCGCTTAAGGGAGAGATCGATGAGGAGACTCGCGCCGCCGCTGTACAGATCGGCCGTACCGCGGATGCGGACTCCGAGATCACAGCTGAGTATGTAGACAAATTTACCGAATATTATCAGTCACAGGGCTACAAAATTGAGCGTCTGGACGCGGACGCCAAGCGGAACGGACAGCTCCGCGACGGAGGCCAGCCCCAGCTGTACGCCACCAGGGACATTCCGCTTTTTCAGCGGGCTGTTACTTACTTTACAAAAATGTTTTTCATCGACAACATTCATTACGTGCCGGACTATGTGGACATCGGAAAGAGAGGGATAAAATTCACGCTTTACGATCCGGTCAAAAATCCGGAGGGCGAGGCCAAAAAGGTCTTCTCCCCGGCGATCATCGGAAACGGCACGCTGCACAAATATCTGCTGTACTTTGACGGGAATTTTCCGTATATTCATCAGAATATTCTCACGCTGAATCTGGGCGAGTCCTACACGGTCAATCGCGGCGTGGATGTTTTTACCACGATGACGGAGTCCCAGGGCGCTTATGTGCTGTCCAATGTGACTTATCCGACAGGCGTGACGGCGGACCGCGCGGACAATCTTCATACCGCGACGTATGTCCAGGGCTCCCTGAACGCGACCGCCTCCAATGCCCAGTGGTTTACGGACGACTACACCAATGTGAATACGAATAAAGTCGGCTTTTCCAAGCTGGGTTATTCCTTTGTCATCGGTATTATCTCCACGATCATGGCCTACATTCTGGGACTTCCGATCGGACTGGCCATGGCGCTGCGCAAGGATAAGCTGCTTGACAAGCTCGGTACCATCTATATTATGTTCATCATCGCCGTGCCCAGCCTGGCTTACATCTTTCTGTTCAAGGCTCTGGGCGGCAAGGCCGGACTGCCGACGCTGTTCGACATGGACTCGTCCGACAAGCTGATGTACATACTTCCCATTGTCTCCCTGGCTCTGCCTTCCATCGCCAATCTGATGAAGTGGATGCGCCGCTACATGATCGACCAGATGAACTCCGATTATGTGAAGTTTGCACGGTCTGGGGGCCTGAGTGAGGGCGAGATCTTTACGAAGCATGTCTGGAAGAACGCGCTCATCCCGATTGTCCACGGTATTCCGGGAAGTGTCCTGGGGGCGATGACGGGCGCGATCATCACGGAGCGCGTGTACGTGGTTCCCGGCGCGGGCAACCTGCTCACCCAGGCGATCAACCGCTACGACAACGGCGTGATCGTCGGTGTGACACTGTTTTACGCGGTGCTGTCCGTGCTGTCCATCATTCTGGGTGATGTGCTGATGGCCGCCGTTGATCCGCGCATTTCCTTTACGACGAAAGACAGGTAGGTGAGAGGATGAATAATAAGATAAATCTGGAGAATTTGGGATTTACGGAGGAGGAGCTGTTTTCCCATGTGGATCACAGCGCCTTGGAATCAGAGAAGATCGTCGCGCCGCGCTATTCCTACTGGCGCTCGGTGTTCCGCGTGTTCTTCCGCAAAAAAATCAATATTTTTGTTCTGGCGCTTCTGGCGGTTCTGATCGCCTTCGCCTATATCTATCCTTCCCTGGTGCACTACGATCCGTTTGCAAATCTGATGGATCCGGCTTCCAAGCATCTGTCTCCGGCGGCCGCAATGGCGTATTTCGGGAAGGACCTTCAGTGGATCCTGGGCGCGGGCGCGTCCGGTGAGTCTACCTTTGACGCGATCTGGAACGGTTCGCGCATTTCCATCTCGCTGGCGCTGGTCTGCGGCGCGATCAATATGACGGTCGGCGTGATCGTCGGCTCGATCTGGGGCTTCTCCAAACGGGTAGACGCGTTCATGACGGAAGTCTACAACATCATCGGAAACATCCCGCAGATTCTTCTGATCTCGGTGATGGCGATGCTGTTTGCCCCCACGTTCTGGAC
>CANQUH010000146.1 GCA_947626965.1 uncultured Lachnospiraceae bacterium
CATGACATGGGATTGCCAGCCGACAAGATTGCAAAGGCGATACGGGTCAACCTTGAGACAGTAGAAAAGTGGTTTTCCGAACGGTCCGCTCCGGCAAAATCAACAGCCTCGCTGTAAACAGCGAGGCTGTTCTTTCTACTCTTTTCCGATGCATCTCTACATCGGGCAGCTCCTGCGCTCTTCCTGCTCCATATCTCCCCGCACATAGCGGGCATTAAATTCCATGGTAATCTCGCGCAGCTCCTTCTCCCCACGAATATACGCATCGTACATGTCGACCACCCTCTGTGAACAGCCGTCACAGGTGGCCTCAATATTGCCTAGCGATTCCTCCACAATTTTCCTGCGCTCTTCCATGGTCGTGTCCTTTATCAAATATCCCGGCATCGTACCGCCCTCCTCTTAAATCTCTATTGTATTCATCACTTTAGAAATACTGTCGTGAAAGACCAGGTCTGCCTTCCCCTCCATCTTCGTCCTTCCCTTATTGATAATCACCAGATATTTTCCGTGATACATATGCCCCAGCTGCGCGGCTGAGCCAACCTCCAGCGATGTGCCGCCAATCACCAGCAGATCGGCATACCGTATCAGCGCGACCGCCTCCTCATATGCCCTCTGCGGCAGCAGCTCGCCGTATAAGGTGACGTCCGGGCGGACCATTTTTCCGCACTTCGGGCAATGCGGTATCTCCTCGGTGTTCTCGAATATAAAATTCTCTCCGTACTCCGTGTGACAGCTCACGCAATAGCTCCGCAGAGCGCTTCCATGAATCTCCCACACATTTCTGCTGCCTGCTTTCTGATGAAGCCCATCTATATTCTGGGTGATTACCCCGTCAAGCTTCCCTCTTTGCTCCATCCTGGCCAGCTTTCTGTGGGCATCATTCGGCTGAACTCCCCGGCAGTCAAGATTTCGCCGGAAGTAATCGAAAAACACCGCCGGCCTCCCATCCAGGCAGTCATAACTCAGGAGATACTCCGGCCTGTAACGGCCAAAGCGTCTGTCCTTTTTGTGATACAGTCCATTCTTACTTCGAAAATCCGGTATCCCGCTCTCCGTCGACACACCGGCCCCGCCAAGGAAAACGATATGCTCCGCTTCCTCTATCATTTCGTTCAGAGCATTCACTTTCTGTTCTTCATTCAGTGAGCGGAAATATTTTTGCTTTTCCCGCTGCGATACAAAATCCGGCAGCATCATTTTTCACCCGCCTCTTAGCGCCTTCGCCTGTCTGTTCTCCGTCACAGCCCTGCCCGGTTCCTTTCCCAGAGAACAGGCGGGCTCCCATCTTTTTCTCACGTATAATATACAGCTTTCTGCCCGATTCAGTCAACATCTGTACTGCCGGATTTTGATAGAACGTCTTATTGTTACAGTTCACACCCTCACTGAGCTCGAGGTGATTTCCGGGCAAATTGCCCGGAAATCCCGAGGTCTGAGGCGCGAAATGCTGCGAAAGCAGCATTTCTGTGCATCGCGAAGCGTTGTTACGTTCACGACCTGCAAGGGAGTGAACAGTAACGTCTTATTCCCGAAGACGGTCCGCCAGGCTTTCCTGCCTCATTTTCTGAAACTGTCTGCATGGGATTCCCCACGCGGTCAGCAGAAGGATCGGGAGTGTAGCCAGCCCCGGAAGCATAATACGTCCGGCAAGAACCGAGACGGACAGATGAAACGTGTACCCGCAGTATCCGAATGTAAGCGCGAGCGCGCCGGCAAGAGCGCATCCCAGATACATACAGCCTTCCGCAGTAAGCATCCATCGCAGCTGCCGTCCGGTCATACCCGTCGCCTCCAAAAGCGCCAGTTCCTTTTTGCGGCTTAATACCGTGGTGGCGGTTGTGTTGAAGAAATTCATAATGCCAATAAAGGCCAGCACCAGGCTCAGCAGGCCGCCGATCATATAATAGCGGTTCACGTAGTTATCATACGTCTCTTTTAATTTTAAAACAGACGTGACCTTTATGGTACTGTCTTTTGAAAGGATCGTGTCGTCCAGATATTTTCCTACCCTTTCCTCCTGACCTGGAATCGCGTCTATAAGCGCTTTCATTGCAAAAGAGTCCCCGGTGCAGCGGATGTATTCCTTTGCAGGCACCAGCACTTCTATCCCGGTAAGATAGGCATAAGGATAGCCGAGGCTGTATGGCATCGAAACCTCGCCAAGCATCGTGTACGTCCGGCTGGCTCCGTCATCAAACTGAACCTCAAAGGATTCCCCGTTCTGAAAATATGTCTCGCCTTCCTTCAGATAGCGGTTCGGACGGCGCACAAGCGCGTGTCCGCCGCTGCAAAATTCCTCCCAGCTGCACGCCTCGTCAAGCCAGGTAAGCTTGTCAAACACAGCCCTCGTAATACCCAGATAATGAACCGGCAGCAGATTGGAAGCGCGCGCAGTCTCCCATGTCTGTTTTGCGCCGCCGCTCCACTTTGAAAGATGCTCTGCTGTAATGTTTTCAAATATTGTGCGTATATGATCGTTCATCGGCATGGATGCTTCGGCAAGATAAACATATCCGGTGCTCTGGCTGTAAAGGCATGAATTTAAAGCATCCTGCATATCCGGAGAAATCGCGCGGCGATAATCATAATCGGTGTCTGCGCTAAAAGTCAGCTTATCCAGCTGGAAATCCCCGGCATCCAGATATATACCGGCAAACTCCTGAAAGTCCATATTTCCGGTTGCGATACTCACGTAGTACAGGGTTGCCAGAGACAGCATGACAGAAAGGACGACAACGATGCCCTGCCTGCGGTTTCTTATGATATTCTGCACAGCCATACCCCAGGCCGATGCAAAAAGACAATGTCCAAAAACACGCGGGCAGTCGTCTGCGTCTGCCATCCGCAGAGCCTCCACGGGTGAAAGCTTCCGGACGATCCGGCACGCCTGCAGGCTGGAAAGATACACGGTAAACAGTGCAAAAAGCGCGGCCGTCACAAAGATCAAAGGATGCGCGGATGTCACGACAGTGAAACTTGCATCGGTATCCTCAAGCGTTGTGCTGACGGCAGGGGCAAGCGCCAGTCCAACGGCATATCCATACGGCAGGCCGATGGGAATCCCAATTGCGCAAAGCGCCAGCGCCTGTCTGCGGACAACCGATTTTAACTGCTTTCCGGTCGTCCCCACATTCTTCAAAAGTCCGTAGGTGCGGATATCATTCTTCACGGATATGTTGAAAATATTATAAATGATCAGATAACCGGCCAGGAGGATCAGCAGCGCCAACAATACAACAGATAGCAGGGAGATACTGCCCTCCCCAAAGTCAAAGGCGATCAGATACGCGGGGTTCGGCCGGAATCCGTCGCCGGTCCGTCCGCTTGTTTCAAGTCCTGTAAGGCTGCCGAGCATCTGGGAATATTCCCTGATCTTAAAAACATTGTCGTACCAGATGCTGAATGTCCAGGAGCCAAAGGAAGCATCCTCTTTGCTCTGGTCCCCGAAATCATGTTTCGCCGAAAGGGTGTCTAAGGCATATTCCCCGCTGACCCAGCCCCACTGGAAAACGTCGGAGGCATCGCCTTCCCAGAAGCCGCACAGAGAAAACATCTCCTCTGTCAGAGTGGAATCAGCCCCGTGCTGCACCATAACCGTAAGCTCATTTCCGAGGGTGTGGGAAATACCCAGCGCGTCCAGAACCTGCGTGCTCACGGCAATCTCATTTCCCGCCTCCGGCAGTCTTCCCTCGGTGGGAAAAGCCAGACGGTTTTCCGCGGCGGCCGTGTCTGCATAGTGAAATTCCAGCAGGAAAGGAAAACGGCTGTCAGACGCGATTCCCACCAGCTGATCAGCTCCAAAACGCGTGACAAAATCACAGGAAGAAAGGACATTTTTTGCTCTGTCGGCCTCCTCCTGGCTAAGCTGCTGGATCGTTGCGTGTGATGTGGTGAGATACGCTTTTTTGTCCGCCTCCAGTTTTGTCAGAAACATGGAAAGCGCTCCGGTAAAAAGGGTCGTGAATAGAAGTGTGGTGAGCACGATGGATATTATGGCTAAAATATAACGCCTGAAATTCACTTTCAGAAACCGCAGAGCAAGGGAATCAAGCACAGGTCGGTTTTCAACCTTTACCATAGTGTTCACCTCCTGCCGTCTGACCGGATATAATCCTTCCGTCCTCCAGATGGAGTATGCGGTCGGAAAGCTGCGCGATCTCTTCATTATGTGTGATCATCACAACTGTCTGATGAAATTGTTTCTGCGTCTCTTTCAGCAGGCCCAGCACATCCTGACTGGTCCGGGAATCCAGATTTCCGGTCGGCTCATCCGCCAGCAAAACGGCCGGTTTAGTCAGGATTGCCCGCGCAATGGCGACACGCTGCTGCTGACCTCCGGAGAGTGTGCCTGGGAGCCTGTCCAGCAGATGATCATCGATTCCCAGCACATGGACAATCTCTTTCAGATAATCCTGCTGCGGCTTCCTTCCATCCAGCCTGATGGGAAGAATGATATTTTCCCTCACCGTGAGCATGGGCACCAGATTATACGCCTGAAAGACAAATCCAATATTCCTGCGGCGAAAGATCGTAAGCTCATCGGCTGTCATTTTTTCAAGCGGCTGACCATCCACCGTTACATTTCCGGAAGAAGGCACATCCAGTCCGCCCATCATGTGCAGCAACGTGGATTTCCCGCTGCCGGAGGTGCCGACGACCGCCACAAACTCCCCTTTTTCTACCGTCAGGGAAATACCATCCAGAGCATGAACCGCGGTGTCCCCTTTTCCGTATATTTTTTTCAGTTCTCTGGTTTCCAATATTGTCATCGCAAATTCTCCTTTCCTGAAAAGCCTTTTTATTGACTTTACCACAGAAAAGTTTCCAGGCGGTTTCTGAAATATCACAGTTTTGATATAATGCCAGGGTCAAAAGTCCGAATCCACGACATGCTTGCATGTCGGTGGGTGAGTGACTTTATGACCCGCTCCCAAAATGAGGAAAAAGCGGGGCAGGATTGTGGAAGTGCAAAGCACGAAACAATCCGTATGGCATGTTTCAGATATCACACGTGCAGAAATACCGAAAATACAGAACCCTCGTCGGGTACAGAGCGAACCTTGATATATCCTTTCTGCGCCTGCACGATCTGCCGCGCAAGATACAGGCCGATCCCCACGCCCGGTCTGTCGGAAACGGCAGGACTTCGGTAAAAGCGGGCAAAGATCCGGCTCTGCTCTTCTTCCGGAATCCCCATACCGCTGTCCGCAATGTCGATACGCACAAAAAACGTATATTTTTCAGCGGTTATGGTGATCCGGCCGCCTTCCTGCGTATATTTTATGGCATTGTCCGCAATATTGCCCAGAGCCTCCGCCGTCCATTTCAGATCGAACAGAGCCAACAGAGACGGATCGCAGGTGCAGAACCAGGATATATGCTTTGCCGCGGCCAGAGGCGCATATTCGCGGCTTACGGTATCCAGCAGCTCCTTTACATAACCGCTCTGCGCATGAATATTCAGGATGCCGTTTTCCATGCGGGAAAGCATCACCAGGGACCGGATCAGAAAATCCAGCTTTTCCGCCTGCTCATGAATCGTAAAAATTTCTTCCTCCTGTCCGCCGGAATGTTCCATAAGCAATTCGGAATACAGTTTCAGATTGGAGATTGGCGTAAGCGTCTGATGTGCGATATCAGAGATCAGGCTCTGGATCGTCTCCTTTTGCTTTGCGGGAATCGTGGCAGAGAGCGTGCTCTCGGCCAGATAACGCTTCAGACTGTTCTCCAGCAGGGAAAACCGGCTTTCGGAAATCTCTGTGCGGGGAAGCGGAGCGATATCGTCTGATACCTGCCCTCCTGCTGCCGCTGTATCAATCAGTTCCTGCAGCCGATCCAGCAGCTTTTTCTCTCTCCTGCGAAAAAAGAAGTACCAAAAAAGACCTGTCAAAAGAAAACAAATCAAAAATGCCCTCTTCTTTCAACCGCATGCATGGCAAAGGCAGAACAAACGCATACCCCGCTTGACAAAACCGGGGAATCCGCTATAATGAAAATAGAAAAGGGCGTTGCCGACAAGCGGTTAGCCCGGAAACGAGTTTACAAAGTTAAACCTTAGAAACCGTCACTTGGCAGAGTGGCGGTTTCTGCTTTTCACAATGATTGTCACCGTAAAGATTCCAATATGTAGTGTGATTCGCATAACCTCACCCCCTTTCGGGTGGTTTGGCTAACCGCCTGCCGTGGGTTGTTCCGTTTTATGACAACGCCCTTACCCTTTACAGGGCAATTTCAATTCTACCTGATATATTGTTTTTTATCAATTGCAGAAAAACATATATATGATAACTTGCAGTATATTAGTTGCTTTTTATTTATGTAATCTTTTCTTCTCTGTTTTCCATTTTTCCCGCCGCAGTTTGAAACTTCCATGGATTCAGACCTGTATCTGCCACAGTATAAGTCTCCCCACTGTACAAAAACTTCAGCACCTTCTTTTATCCTATCTATATCCAGAATTGTCTCACTGATGGTTGTGTGATACCATGAACTATATACCGGTACAGAAGAAATACCAATAACATTTCCCTCCGAATCACAAATTGGAAGGTTCTCTCTGGTTTCCGGTTGCCTGCGGACTCCTCTTCATAGTCCGGCATGTACAGCAGCAGCGTGTACAGGTACTAATTTTGCTGGATCTTCCAAAGATCTTCCTCATTTAGATCATACGCCAAAGAGTGTCTCTGCATTTTTGCACAAAATATATTCTTTCCAAGGCTTCAGTTCGGGCTCCTCATCCAAAAATCTTTTCAGCCTTTCCAGGCTCTGGCAACATGCTCCAGCCGGGGTAAACGGATAGTCGCTCCCATACATGATGTGATCTGGAGCGGCAATCCTGCATAAAAGAGGAAGCAGATCCGGAAACGGATTCCCGGCAGTATCATAGTATAGTACTTTTAATTGCTTTTTTACCCGTATCTCCTGTTCAAGCAGCTGGAGCTGATACATAAACGGGAGCACACCCTCCGCGCGGTCCGCAATATTTGGTAGAAACGCTCCACAGTGCGGTACGATGATCTTTATATCCGGATAACGCTCTATTATACCGTTCGCTATCATGTTTAATACAGCCCGCGTAGTATCACACAGAAACTCAAACATTGGAATCACCCTGGCAGTAAAGACTGTCTGGTTCAATGGCTCAGGACGGTGAGGGTGTATATTGATAACCGTTTTTCTCGAATTTAATTCAGCAAAAAGCGGCTCCAGTTCAGGATCTCCCAGGTACTGACCACGGCTGTTCGTAGCAAGTTTCACACCGTTCGCATTCAAATGATCGAACGCATATTCCGCCTCCGCAATCGCCGCCTCTACATCCGGGAGCGGCAGCACTGCCTGAAATCCGATTCTGTCCGGATATTTTTCTTTCAGGAAAGCACAGTATTCATTGATCTCCCTGCATACCCGGATGCCTTCCCTGGCATTCTGGGGATAATAAGGATGCGGAGATGAGAGGGACAACATCGTCCAGGCAATCCCTGCCTGATCCATAAATTCTATCATTTCTTCCAGGGACCATTGCGGCAGACGCATGCTGTCCTCTAAAAGCGCATGGTTTTTTTCTATATAACTGTAATACCTATCTGTTATAACATGGGAATGAACATCTATAACTCTCATATTTACCTCGTATACAAAAGCCTCTTTTTTTGATACAATAAAATCAGGAGGCAGAAATCATGGCAAGTATCAATCTCGATGAAGTTGAATATTCAGAAATCATTACGTTTCTCACGGTAGCGCAAACGCGAAACATGTCCATCGCGGCGGAACATTTGTGTGTGACCCAGCCCGCTGTCAGCAAACGGATCTCCAATCTGGAAAAACGATACTGACTTATCCTCTTCATCCGTTCCGGGCGAAAGCTGCAGCTGACTCCGGCGGGAAGGGCCTTCCACGCAGAACTGTTGAAATCGATGGAACACCTCCAGCAGGCTT
Organism: uncultured Lachnospiraceae bacterium; assembly: GCA_947626965.1. Classification (GTDB taxonomy): domain Bacteria; phylum Bacillota; class Clostridia; order Lachnospirales; family Lachnospiraceae; genus Choladousia. The sequence continues at coordinate 7,945 of CANQUH010000146.1, forward strand.
TTATTACAGCAATGGAGATTCAGACAGAACCGATGAAGGCACTGCGTCTGGGACATGACCGTATTTTTGATATCCCGCTGCTGTACGAGATCGTACAGCGATTTATGCGTGAAAACCCCAACGTCCATGTGCATCTTTATAACTATTCGGAAGAAAACTGCCTGGATCTTTTCAATGGCAACGCAGATATCATGATCTGTCCGGAGAACTATTGCCGCACTATAGCTGACCGCGTCAATTTTGAGCGGATCGCTGCCTTCCAGTTCTGTGTTCTCGTATCAAAGAATCATCCTCTGGCAGGCCGGAGCAGCATCTGCGTATCGGATCTGATTGGTGTGCCGCTGACTGTAGCCCGGAGCCGTGATGATTCCCCTTATCTTACAGCTGTGAGGGAGATCTTTCAAAAAAATAACATTTCCCCGCGTTTTGATCATCTGGTACAGATAGACAATCTTCTTTTCTCCCTGCTCTCAGAAAACAGTGTGGGGATCGCATCTCCAGCTTTCTGGCGGAGGCAGAACAGCAGGACAGCCGCTTTTTTTGAGGAAAATATCCGGGTATTCCCATTGGAAGGCAAAACCCTTCCAATGGGCTTTGTATGGCGGGCAGATGAAGATCAGAAAGAGATCTCCCGGTTTCTTCGCATATACCGTGAGGTGCTTTCAGATCCTGAGAACCGCAGAATCCTGGATCTTTGCTACAGTTGATTCAATCAGGTGTTCGCATAACGGGTGGCGCATTCTTTGTGTACCGGCAAAATAGCTGAAGCAGCCGATCTGACATCTACCACCACAGGAAAGGCCGCATAGCCGCCGCCAGGCGCCAGCACATCATAGGCATAGCGGACATCCTCTATTTTTTCCTCCATCGTGGAATAAGGATTATCCAGCACCGTCTGAGAGCTGAACCCTCCTATAAACGTAATTTTGCCTCCGTAAAGCTT
>CANQUH010000147.1 GCA_947626965.1 uncultured Lachnospiraceae bacterium
CGGATCCGAATCAGGAAAATGCCGCCCGATATCGCCAAGCGCCGCCGCGCCAAGCAGCGCATCCATGACCGCATGCAAAAGCACATCCGCGTCCGAATGTCCCAGAAGTCCCTTCTCATACGGTATCTCAACACCCCCGAGGATCAGCTTCCTTTCCTCCACTAGACGGTGTACATCATATCCCATGCCAATTCTCATCTGAACTATTCCTTCCTTTCCCGGTCTGTCGCCACCTGACAGTTCTTCCCATAAAAAGCTATCCCGTATTTCACGATCTTCTTCATGCCTTCTCTCTTAAACTCCGCGTCATACCCGCGGCTCTCAATCTGGGCAAGCGCCTCCGCGCAGCTTTTCTCCAGATCCCCGTCCAGGGCATATTTCAGCTCCACGACCACGCCCGTCCTCTGCGGCGTCCAGATCAGGATATCGCCGTATCCCTTCCCCGACTCCGCGTTTGATCTTACCAGCCACCGGCTCTCATACTGCAGAAGCCCAAAGAGCATCCCATGATAGAAATTCTCCTTTCTCTCCACCCGGGCCGCGCTGTCCCGCACGCTGATCGAATCCCACAGATAACCGTCCAGAAGCTCCTCGATCACCTCTGGCTCCTCCCGGACAAAAGCCTCGCAGAACTGCTCCAGCTTCGTAGTATCCGTCCGCGCCGTATCCTTAAACCACTCCCATATCTGCTCAATAAACAGCTCCCGGACCTCCCTGTTTGGGATCGCCAGCCTGAATTTCTTTCCCTCCATGCGGCCTCTCTGCGTCAGATACCCGGTGGAAAACAGCACGCTCCAGATGTTTTCGATCGTCTTATCCAGTTCGCCGTAAGTCAGCTCCTGGTTCACCGTCCGTTCAATCGTCTCCCCGTTGATCAGCCGCTCAATCTCGTCCCGGGTACTTTTGTCCGCCCTGTCAACAAACCGCCTCACCAGCGCGTTCCCACTCGTGTTCACCCAATAATCCTCCGGCCTGGCACCTGAGTCCGCCCGCAGAAGGTCACAGTAATTGAGCACATCCCAAGGGCAGTAAACCCGCGCATTTCCAAACTGGTACCCGTCGTACCAGTCCCTGAACGCCTCTGCGTGATCAGCCAGCCCGTAGAAATCCAGCATCTCCCCGACCTCTTCCTCCGTAAAGCCAAAGTATTCGTCGTACCGCGCGTCCGTGACTGTGTGGACTTTCAGATTATTCAGCCCCGTAAAAATGCTCTCCTTTGAGATGCGCAGACACCCCGTCAGGACGGCAAACTCCAGAAAATCATTCGTCTTCAGCGCTCTGCCAAGCAACCCCCGAATCAGCGATACCATCTCGTCATAGTATCCCGCCTGAAACGCCTTATCGAGAGGGACGTCGTACTCATCGATCAGGATGACCACCTTCCTCCCATAATGCTTTGCCAAAAGCTCCGACAGGAGCCGGAGACTGTCCGTCAGAATTTCCTTTGACACAGAAAAAACTCTGTCTTTTATTTCCGTCAGCAGCCCATACAATTCTTTTTCATTCGGAAGCAGCCGGCTGCTCTCCGGCAAAAAAGAAAAACGAAACGCCTCCCTGATGACCAGCTGCTTCAAAGCCTCATATGCCTCCTGAAAATTCCGCCCCTCCACACTCTTCAGCGTGAGAAAGATCACAGGATACTGTCCCATGTGCTTATCGCACAGTTCCTTTTCTCGCGAGATTTTCAGCCCGTCAAACAGACTCCTGTCACATCCAGTCTCAAAAAAGGTCTTCAGCATGGTCATGGTAAGCGTCTTCCCAAAGCGGCGCGGCCGCGTGAACAGATTTACTTCCCCTTTATCTCGCAGAAAATCTGCGATAAACATCGTTTTGTCCACATAATAAAAATTATTCTCTCTGAGTTTCTCAAATCCGTCTACCCCTATTGGAAGTCCCTTTTTCATGCTTTGCATCCCTTTCCAACCTGAATCTCAGGCTATTCGTGATGTTTTCTCACTGTTCTGTCTGCATCTTGTCACAACAATCTCCGAATTATTCCTCATTTTTTATAGAATTTTCCGTTCCTTGACATTCAGCAGGTTTTTATCTCAAACCTTATTTCAAACTCTGCTTATCTTCGGAGCAAAACAGCGGCAATGATGGAATCTCTCAAAAAGAAAACCATCTTTTCCATACACATCCATAATTCTAGAAACACCACAATCAGACTTTTTCATGACCATGGTCGTTGTGGAGTTTCGTCCCCTTACGGGGCAGGCTTTTTCCTAATATGGAATGCTTGCATTCAGCAATTCGATTCAGAGAAGAATTTCCTTCTCCCTTTCGGGATAGGTTTCCTCTTAGATGGAAGCTGATCAACGGACTGTTTCCCAAGTGTGGATAACTTCTGTCCCCCTCGCAGGGTAGTTATCTTCTTAATCAAGTCAATGTATGACAGATACCTAGAACTGAAAGGTTTCCGTCCCCTCGCGGGGTATCTATCTTCTTAATCCTCCCGTCCGCAGCCCTCATAAATACTGGCTCCAAATGGCGTTTTGCGGCGTAAAAACTTTTCTCTCATTTTTCCTTCCAATTTTCATGCTGCTATGCCCTCCAAACCCAGTATTTACAAGGCGCGGCGCAAAATGCGCGGATTTCCATTCATCCAGTAATTTTCGCCCTGGCAAAATACGATAAATCCTCGCTAAGTGCCGCCGCATTCTTTATCCTGCTGCCGCATGGCCGGCAGCACATCAAATCACTTCGATTCTCCCCATCCCCATATCATAAAGTTTTCCCTGATACCGGGTACACTTGCAGACATGCGGAGCGACTCCCAGACTTTTGTCTTTTGTGTGTTTATGTACCTCATAATTTTTTCCCAGCGTGTTTCGGAAAATGCCATCCGCCACCTCGACAGCGCCTTTTCCAAACATGGGATACAGGACAGTCTTTGACAAAAAGCCGCAGCCCCCACCAAGCCATACTGTCCCCTCCGCTCTGGAGCCTCTTTTGAACCTAGAATAAAAATAAGTATAGCAGATCTTTTGAAATTCATCCAGAGCATCCAGAATGTTCTCGATTGTATAAGGACAGAAGGAGGAATCTATCGTAATCTTAAATCGGATATCCGTCCCCGGCATCAGCGTTTCCCGCAGCACAGGCAGCGGCTTCTCTTTTCCGTCCAGCGTATAATCAATCTTCTGGCTGAGCGTCAGCCTGTCCAGGCCGATGGGATCACTGTCGCTGACGATCAGCCCGGCAAGATTGCAGTTTACCGCGTCCTGTACTCTCTTCTCATTCCGGTTCAGCGTGTGAAATGCCGTTTCTTCAAGAGCGGAGGTCTCCCTCGACAGGCACTGGTCTCTTCTGGCCCGTTCCCCGGAGTTTCTTTGAATATCTCTGCGGATCCTGCTAAAGTTTTCCTCCTCGTGTATAATTTCCCATGCGAGCAGCGCAGTGCGCAGCATTCCTTTGATGCTGCTGCCCGGAACATAGGGAAGTCCATAAGCGTCTTTGACAAAGCAGAGTATTTCCTTTGGCCTTGCGTTCCGCTCACACTGAAACGCATCCCCTGCATCCATCCTGTACCGCTGGCACTGTGTATAATCCTTTTTCTGAAACCCCTGATCCCTGAACCAGCCTCCCAGCTCATCCCTGCTGTTTTTCAGCATATAGTCCATATACTGCTGTCTGCGTCCGCGTCTGCAGACAAAATCATACAGTTTTCCGATATCAGAGACAATCACGGTCCCGTCCCATGGCAGATAGATATACTCTTTCTTTGTGATTTTATCCCCGCTTCCGATATGAATCGGAGACAGAGCATGAATTTTCAAATGATACGGTTTCAAAAATTCATTCCTGCCGGTATTTTCGGAACCGGCCGTTTCTCTCGTATTCACACCTCCAGAATCAGCAAATTTCTTTGTGCCGGCATTTTCGGAACTCATATCTTTTTTCATATCGACACCCCCAGAAACAGCGGCTTTGCGTATCGGAATACCGCGTGTCTTCCATTTTCCGACACATCGTAAACATCCCCCTCAAACCGATTTGCAAAGCAGGAGCCTACGGCAAACACATAAAGATCTCTCTTCTTTCTCTGTTCGTCCGCGTAAGTATCCAAAGCGATAAATCCGGAACGCTTCTGAAGAAGATAAGAAGCCCCTTCAAGCGCCTGCTTAAGTTCTTCCTCCTTCGGCAGCGCACAGGAGATCAGCATGGAAATCCCGGATTCTTCCCGCAGCATCCGTTCCAGCACTTTGTTTGTTCTGCCGTATTTCGGCGTAAATTTTCCGAGTCCTCCCGACTTCTTTCCCCCGATTCCTGTAAGAGAAAGGGAATCCAGAAGCTCTTCGAACATCATTTTTTCTTCCCGCCCGGCGCAGGCAGCAATGAGATACAGCCCATTTCCTTCATGAAAATAATAGGTCCCTACGCGAAAAGGCTGTGTCTCCTCTTTCTCACTTCGAACGGCGGCCATCGTCTGCTGTGCGAAGACGCCGAACTTTTCCATCGGATCTTCCTCAAAAGACATTTTCCCCCGGAGAAAATCGCTCATCTTTTCCGCTTCTATATATTTCAGCCGTTTGTACTGTTTCTTCTCTGAAGAATTTCCTTTCCTCTCCATTGTAATCAGGCGGCAGCATCTCCATCAGAGCGCCGTGAAACAGAGACATCTTCTGATAAGATAGATCTGTCTCTTCCAAATATAAAGTTAACCGAGCCAGCATATGTCCTCCTTATTTTATCAGTTCTTAATGACCCACTTTGCTTTTCTTCTGGTTCCCTGCTGTTCCAGCATACCTCTTTTCTGCAAATCTGCAAAAATTCTGGAAACTGTTCGTTTAGATACTCCAAGCAGTTCCGCATACTGAGCCTGCGTTGCTGTTGGATTCTCAGCAACGATCTTCAGCAGCTTTTTACTCTGATCCAACACATCTATTTCCGCCAGTTTAACGCCATTTTTAACGCCATCTACGCCATTTTTAACGCCATTGGCGCTAATCTGGTTCCGATAAATATTAATGCGCAAATCAACTTCTGATCTTCCATTTTCACACCAAGGAAATCTGAAATAGATTTCAACTCAGCAGTATTGATCATGCGTGTACCATTAAGCATCTTGTTTACCGTCTGCTTGCTGGTTCCAATGGCTTTTGCAAGATCCGTCTGTTTTCTATTTTGTTTTTCAAAATCGCAAGTATGTTGCCTGCAATCGTTGTATTCATGTCTATCATTAACTTGCTCCCTTCTCAAGCATAGAATCTGCTTTCCTATTTGCATTATACGGCAGTACCTGGCATTGATCAATATTATACTCACTACTTTTCATTTATTGATATATTTTGTATTTTTTTAGACACTAAAGAAGCAAGGTAGAGAAAATAACTTCTTTATTGTGTATTTTTGTGTAATATTTCTTGAAATTTTGTGTAATGTTATGCATAATAACATTATAAGGAGGCTCTTATGAAATATATCTATACTGCAACATTTACCCCAAACGAAGACAGAACTAAATATTACTGCCGTGTCCCCGATCTTCCCGGATGCATCACCACCGGAAACGGCCTTGATGACGCAATTGAGATGATTACCGATGCCGCCAGCGGCTGGCTGGTGGTTGCTGAAGATGAAGGGAATGAAATTCCCACGGCAACTCCCCAGCACGATCTGGATATCCCGGAAGATGCAATCTGTTCCATAATCCGTATCGATACATTAGTAGATTGATCTCTGGGCCCGTTTCTTTAAGGCCAACAGTTGGGAGGAACTGAAAATGATCGCAAAAAACAATACTGATTTCCAGGAAGCCATCACCACCACATACCAGCTCTCACAGGAAGAAAAGATCCGCATGCAGTGCGAGGCTCGGGAGGATTATTATCGCCGCACCCGAGGACGGGAGCGGCTGCTGCAGGAAACCATTCTGGAGAATGCAAAGCTTATCTCTGAAAAGGAGCGACTCTCCTCTCAGAATGAGCAACTTTCCTCCCAGAATGAACTTCTCCGCAAAAAATTAGCCGAACTTGGCATCGATGCAGATAATATCGAATAAGCAGAGCGAAAATGTTTTCTTGTCCATCTTTTTAATATGATCATCTATGTTCAGCTCACGAAAAATATCCTGCACATAATTGCCTCTGGCATAGGAGCCATATGGCATTCTTTTTCATGATATTCTTAATCAGAATAACAGGACATAAATTATAATCATTAGCGAACAGAGTGACAAGCATGTATAATAAAATTATACGATGGAAGGAGGAAACAAAATGAAACGAACAGCTATTCTATGGGCATTCTGTCTGCTGCTTACCTGCACAGTCTGCAGAGCCGCGGCGGGCGCCAGCAAAACTGAGGAAATAACAGCGAACGAGACAGAGGAGTCGGAAATTCGGAGGGCGGCCGACGCGACCGATCCCTCATTCGCAAAAGAAGGCACAGCCATGCCCTACGACGGGATCTATCCGCAGCATGAGCCCTACGGCACAGGAATCGGCGCAATGCCGGGACGCGTGGTGTGGACCTATGATCCTGATTCTGTAAACTGGGATGGAAATGGATACTGGTGGGAGCCTGACCATTTTGATGAAACTACAGTTTTGAACATGGTCAATGAAAGCATCGCCTCTCTTGGCGGGAAAGAAAACGCAAAAGACGGCTGGGCGGCGCTGTTTACCGCTCACAATGATATGCATGGCAGGGACGGAGGCTATGCTGCTGGAGAAAAAATCGCTATTAAAGCTAACATCAACGGCTCCGCCGTCATGGATGACGATACCTCCGGCGAGACAAAAATGAGCTACACAAACCCGGTGCTGCTGAAAGCCCTGCTTACGTCGCTGACAGAGGAAGCGGGCGTCGCGCCATCGGATATTACAGTTTATGATGTGTCCCGTCTGTTCCCGGATTACATAGTAGAAATGTGTAACGATGGAGATTTAAATGGAGTCCGTTTCGTGGGTCGGGACACCGGCGTGGCAGACGAAAGCGCCCCGATTATCTGGTCGCACGCCTTTGGCGGCAAAGTCAATTATCTGCCGACCTGCGTGACAGAAGCGGCCTATATGATCAATCTTGCCAACCTCAAGGGACACAGCTACGGCATCACCCTCTGCGGCAAAAATCATTTCGGCTCCTTCATCAACGGAAACGCCATGCGTCCACCGGAGGGTGCAAATCTGCACCAGTGGCTGACGCGAAACGAGATGGGTATTTACAGTCCCCTTGTTGACCTGATGGCAAACGCGAACCTGGGTGGAAAGACGGTGCTGTATATGCTGGATGCCCTGATCTGCGCTCCCAGCGAAGGAGCTTCCATCACCGGCGACAATTCCAAGTGGCAGCAGGATCCCTTTAACGGAGATTACACTTCCAGCGTGTTTGTCTCACAAGATCCTGTAGCCATCGACTCTGTAGGGGCGGACTTTTTGATGAATGAGCCGACCGTCACAGAAAATAACGGCGCGCTGCGCGGCGATCCCACTGTGGAAAACTACCTGCATGAAGCCGGACTTGTCGCTAATGCCCCCTCCGGCACAGTGTACACGGACAGCCAAGGGCATGCCGTTATGAATCTGGGCGTTCATGAGCACTGGTGCAATTCCACGGAAAAACTGTACAGCCGCAATCTCGGGAAAGACGAAGGGATTGAGCTGATAAAAGCGGAACTTGACGATTGATGTACAAGGTCAGAGCTGGTACTTCATTTTTTCCATAATTCTCTGTACCCGGCTGCTTTCGTCCCCCAGAAGCTTTTTCGCCATCTCCAGCGCCGCAATATACGCATTGGACGCTTCATCGTACTGATTCATCGCTGTGCAGATATCTCCCAGGTACTCCTGCGCAGCGACAAACGCAGGGCGGACACGTCTGGAGACAGAAAGTATTCCGCAAGAGCCATTACGTTATCCAGTATCTTCCGATGTGAAATCTTTCTTCTTTGATATCCTCATATCCTACCAAAGTCCATCCTTTATGCGGAACGCCGGGACTATCCCATTTTGCCATAATCCGTCATTCCTCCTTCGCTCATGTAATCCTTTGCAGATCACCATTTTTCCTGGCACAATATAAACCCTCATATATATCCGGCAGAATAGATGTCACCGGCATTCTTTCTCTTTTATAAGAACCTTCTTTGAATACCCAAACTCTCACATGCGTCTGAGGATTTTTCCTGTTGGTACACCAGCGGACAAAACTCCAAAAGAATGGCTGTACCTCTTCGATTTTCTTGCCAATCAGCCACATTTTGAGAAACACACTTAAGATACTGATGCAGGGAATCTGCGCCCCATTCGCGAACCCCTGCCTGGCATCAAAGTCATCTGAGCAGAATATGTATGCTTCCATACCATACAAAAGCCTGAGAACCTGCACCAGGACAAACGCTTTTACCTCTCCGTAGTTCTGTTGATGCCCAATCTCATTTTCGCAGGAACACAGTACAGCCAAAAACGCTTCTGCACTGTCTCCTCCTTTTTCCAGCCATTCATCCAACGGCATAAAATATCTTGCATAAAACCCGGCATCAAAAAGATCACATCCCTGTTTCAAAAACGACCTGTAATAACCATAGCAGGATTCATGAATCTTTTCCCGCATTTCAGTTATAATTTGTTCGTCTGAATAGCAGGTAATTTCTCCGGAGGATGTTTTTCTTTCAAGCCACAGCTGCGCTTCTTCAGTTCCATGATTTCCCAGTTCCTCTTTCATCTTTTGATGGCAGAAGAATTGATAGTCCGGAAACTCAAGCACTTCATCCGCAAGCACTGAGGTTT
>CANQUH010000148.1 GCA_947626965.1 uncultured Lachnospiraceae bacterium
TCACGGAAAGAAATGGCGGAAGTCTGTTTCATGGCGGTCTCCAAAGTGTGGTGAATTTGTGTGAGTTTACGGATTGCTTGCGGGGGTGCTGCGCGCCAGTGACGCGCGTTTAGCACCGACCGAAACGAAGTGAAGAGCGCAGGGATTCGAAGCTGAAGATGTCTGCGTCAGCAGCTAATCTCCATATGCGGGCCTGTGCATATGCGGGCCTGTGCATAAAAAAACGCCTGGAAACTTATATTTCCAGGCGTTTTTCCGACGTGCGGAAGATGGGACTTGAACCCACACGGTGTGACCACCACAAGATCCTTAGTCTTGCTCGTCTGCCAGTTCCGACACTTCCGCAGGACAGTTGCCATTATAGCAAAGGGGGATGGAAATGTCAACACTAAATTTTAAAAAAATTCAAAAAATTTTTTCCCGGAAATCCGGACAGGGGAAAGAAGAAAAAATGTAAAGAATATCGTAATTAAGTTTATATTTTTTATTCTTTTGTACAAAAAGACTACCGTTTTGCGCAAAACTGTGGTACAATTTACCATTATAGCTTTTAGAAACAGGGGGAATAAAATTATGGCTAAAGAAATGATAGCGATGCTTCTTGCCGGCGGACAGGGTTCACGTCTGTACGCGCTGACGCAGAAGCTTGCCAAACCAGCAGTTCCCTTTGGCGGAAAATACCGTATCATCGATTTTCCGCTTTCGAACTGCGTCAACTCCGGTATTGATACGGTCGGCATTCTGACCCAGTATCAGCCGCTCGTACTGAATGAGTATATCGGGAACGGACAGCCGTGGGATCTCGACCGTCTGCATGGCGGCGTGCATGTGCTTCCGCCGTATCAGCAGGCTTCCGGTTCTGACTGGTACAAGGGCACGGCCAATGCGATCTACCAGAATATCTCTTTTATTGAGCGCTACAATCCGCAGTATGTCATCATTCTTTCCGGCGACCAGATCTGCAAGCAGGACTACAGCGATTTCCTTCGCTTCCACAAAGAGAAGGGGGCGGAATTCAGCGTCGCGGTCATGGAAGTGCCGTGGGACGAGGCTTCCCGTTTCGGCCTGATGGTTGCTGATGAGAATGACAAGATCACCGAGTTCCAGGAGAAACCGAAGAATCCGAAGTCGAACCTGGCTTCCATGGGAATCTATATCTTTAACTGGGACATCCTCAAGAAATATCTGATCGAGGATGAGGCGGATCCGAATTCCGAGAACGACTTTGGAAACAACATCATCCCGAACCTTCTGCGCGACGGACGCAGCATGTATGCGTACCACTTCAGCGGCTACTGGAAGGATGTAGGAACGATCTCCTCTCTCTGGGAGGCCAACATGGAGGTGCTTGATCCGGAGCACAGCGGCATCAACCTTTTTGACGACGACTGGAAGATCTACAGCCGCAACAGCGGTATGACCGGCCACAAGATCACCGGCAGCGGAAGAGTCGAGAACTCGATGATCACCGACGGCTGCCGTATCTCCGGCGAAGTAAAACATTCCATCCTGTTCGCGGGCGTGCAGGTGGAAGAAGGCGCGAAGGTCGAGGATGCCGTCGTCATGGGCGGTTCCGTGATCAAGGCGGGCGCTGTTGTAGAGCACTGCATCATCGCTGAGAACGTTGTGATCGGCGAGAACGCGGTTGTCGGCGCTATGCCGGCCGACGGAGAAAAAGGCGTGGCTACGGTAGGTCCTGGTATCTATGTTGGGGATAACGCGAAGATCGGACCGAATGCCATGGTAAAAGAGAATGTAAAGGGTGGTGAAGTGCAATGGTAAATTCTAACGCGAACGCAATGGGAATCCTTTTCCCGAACAGTTATGACAATATGGTCCCGGACCTGGTAACAGAGAGACTGATGGCCTCCATACCGTTTGCAGGCCGTTACCGTATGGTGGACTTCGTTCTGTCCAGCATGGTCAACTGCGGTATCGATAATATTTCAATTCTTGTCCGCCAGAATTATCATTCCCTGATGGACCACCTTGGCTCAGGCCGTGAGTGGGATCTTACCCGTAAGAACGGCGGACTTACGATCTTCCCGCCGTACGCGGAGAAGGCCGTGAAGATTTATCACGGACGCATCGAGGCTCTTGCGAGCATTGTAAGCTTCCTGAAAGCGCAGAGAGAGAAGTATGTCATTCTTTCCGATACGAACATCGCGGTGAACTTTGATTTTGAGGATCTGCTCCAGAAACACATTGAGAGCGGCGCCGATGTGACGGCGGCCTACAAGAAAGAGAAGCTTCCGGATGCGATGCTGCGCGCGGAAGGTGCGGCAAAAGGCTTCTACTATACTGTGGACACGGATGAGAACGGCCGTGTGACAAACATCCTGATCAATCCGAAGGAGACGGACGAGCAGAACCTTCTGATGAATATCTATGTGCTTGACCGTGAGTACCTGATCAGGATCATCGAGAAAGCGTTTATGGAAGGCTTTGTCTATTTCGAGCGAGATATCCTGGCGCGCAATCTGGACAAGATCCATGTGCAGGCATATGAGTTTACCGGTTATCTGGCGCGTATCAGCGGTCTGCGCAGCTATTTTGACGAGAATATGAAGCTTCTGAAAGATGAGAATCTGGACGGTCTCTTTGAGCCGAACCCGATCTACACCAAAATCCGTGACGATAACCCGACCCGCTACATCAACGGCGCGACGGCCAAAGACGTGCTGGTGGCTGACGGCTGTGTGATCGAGGGCGACGTTGAGAACTGCGTCCTGTTCCGTGGCGTTCAGATCGGAAAAGGCGCGAAGGTGAAGAACTGTGTCCTGATGCAGGATACCATTGTCGAGGAAGGTGCGGAGCTTGACCACGTGATCACCGATAAGAGCGTTGTAATCACCGCGGGCACGAAGATGGTGGGAGCCGGTACGTATCCGTCATTTGTCGCGAAGAATAAGAGAGTGTAGCAGCAGGAGAAAGATCCACACGGTTGTGACAGGGAAAGCGTGTGAGTTTGCCCGTGTGACACTGCGATAAAAATATGAAACTGTTCAGCTCCGGCGGCTGGTTTTTGCTGCCGGAGCATTTTTACGGTCTGACTGTTTGTATTGTGAAATATAAAAATTAAAGGAGGCACACATGAAAAGAAAGATCTTAGCAGTAATGCTGGCGGGCACGCTGGCTCTGCAGGGTTGCGGCTGGGTTGCGGCAGCAGAAGATGAGCCCCTGATTCTGGAAGAGTTGGAAGGCATAGATCCGGTAGCCCAGGATGCCCCAGTAGCGTCAGGGGAAGAAAGTTTTATGGAAGAGATTGTTTCCGCGGAAGAAGCTTTTGGCGGAACAGAGGCTCTGGAAGCGGGGGAGGAAAAACCACAGACAGTGGATCTGACAGTTGAGGAGCTGAAGCTTGCGGAGGATCCCGGATATGCCCAGATACAAGAAACGGAAGCAGCGGCAGCGGAAGCTGTTGAGATAAATGAAGCGAACTTTCCGGACGGGGTTTTCAGGGAATATGTAGAACAATTTGATATGGATCAAAACGGAAATCTTGAGACGAGTGAGATAGAAGCTGTTACAGACATAAATGTTAATGATAAAAATGTCGGGAACTTAAAAGGTATAGAATTTTTCAAATCGCTGACTTATTTGGATTGCAGTGGAAATCTGTTGGACAGCCTGGATGTGAGCAGCAATAAGGCTTTGACTACTTTGTATTGCAGTGGAAATCTGTTGAGCAGCCTGGATGTGAGCGGAGCCACAGCCCTGACTAATTTGTGGTGCAGTGGAAATCTGCTGAGTAGCCTGGATGTGAGTAGCAATAAGGCTCTGATCAGCTTGTCTTGCGAAGAAAATCTGTTGAACAGCCTGAATGTGAGCGGAGCCACAGCCCTGACTAATTTGGGTTGCGCTAATAATCAGCTGAGTAGCCTGGATGTGAGCAGCAATAAGGTTCTGACCAGCTTGTCTTGCGAAGAAAATCTGTTGAACAGCCTGAATGTGAGCAGAGCTACAGCCTTGACTACTTTGTCTTGTCAAGGAAATCTGTTGAGTAGCCTAGATGCGAGCAATAATAAAGCCCTGACTACTTTGTATTGCGCTAATAATCAGCTGAACAGCCTAGATGTGAGCGGAGCTACAGCCCTGACTGAATTGGCTTGCGCTAACAATCAGCTGAGCAGCCTGGATGTAAGCAGCAGTAAAGCTTTGACTACTTTGTCTTGTTATGGAAATCTGTTGAACAGCTTGGATGTGAGCAGCAATTTAAAACTGACTAGGTTGGATTGTTCTGGAAATCGACTGAATAGCTTGGATGTAAGCAGCAATCTAAAACTGACTGAGTTGAGTTGTTCTGACAATCAGCTGTGCAGCCTGGATCTAAGCACGAATGTGAAGCTGCAATTTGCTAGTTATTATAATAACTATTTTCCTGTTTCTGCTCCGGTTCGGGTGGACGGCATCTGGCAGATGAATTTGGCCGAGTATGTCGGCACTGATAATCTGGACAGAGTGACACTGGTTTCAGAGGGGGCCAGTCTGTCGGGAGAAACGGTCCTTTTCGGCAAAGTGAGGCCGATGCAGCTGGTTTACAGATATGATACGAAAGCGCCGACTCTGTTCGATCCTCTGATGGAAGTGACTTTGGTATTTCCTGAAAATACAGAATGCGATGTCCACGATATGGTTACGGTAGTAGATCAGGAAGCCACCTGTGGAACTCCGGGAAGCCAGCACCGGGAATGTATGGTTTGCGGCTACATAGAAGCAGTGATGGAAATCCCTGCGACGGGGATGCATAGCTTTGGAGATTATGTGGTCATAAAGGAAGCGACCGAGGAGGAAGAAGGACTCAGGACGAGGACATGTACGGTCTGCGGGGAAACGGAGAGCGAGGCAATCCCGAAGCTTGGAGCGGAAGCTGTTGAGATAGTTGAGATAAATGAAGCGAACTTTCCGGACGAGGTTTTCAGGGAATATGTAAAACAGTTTGATATGAATCAAAATGGAAAGCTTGAGGCAAGAGAGATAGAAGCTGTTACAGAAATATTTGTCACTAATAAAAATGTCGAGAACTTAAAAGGAATAGAATTTTTTAAATCGTTGACTGGATTGTATTGCTATGGAAACCTGTTGAGCAGCCTGGATGTGAGCGGCAATAAGGCTTTGACTACTTTGTATTGCAATGGAAACCTGCTGAGCAGTCTTGATGTGAGCGGCAATAAGGCTTTGACTACTTTGAATTGCAGTGGAAATCTGCTGAGCAGCCTGGATGTGAGCGGGGCCACATCCCTGACTACTTTGTCTTGCAGTAGAAATCTGTTGAGCAGCCTTGATGTGAGTGGGGCTACAGCTCTGACTGATTTGGGTTGCGCTAACAATCAGCTGAGCAGTCTTGATGTAAGCAGCAATAAGGTTCTGACGGGATTGTCTTGCGGAGAAAATCTGTTGAACAGCCTGAATGTGAGCGGAGCTACAGCCTTGACTACTTTGTCTTGTGAAGGAAATCTGTTGAGCAGCCTGGATGCAAGCAGTAATAAAGCCCTGACTAATTTATTTTGCGCTAATAATCAGCTGAGTAGCCTGAATGTGAGCGGAGCTACAGCTTTGAATGATTTGGATTGCGTTAATAATCAGCTGAGCGGCTTGGATGTAAGCGGCAATAAGGCCCTGACCAGATTGTCTTGCGCTAACAATCAGCTGAGCAGTCTTGATGTAAGCAGCAATAAGGCTTTGGCTACTTTGTCTTGCGCTAATAATCAGCTGAGCAACCTTGATGTGAGCAGTAATTTAAAACTGACTGGCTTAGATTGTTCTGGAAATCAGCTGGGCAGCTTGGATCTGAGTACGAATGTGAAGCTGCAATCTGTTAATTGTTATAGTTATTTGTTTGTTCCTGCCCCGGTTCAGGTGGACGGCATCTGGCAGATGAATCTGGCCGAGTATATCGGCTCTGGTAATCTGGACAGAGTGATACTGGAAGAAGGAGTCAGCCTGTCGGGAGAAACGGTCCTTTTCGGCAGCGTGAGGCCGACGCTGGAGCTGGTTTACAGATATGATACGAAAGCGCCGGCTCTGTCTGATCCTTTGATGGAAGTGATTTTGATATTTTCTGGAAATACGGAATGCGATGTCCACGATATGGTCACGGTAGTAGATCAGGAAGCCACCTGCGGGAAAGCGGGAAGCCAGCACCGGGAATGTACGGTCTGCGGTTATAAAGAGGAGGCGGAGGAGATCCCGGCTACAGGGAAGCACAGCTTTGGTGATTACGTGGTTATAAAGGAAGCAACCGCAGAGGAAGAAGGCCTCAGGACGAGGACGTGTACGGTCTGCGGGGAAACGGAGAGCGAGGCAATCCGAAAGCTAGATCCTGGCAGCAGCGGATGTACAGAGCATAAGATGGTTACGGTAGTGGATCAGGAAGCCACATGTGGGAAAGCGGGAAGCCAGCATCGGGAATGCACGGTCTGTGGTTATAAGGAGGAGGCGACGGAGATTCCGGCTACAGGGAGGCACAGCTTCGGTGATTACGTGGTTACAAAGGAAGCAACCGCAGAGGAAGAAGGCCTCAGGACGAGGACGTGTACGGTCTGCGGGGAAACGGAGAGCGAGGCAATCCCGAAGCTTGATCCTGGCAGCAGCGGATGTACGGAGCATAAGATGGTCACGGTAGTGGATCAGGAAGCCACATGTGGGAAAGCGGGAAGCCAGCATCAGGAATGTACGGTCTGCGGCTACAAGGAGGAGGCGACAGAAATCCCGGCAACAGGGAAGCATAGCTTCGGCGATTATGTGGTCACAAAGGAAGCAACCGTGGAGGAAGAAGGTCTCAGGACGAGGACGTGTACGGTTTGCGGGGAAACGGAGAGCGAGGCAATTCCGAAGCTCAGTTCTGGCAGCAGCGGATGTACGGAGCATAATATGGTTACGGTAGTGGATCAGGAGGCTACCTGTGGGAAGGCAGGAAGCCAGCACCGGGAATGTACGGTCTGCGGCTACAAGGAAGAGGCAACAGAAATCCCGGCAACAGGGAAGCACAGCTTCGGCGATTATGTGGTCACAAAGGAAGCGACTGTGAAAAAAGAGGGGATGAAGACGAGGACGTGTACGATCTGCGGGGAAACAGAAAGTACATCGGTTCCGAAACTTACACCCCAGGCGGAGGTAAACGCAGAGAAGGTTCCGCTGCAGGTCGGGCAGACAACGGCGAAGTTGGAAGTGAGTGGCCTTGCGAAAGGGGATCGGATCGTTTCCTGGGAGTCCAGCGACGAAAAGATTGTGAAGGTCACCAAGAAAGGAAAGCTGAAAGCAAAGAAGAAAGCGGGTACGGCAGTCATCACGGTCACCCTCGCAAGCGGCCTGAAAAAAGAAATTAAAGTAACAGTAAAAAAAGAGAAGATCTCGACAAAGAAGATATCAGGCCTGCCGAAGAAGGTTACTTTAAAGAAGGGGAAAAAGCTGACGCTTAAGCCGGTAATCACGCCGATCACATCTCAGGATCAGGTGACGTATGCAACTTCGGATAAAAAGACGGCTACGGTGACTGCGAAAGGAGTTGTCAAAGGAAAGAAAGCAGGGACAGTAAAGATAACAGTGACTTCAGGGAAAAAGAAAGCTGTCGTGACGGTGAAGGTAAAAAAATGATAAAAAGTTAATTTGGATACAGGGGCTGACAACGGAAAACCGGCAGCCCCTGAAGTAATGTAAGTAGGTAATAATCCGTGTCTTGACGAGATAAAAGATCCCCGGTTATCCACCGGGGAAAATTCAGCCGTTATTTTTTCACTTTGCTGCGGCAATCATCTGGGATTTCGGATGACCATGGAAGAAGTTTCCGCAGGTCCTCCCTTTCCGGAAACGGGCCCGGATCCTTCATCCTTTCCAGCACAAACGTCAGATAGTCGTATGGCTTCAGCCTGTTCAGGAGCGCTGTCTCGGTTATACTGTACACAACCGCGCTTGCCTGCGCCCCGCGGATGCTTTTACAGAACAGCCAGTTGCGCCGCCCTACCGCAAAATTTTTGATCGCCCTCTCGGCAGCCGTATTGTCAATGCTCAGATGGCCGTCCTCCAGATACCGTTTCAGATATTTTTCCTGGTTCAGGGTATAGAGTATGGCTTCCCCGATCAGGGAAGAACGGTCCACACAGTCCTCCAGCGTATGGAGCCACTCGAAGAAAGCCTCTAAAAGCGGCTTTGCCTGCTTCTGACGCTCCTCATACCGTTCCTCTGGTGTCCTGCCGCGGATCATCTCTTCGATTTTATAAAGCATCCCGATCCGGGACACTGCCTCATACGCGGTTGTCTCCCTGAGCTGTTCCTTTGTGAAATCTTTTTTCAGGACTGTCAGGGCCTCCTCAAACCTGCGTCTTGCGTGCGCCAGGCATCCTGTCACCACGACCCCTTCCGGCAGGCCGTGGTATGCCTGGTACCCGTCGCAGGTAAAATACCCGTGGAATTCTTTTCCGAGGAACTCCACCGGATGGTATCCCGCGCGTGTCCTCTCATATTCGAAGAGCACCATTCGCGGCGAACCACTGTATTCATCGGTCAGATAAACCCACATCCAGTTCTGTGTCGTCCCTTTCTGGTCCGGCTCGTCAATCACCTGGACCCTCGTCTCGTCCCCGTGGACGTACTCGCTCTGGAGGAATTCCTCTTTCATGAGCCCATAGAGCGGGCCCAGGTACCGGTCTGCGCACCAGATGATCCAGTTTGCCATG
>CANQUH010000149.1 GCA_947626965.1 uncultured Lachnospiraceae bacterium
ACAGGATTCGAACCTGCGACCTCCTGGTCCCAAACCAGGCGCTCTAGCCAAGCTGAGCCACACCCCGGTATCAGGTAATCAAACGTCCTTTCCTTGACGCGAATGTTATTATATAGTACCTTCCCAAAAATGTCAACCGCTTTTTTTATATTTGATGAATTTTTTATTCATCCTGATTTCTATCGAATCCAGGATGATTTCCGGACAATTTTTTCATTCATTTCATGACGGGCCACAGCGTTTTCTGACAAACATGGCCTGCATCTCATTGTCTGCATAAAATGTCCGAAAATCATCGGAAAAACGGGGACAGCAATTCTGTAGTTTTAATAAATCCGGAACGTCCGCACCGCCCATCGCATGAATTTATAAGTTGGCGTTTCCAGTTCTTTTGCCGCCTCCTGCAGTTTCTCCCGGATGGGAAGGCCCTGCGGGCAGTGTTTTTCACATTTTCCGCAGCGGACGCACTGAGAAGCGCTGGATGTCTCGTGGCGCATTGCAGTCGACTGCAAATACTCCCAGAGCCCCGACTTCTTTCCTTCCGTGTAGCGGAGGTTATAGCAGTGGAACGTCATCGGGATGTCCACCTTCTGCGGACAAGGCATACAGTAGCCGCAGCCCGTGCAGCCTACCTTCATGTTCCGGTTGATCTCCTCTTTTACCGCCGCGATCAGATCAAAATCTTCCTCCGTAAACTGTCCTGCCTGCGCGTCTGAGGCGATACGGAGATTTTCCTGCACCATTTCCAGGGAATTCATGCCGGAAAGCACACAAGTCACCTGCGGCTGATCCCACAGCCAGCGAAGGCCCAGTTCCGCCGGGGTTCTCTGTTTCTTATCCTGCGCGATTTTCTTCTTCGCCCCGGCCGGAAGATTATTGACCAGCCTGCCGCCCCGCAGCGGCTCCATGATAATAACCGGAATCCCCTTCTGACCGGCATACTCCAGCCCTCTTCTGCCCGCCTGACTGTACTCATCCAGATAATTGTACTGGATCTGGCAGAAATCCCAGTCATACGCATCCAGAAGGCGGATAAAATTCCCCGTATTCCCGTGGTAGGAAAATCCGATATTGCGGATCTGCCCGATTTTCTTTTTTTCCGCGATCCAGTCCTGCACGCCCAACGCAGTCAGTTTCTCCCAGGTTTTCGCATCGTTCAGCATATGCATCAGATAATAATCGATATAGTCTGTCCGGAGTCTCCGGAGCTGCTCCTGGAAGGTACGCTCCAGCCCCGCGCGCGATTTGATCAGATAATGCGGAAGCTTGGTCGCCAGATTGATCTCTTTCCTGCAGTTATTTCTCTCCAGAATCTCTCCGACCGCCGCTTCGCTGCCGGAGTAGACATACGCCGTGTCAAGATAATTGACGCCGCCGCGGATCGCGCACATGACCTCTTTCTCTGCCTTGTCTATATCGATCGACGAGCCGTTCTTTGTAAAGCGCATGCAGCCGTATCCAAGAATCGACAGCTGGTTTCCATTTCTGTCTGTCCTGTAATTCATAATCTTATTCCTTTCCTGTCCCCCGTATTCTGGGTTTTCCGCTCCCCCGTATCCCGGGTTTTCCGCTGGCTCCGCAACAATCGCTGTCTCATGTTTTCCCCTTGCTTCAGCAGCGCACCATATCCCTCGTGATATCCGAAATCCCGTGTGCCCCGCACATCGCCATCGTGTCCGCAAGCTCCGCCCCGATCTTCTCTATGTAAAGCTTCACGCCTTCCTCCGCCCCGCCGTACACAGCTGTCACAAACGGGCGGCAGATCAGAACACCGTCGGCTCCAAGCGCGAGCGCCTTAAACACATCGGTGCCTGTGCGGATTCCTCCGTCCACAAATACTTTCATTCCGCTTCCCTTCACGCTGTCCGCGATCTCCTCAAGAACTTCCGCCGTGGCCGGACACTGATCGAGCACACGTCCTCCATGATTGCTGACAACAATCGCCGAGGCCCCTGCCGCAAGCGCCTTTTTCGCTCCCTTTACCGTCATAACGCCTTTCACGATAAACGGCACACCGGCAAGCTCTACGATCTCCTTCAGTTCCTCAACCGTCTTGCTTCCGGCAGGCGGTGTCATGTTTTTCAGAAACGGAAGTCCGGCCGCATCGATATCCATCGCTGCGGCAAAACATCCGGATTTCCGGCAAAGTTTCAGTTTCTCCCGGATCGTATCAAGGTTCCACGGCTTTACCGTCGGCACGCCAAAACCGTCCGCCGCAGCAATCGCCTCCGTCGCGCCGCGCATCACCGCCGGATCCGTGCCATCGCCCGTAAAGGCGGCGATCCCGCTCTCCCGGCAGGCACCGACCAGAATCTTATTATAAGCGAGGTCATTGTACTTTTCTCCGTAATGAAGATTCACAGCGCCCACCGGCCCCGCAAAGAACGGATAACGGAACGTCCGCCCAAACAGACTGACCGAAGTGTCCGCCGTCCCGTTCTCACAGAGCGTATCCATGTTCACGCGGATCTCCTTCCATTTGTCATAATTACGTATTGCCGTGTCACCGATGCCTTTGGCTCCCGGCCCCGGGATCTGATTGCCGCATGCCCTGCCGCTGCAGACGGCACACGCTTTACAATACTTTCCGATACATTCCCTGGCCTGTGCAAGTACTTCCTGATATGTCATTTTCTTTCCTCCTGCTCTTATTCTGTCTCCTCAGACTTTCCGCACATCTGATGCAGCGCGCCTGACTCCGCCATGAATGAAAACTCCCATGCCCGCGCGGCCCACAAATCTCCATATGCGGGCCTGCGCGCATAACATCTGCGGCGCCTCATCCCAGCGCCACATCCAGGATCATCATAATCGCGAACCCGGAGGCGAATCCGATTGTCCCGACGTTTGTGTGCTCTCCCTCAACCGCTTCCGGAATCAGTTCCTCTACGACCACATACAGCATCGCGCCAGCGGCCAGCGCGAGCAGGTACGGAAGCATCCTTGTGATGAACTGCGCCAGAAACAGCGTAATACCGCCGGCAATCGGCTCCACAATCCCCGAGAGCGTTCCATAGAGAAATGCCTTGCTCCGGTTCATCCCATCCTCACTCCGAAGCGGCAGACTGATCACGGCCCCTTCCGGGAAATTCTGGATCGCGATTCCGATCGAGAGCGCCATCGCTCCCATAAAGGTGACGCTCGCCTGCTCCGTCAGCAGCCCGGAAAAGATAACGCCCACAGCCATCCCTTCCGGAATGTTGTGCAGCGTCACGGCAAGGACAAGCATCGTTGTTTTTTTTAACGTGCATTTGGGACCTTCCGGCTTGTCGCTTCCCATATGGAGATGCGGGATCAGCATATCCATGGCAAGCAGAAACGCAAAGCCTGCTGCCATTCCCACCACAGCAGGCACGAACGCCAGCCGCCCCATACCTCCTGACATATCCATCGCCGGAATCAGAAGCGACCAGACAGAGGCTGCAACCATCACGCCGGAAGCAAACCCCAGCAGCACCTTCTGCAGCTTCGCATTCAGATCATGACGCACAAAAAACACACAGGCCGCTCCCGCGGTCGTTCCCAGAAACGGGAGCAGCAGTCCCGCCAGTATTTCCATATTTTATAAGCCTCCTCTCTTCGCTGTGGACTCCCTATGCCGCAGTCCATTCAAAGCAATCTCAAAACCTGTTTGTTTCCTTCTCAAAAATCCTATCAGAATCCGTTTCTCCTGTCAATTCCCGTTTATCCGCTATTCTTATTGTATGCGGTATCCTGTTATTGGTTTCCGCACATCCATTCCTTTCAGAAAAATTTTGTTAGCACTCATCAAAAATGAGTGCTAATTTTCTCTTGACATTTTTATATTCCGGTATTAATATAAGGAAAGCAAAAGTTCCGGATCAGCAATTCCCGGAATCAAATATTAAAAAGAAACATTACACTTATTATTTTATAAAAGGAGTTGTTGTAAATGAGCAAAAAAACAGGAAGTCTTTCTATCAACAGCGAGAATATTTTCCCAATCATCAAAAAATGGCTGTATTCTGACCACGACATTTTTGTCCGTGAGATGATCTCCAACTGCTGCGACGCCATCACCAAGCTCGCGAAGCTCGAGATGATGGGCGAGTATACCTACCCGGACGACTACAAGAAGCGCATCCAGGTCATCGTGGATCCGGAAGCAAAGACGATGAAGTTCATCGACAACGGCATCGGCATGACGGCAGATGAGGTCGAGGAATATATCACACAGATCGCGTTCTCCGGCGCAACCGACTTTCTGAACAAATACAAGGACAAGACAACAGAAGATGAAATCATCGGACATTTCGGTCTCGGTTTTTACTCCGCGTTCATGGTAGCGGACGAGGTTCACATCGACACACTCTCCTACCAGGAAGGCGCGGCGCCGGTACACTGGGAGTGCGACGGCGGCACGGAGTACACGCTTGAGGAAGGCACAAAGACGACCGTCGGCACAGAGATCACGCTCTTCCTCGGCGAGGACAGCGTAGAATTTTCCAATGAATACCGCGCGCGCGAAGTCATTGAAAAATACTGCTCGTTCATGCCAGTCGAGATCTTCCTCTCCAAAGCGAACGCTCCGCAGGAGTACGAGACGATCGACGAGGATGAACTCCGCGACGATGACGTGATCGTGGAGCGCATCCATGAGGACGCAAAGACCGAGGAGCGCGAGAATGAGAACGGCGAGAAAGAAATTGTCGAGACTTCCCCGGCGCGCGACCGCGTGAAGATCAACAAGCGTCCTGTCTCCTTAAGCGACACAAACCCGCTGTGGGCAAAGCATCCGAACGACTGCACCGAGGAGGAATACCGCTCCTTCTACCGCAAAGTCTTCCTGGATTACAAGGAGCCTCTGTTCTGGATCCATCTGAACATGGATTACCCGTTCAACCTCAAGGGCATCCTCTACTTCCCGAAGATCAACACGGAGTATGATTCAATCGAAGGCACGATCAAGCTGTACAACAACCAGGTCTTCATCGCGGATAACATCAAGGAAGTCATTCCGGAATTCCTGATGCTCCTCAAGGGAGTCATCGACTGTCCGGATCTGCCGCTGAACGTATCGAGAAGCGCTCTGCAGAACGACGGTTTTGTGAAGAAGATTTCCGACTACATCACAAAGAAGGTGGCTGACAAGCTCACCGGCATGTGCAAGACAGACCGCGAGAACTACGAGAAATACTGGGACGATATCAGCCCGTTCATCAAGTTCGGCTGCATCAAGGATCATAAATTCGGCGAGAAGATGATGGACTACATCCTCTACAAGAACCTTGACGGCAAATACCTGACCACAAAGGATCTGATCGAGGAAGAAAAAGTTGCCAAAGAAGGCGAAGAGACAAAGGATAATACGGAAGCAGAGAACGCCGATTCCTCCGCGGAGACGGAAAACGCCGATGCAAAGGACGCAGAGACCGGAGACAGCGCAGATTCTGAAGAAGATAAGGAAAAAGAAAAGACCACGATCTACTATGTGACCGATGAAGTACAGCAGAGCCAGTATATCAATATGTTCCGCGAGGCCGGCATGGACGCCGTGATCCTGAAGCACAACATTGATACCGCTTTCATTTCCCATATGGAGCAGCTTCACGACACAGTCAAATTCCAGCGCATCGACGCCGACGTGACCGACACCTTCAAAGAGGAAACCGATGAAGCTTCTCTCAAGGAGACGACCGACACGCTGACCGAGATTTTCCGCAAGGCTCTGAACAAGGAAAAACTGACTGTCAAGGTTGAAAAACTGAAAAACGCAAACGTTTCCTCCATGATCACTCTCCCCGAAGAGAGCCGCCGTATGCAGGAAATGATGAAGATGTACAACATGTACGGCATGGATCCGTCGATGTTTGCCGGGGAAGAGACGCTGGTCCTGAACGCAAACAACAAACTCGTTCAGTACGTCGCATCCCACAAGGACAGCGACCGCATCCCGATGTTCTGCGAGCAGCTGTATGACCTCGCGATGATCGCGCACAAACCGCTTGCTCCGGAAGAAATGACGAAATTCATCACAAGAAGCAACGAGATTCTGATGATGCTGGCAGAGTGATTTTCGTTATCGTTCGCACCCTCACTGAGTTCGAGGTAATTTCTGCACATTTTGTGCGGAAATCCCGAGGGCTGTTGGATGCATTCGAACTCACTGCTTACGAAAAAAGGGGTGTCGGAAAATATGTCACCAGACATTTTCCGACATCCCTTTTCCTCATTCTGCATCGACGTCTGTTCCCTTTTCTCCAGCATCACCCTGCACCGCCTAAAAATAACGCAGGATTGACAAATCCCCCGAAAACGATTATTCTTTTCGGGTATACCAGAAATCATACGGGCAGTTTTCATATTCTGCACGGCAGGACAGTACCAGGCAGAAATCTGCGGATCAGCAGTCTGATCTTTTTCGGTACTCAAACATCCACGCGGACGCAGCCATCCAGCTCATCGCCCGCGGAAATAAGGAGGCTAGTCATGAACTACGAATCAAAACCATTCGGCGGCATCTCCGGCAGCACACTGAAAATGATCGCCATCATCACCATGCTGATCGATCACACGGGAGCAACCGTCATCCGCACCATCGCGCGCCATCCCGTCATCACCTCGGACCCCGAACTTATGAATCTCTGGGCCAGGATCTACCAGTGTTCCCGCGATATCGGCCGGGTCGCCTTTCCAATCTTCTGCTTTCTGATTGTCGAAGGGTTTCTGCACACGCGCAGTCCCAGAAAATATGCCGGACGTCTTTTTTTGTTTGCCCTGATATCGGAGATTCCGTTTGACATTGCCTTGAAGGGAAGCTGGTATTATCCAGGCAGCCAGAACGTGTATTTCACGCTTCTGTTCGGTCTTCTTGTGCTCATGGGCCTGCAGTACTTCCGGGAACGCCCGTATCTCGGACTTCCGGTCATGGCGGCGGGGATGTATGCGGCGCATCTTCTCACTACCGACTACAGTTATAAAGGCGTATTTCTGATCATCATCCTCTACCTGCTCCGGTTTACACGAATTTACCAGTGTATCGGAGGCGCCGCTGCTGTCACCTGGGAACTACCGGCGCCGCTCGCCTTCGTTCCGGTCTGGTTCTATAATGGAAAACGCGGACGGCAGATGAAATATTTCTTCTACTGGTTCTATCCGGTACATCTGATGATTCTGTACGTCCTGAAAACATACGCCGTTCCCGCGGTCCTCGGATAACCGCTGTTTACGCCTCAACCGTCCCGCAAGATGATCTTCTCATAAATACCTTTTGAACCCAGCATCATGAAATGAGAAAGGAGATCTTTATGAATAAAAAAGAAATTTCTGAAATCAAGCGGCTCTTCACATCAGAACGCTGCCCCGTTACGCGCATCTGCGGCTGCTACGTCGACAGCGAAAAAACGAAAAAAGCTCAGATAAAAGAAGCCTTCCTCTCCCTGCCCGAGGAAGAAATGTTCAAATATTTCGAAATCTTCAAAAAGACACTTTCCGGATCCATCGGCAAAACCCTCATGGATCTGGAGTTTCCCGTGGAACAGGAGGCGGAAGGAGGCACGCAGGAATTTCTTCTGCGCTTAAGAGACAGCCGGCTGACTGACCAGGAACTGCTCGACGAATTTTACGACAAAGTCATCGAACACTTCCGCTATCCGGAAAATTATTACATTGTCCTGATTCACTGCGCCTACGATATTCCGCGGCGGGCCTCCGACGGGGCGGAGCTTTTCGACGCGTCCGACGATGTCTATGAGTTTCTGATCTGCAGCATCTGCCCCGTGAAGCTCACCAAACCGGGACTCTGCTATGATGAAGCGGCAAACACGATCACGGAGCGCACGCGCGACTGGTTTGTGGAAGTTCCCGTCGCCGGCTTTCTGTTTCCGGCCTTCACAGACCGGAACTCGGACATCCACAGCGCCCTGCTCTTCTCCAAAAATCCGGAGGAATCCGGCGCCTTCCTCGCGGAACAGCTCCTCGGCTGCACACTTCCTCTTCCGGCTTCCTGGCAGAGAGAGACGTTCAACACGCTTGTGGCCGACACGTTCCAGGAAGAATGTACCTTTGAAACCGTCAAAAACATTCACGAGGCGCTGAACGGCCTGCTCGAGGAACGCAAGGATGACCCGGAACCGCCGGTGCTTGACGCGTTCGACGTCAAACGGCTGCTCTATGAGAGCGGCGCCACCGATGAGACGCTGGAAAATTTCGACGCCAGCTTTGAGGAGACTGCCGGAAATTCCAGCGCGGAACTTTTCGTTTCAAATATAGCCAGCACCCGCAAATTTGAAATCAAAACTTCGGATATTATAATCACGGCAAAACCAGAAAGCATGGACCTGATTGAGACACGCATCATCGACGGACGCCCGTATATCCTGATCCCGGCGGACGGTTTTGTGGAGCTGAACGGAATCCCGGTGCGGGCTGTTCCGGAGGCGGCGCAGGAAGCGGATGAAGCCAATTCGTCCCTGTTATAACTATCTGTAAACCATCCCCTCCCGGACACTTGTTCCGAGTGGGGATTTTTCTATTTTTCACCATTTCCTGCCGCCAGCAGCGCGATTTGCCCC
>CANQUH010000150.1 GCA_947626965.1 uncultured Lachnospiraceae bacterium
TTTAACAATAGCTCTTTATGCCATAAGCATACCGCAGTCCAGTAAGAAACAGGTCGCATGGCAGGAGACATTTTCCATTCCGCCGCAGTGCGACCCCGCCGGAGGCTTTTTGTGTCACTGGATGAAAATTCCCATGAATCAGGAGGTGAGGCTCCATCCTTCTCGCCCGCGGCGCCGCCCAGGAGCTGCGCATAAAAAAAGCTCCGCAGGAACATCTGATTCCTGCGGAACGGAGTGGAGACGTGCACGAATTTGAAACAGAAAAGTGCCACTCACTTTTACACCTGTCCGAGCAGCGGCTGCCCATAGGCAAACAGCGCTTCATTTATCTCAAAAATATCATACTGCCGGTTCTCAATAAAAAAACAGACGATCACATCAAACCGGGAACTGCCTGAAAATGCAAATCCCGCCCGCATCAGCAGATCCTTCGTCTCATCCAGAGACAGTTCAAGCGCGATGGCGAACGCCAGTACCGTCTTTTTGTTCGGAGCATAATTGACATCGTTTCTGATCTTGGAAAAATGTCTGCGGTCAACATTGGCCTTTCGATAGACAGTGGAATCCTTCAGCCCCCGCTCATCGATCAGTCGGAGAAGCATCTGGGAGAATGTCTCATCCATATGGGCCAGCAGCTGATCCAGACTCCTTTTCGGGAATCCGGCGGAAAGAGACCGCGGCGCTTTCTGAATATCCGACAGACCAGACAGCCTGTGAGGCTCTTCCAGCATGAAAGATGCCGCGTTTATCTCTCCATCAGACTCTTTTGGCAAAAAATCATCGGACGTTCTTTCCATTTCATTGCCGACCGACGCCGACTGACTATCCGAAATTTCCGGGTCTCTGTCTGCCGCTTCCTGGAAAAGCTCTGGCATCTTCGAATCATCATGCGGGAATTTTTGCCGGCCATACGGCAGCGTAAAATTCTCTTCCGATTCCGGCGGCAGTTTCCGCCTCCCTGGTTCAAAGAAGCGTCTTTCCCAGCGATTTTCCCATCTCACTGTCTGCTCTTTGTCAAAATCCGGATATCCCTGATCTCCTTCCAGATGTTCATCTTTCGTCTCCACATAGTGATCATCTATGTACTCATCAATCGAAGATGACAGCTTCCTGCTGATCAAAACAGCGTCCCGGTCGTACAGGACAAGATAGACCAGCATCTCATATTCCATCAGGAAGTCTCCGATCGCCCGGACGGCTGTCCTTAACGCCTGCTCCTTCGGATAATGATAATTGCCGGCGGACAGCAGAGGGAACGCGATCGATTTTAAATGATGCTTTTTGGCAAGCATGAGGGATTCCCGATAGGCGCTGTAAAGCAGCTTCTCTTCCCCTCGGTCTCCGCCCATCCACAGCGGACCCACCGCATGGATCACATATTTTGCCGGGAGGCCGAATCCTCTGGTTATAACCGCCCGGCCCGGATCACAGCAGCCGATTCTGCGGCAGGCCTTCTCAAGTTTTTCTTCCCCGGCGGCAAGATAGATCGCCCGGCTGGTCCCGCTTCCTTCCAGAAGTTCTTCATTGGCCGGATTTACCACGGCGTCCGCACGCACTTTCACAATATCGTCCCTTATCATCAAAAACGGCATACCGCTTCCCTCCGTTTTTCTTTTACGCAGGCGCTTCAGAAATTACTGTCTGTTTCCCTGATTCGGATCCGCCGCGACAGACATTCTTCGCCAGTCCGATTCCTGGGCGCATCTTTGCAAAGTGCCGGAAAACACGGCCGCAAAAATGGCTTTTCCCGCTGTATTTCTTCAGTCAATGGCCGCAAATCCTCTTTCAAGATCCTCCAGAATATCGTCCACATTTTCAAGGCCGACCGACAGTCTCACCATGCCGCTCTCAATGCCTGCCGCAACAAGCTGCTCGTCGCTAAGCTGGCGGTGCGTCTCACTGGCCGGGTGAAGGACACAGGTGCGGATATCCGCGACATGCACCTCGTTGGACGCAAGCTCAAGCGAATTCATGAACTTCATTGCCGCCGCTTTGCCGCCCTTGATGACAAAAGAGATCACGCCGCTGCTGCCCTTGAGATACTTCTGCGCCAGCGCATGGCACTCATCTCCCTCAAGCCCCGGATATTTCACACTCTTGATCTTTTCATTTCCCTTGAGGTACTTCGCGACGATCATCGCGTTTTTACAGTACTGCTGCATTCTGACATCCAGAGTCTCAAGGCCGAGATTAAGCAGAAAGGCCGAGTGTGCCGCCGGATACACGCCGAAATCTCTCATCAGCTGCATCCTCGCCTTGATAATGTAAGCTGCCCTGCCGTAAGTCTTTGTGTAGGAAAGTCCGTGATAAGACGCATCAGGCTCCACAAGTCCCGGGAAATTGCCGTTCTCCCAGTTGAATTTTCCGCTGTCGACGATGACGCCGCCGATCTGCACCGCATGGCCGTCCATATATTTTGAAGTAGAATGAATCACGATATCTGCTCCAAAATCAAACGGTTTGCACAATACCGGCGTCGCAAACGTATTATCCACAATGAGCGGAACACCGTGCGCATGCGCAAGGCGGGCAAAACGCTCGATATCAAACACGGTCAGCGCCGGATTCGCAATCGTCTCGCCGAACACCGCTTTCGTGTTTGGTTTAAAACATCTGGAAATCTCTTCGTCGCTCGCGTTCTTGTCGATAAAAATACACTCAATTCCCATCTTTTTCAGCGTGAAGGAGAACAGGTTGACCGTGCCGCCGTAGATCTCCGTTGTGCTGATAAAGCTGTCGCCGGCCTCGCAGATGTTCAGGATGGAAAGCAGCGTGGCAGCCTGACCCGAGGTCGTGCACATTGCCCCGATTCCTCCTTCAAGCGCGGCAATCTTGTCCTCCACCGCCATAACCGTCGGATTTCCGAATCTCGAATAGATCAGAGACTTTGTCGGATCATCGAACACGGCCGCTACTTCTTCTGTGTTGTCATAGACATACGTAGTGCTCTGCACGATCGGCATAACCCTCGGCTCAGAATTTTTCGGATGATAACCCGCATGCAGACATTTGGTTGCGTCTTTCATAATAATTCCCTCCAAATTCATATGTATTCATTTCAGAAAATATTCTACCACACATACCGCCCCACGGACAACTACCAGAAATATTTTTACGGGACTTTCTCTCCAATACTGTTACAGCTCATTACTGTTCACTTCGTTGATTCATGTTCTTACGGCCTCATCAGCAAGTGCTTCGGCCTGGTCTGAACTGTAACTACAGCTCACTTCCCGCACAAAATGTCCGAAATCTTCCATTGCATTATCCTGAAAATAGAAATATAATACAGAAAATAAACGATTTTTACATATCCGTACAAAGAAAGAAGGAGCCTCCATGAACGTTCTTTTTAATCAGGAACAGCTGCTGCGCCTGGTCTCAAATCTCTACACACTCACCGGCATCCGCGCCAATATTCTGGACACACAGGGCCACGACATCTGCCTGAGCAGTGACCATGCGCCGTTCTGCGAGCGGATCAACGCGACTCCAGAGGGACACGCGCGCTGCGTGGCATGTGATGCGCGCGCAGTGAAGCTATGCGCAGACAGAAACAGCGCGGACTCTTCCTGCCTGGACAGAAATGGCTGCGAATTTTACTGCTACCGCTGCCATGCCGGAATCTGCGAGGCCATACTGCCAATCCGCACCAGAAATGGAGAACCTCCTCTCGCCTACCTGATCTGCGGGCAGTTCCTTGACGACTCCCCGCTGGAAGAACAATGGGAAAACTGCCGCCGGACGCTTGACTGGTGGCCGGCAAACGACAAAAACATACATATTAAAAATGCGGAACGCAGAGATCCCGCCCGTGAAAACTCGGAACAAAACGGCACAGACAGTCTGTCTGCGGCAGAAGAACTTCGGCAGGACTTTTTCCAGTTCCGCCAGTATACGAAAACAGAGCTTCGCGCCTATCTGGAAATCCTGGAGGCTCTGTCCTCCTACATTCAGCAGAAAGAGATGATCCTCGCCGCAGAGCTCACTGATCTGCAGAAACTCAGTCTCTTTCTGGATCAGCATTACAAAGAAAAGCTGTCTCTCGCATCGATTTCTTCACAGCTTCATATCGGCCGCACGAAGCTGTGTCAGCTCGCCAAAGAACTGTCAGGCGGAAAAACGCTTTCCTGGCTGATCACACAGCGGCGGATCAGCACGGCAAAAACCCTTCTGCTTCAGAGCGACCAGTCCATCTCCTCCGTGGCGGAAGCAGTCGGAATCGGCGACTACAATTACTTCACCAAACTCTTCCGCGCGTTCTCCGGCTGCACGCCGAGCGCCTACCGGAAGATGCACAGGCATCAGTAATGGTCCGTGTCTTTCTGTCTCCTGTTTTAAAATATATGTACTTCCGCAATTAAGTATATTTTTTAAAAACTGCGTACGATTTTTCTATGATACGTACTCTTTTCGCTATATTATTGCACAATCTACAAGTATAATTAAAAATATTCGAGGAGTTTTGTATAATATTACTACGAACATTTTTTTAAGAAGGAGGTTTTTTAATGAAAAAGATTCTTGCAGCGGTTCTTGCGCTCACCATGGCGCTCGGCCTGACGATGACCGCAGCGGCAGAAGAAGGCAGCAAAGTTACTCTGGACGTGATCATCTCCCAGTACGGCAATTTTACGCAGGACTGGTGGCTCGGAGAAGACGGATTTGAAGGCGCCTTTGAAGCGGCCAACCCGGACATCGATCTGAACATCGAAATCGTTTCCTGGAACGACCTCTACACGGTTGTCAACACCCGTATTTCCACAAATCAGGCTCCCGATATCCTGAATATCGACACCTTTGCCGATTACGTGGCAGACGACCTGCTGATGCCGGCGGAGGAGTACACATCCCCTGCGCTGAAGGCCAAGATCCTTCCGAGCTTCTGGAACGCGAACGACATGAACGGCACGGTATGGGCGCTTCCGATTCTGGCTTCCGCCCGCGCTCTGTTCTACAACAAGGATATCCTTGAGGCTGCCGGCGCTGAAGTCCCGACGACCTGGGACGGCGTTCTTGACGCCTGCGAAAAGATCAAAGCGTATGATGAAAATATCGTTCCGTGGAGCCTTGACATCTCCACCGACGAAGGCCAGGCGGCTTTCTCCTACTACAGCTGGAACAATGGCGGCGGCTTTGTGGACGCTGACGGCAACTGGGCTCTGAACAGTTCCGCAAATGTAGAGGCAGTCGAGTTTATGAAGACCCTCATCGACTCCGGCTACTGCACGGCAGATCCTTACACCGAGACGCGTTATCCGCAGCAGGATGCTTTCGCGGCTGGTTCTCTGGCGATGATGCTTGGACCGTGCAACCTGTATGACCTTGCTCCGGACATCAATTTTGGCGTGGCTCCGATGCCGACCAACGGCGAGAATGAGTCCGTACAGATGGGCGTATGCGACCGTCTGATGGCGTTCCGCGACGATGCAGCTGAAGATCAGGACGCGCGCACCGCTGCGATCAGCAAATTCTTCGACGCATTCTACGATGCAAACACCTACGCGGAATACATGGTATTCGAAGGCTTCCTGCCTGTTACCACCGATTCCGCCGAGATTCTTGCCGAGAACGCGGAGCAGTTCCAGAAGGGCGGCGACGCAGGCGAAGGCAACAGCGAGTACTTCGCTACCTTCTGCGACATGCTTGCTTCCTGCAACTTCTACCCGGCTTCCAAACCGGAGTGGAACGATGTAAAGCAGGGCGTCATCAATGCGGAGCAGCAGATCTGCCAGGGCGCGGACGCGCAGAGCACGCTCGACGCACTTCAGGAAGAAATTCTTGAACTTGCCGAGGAAATGGCAATGGAAACAGAAATGTAAACCCAGTAAAGCTGGCCAGGGGCCGGACATGGTCCGGCCTCTTTATTTTATACGAGGGGGCAAACGAATGAAAAAACATGCCATACGAAAGAAGGCGGAACCCTACCTGTGGATGATGCCCAGCCTGATCCTGATGGCTGTGATGATCGCGATCCCGATCGTCACTGTATTCCAGCTGTCTCTGTCAGAAATCTCCCGCGCCGGCGTCATCAAGGGATACAATGATTTCAAGAATTTCAAGATGATCTTTGCCTCTCCCACTTTCTGGCATACGCTTCAGAATACACTGGTCTGGACCGTGGCGGTTGTCGGATTTTCCACGCTCATCGGCTTTGTCATCGCCATGGTGC
Organism: uncultured Lachnospiraceae bacterium; assembly: GCA_947626965.1. GTDB lineage: Bacteria > Bacillota > Clostridia > Lachnospirales > Lachnospiraceae > Choladousia. The sequence continues at coordinate 6,173 of CANQUH010000150.1, forward strand.
TCAATCAGGAATTTGTGGGGCGGAAGATTGTCCGGGCTATCGTAGTATTCCCCTGGGCTACCTCTCTGATCATCCAGTCTGTCATCTGGAAATATATCATCAACGCCGACTACGGCTCACTGAACGTGATCCTGAGCAAACTCGGCATCATCAAAAAATATATCAACTGGACGCCTGATGCGAACGCATATTTCGCGTGGGAATGCTGGATCGGCATCTTTGTCACCTTCCCGTTTGTCACGTTCTGTGTGCTCTCCGGGCTGCAGAGCATCGACAGCACTTTCTACGAGGCGGCGGATATCGACGGAGCAGGATTCTGGCAGAAGCTCAGGATGATCACACTCCCTCTGCTGAAGCCGAGCCTTACCGTATCCACGGTCCTGAACATCATTTACGTGTTCAACTCCTTCCCGATCATCTGGACGATTACCAAGGGCGATCCCGCCGACAGGACGCACACGCTCGCCACCTACCTGTACAAGCTGTCGTTCTACAACGGCAAATCCGGGCAGGCCGCGGCAGTTTCCGTCGTCGGTTTCGCGATTCTGTGCGTCTGCGCCAGCGTGTACATGATCTTATCTCTGAGGGCGGAAAAGGAGGATCAGCTATGACAAAAAGAAAGCGTAAAAACATTATTAAGAAATTCTTCCTTTATCTGTTCGTGATCGTACTGTGCGTCATCATCCTCTATCCCTACTTCGTCATGTTCACAACCGCGGCGAAGGATCGGAGCGAGATGTACGCTCTCAATATGACAATCCTGCCGGTGGAATGGAAGTGGTCGAATTTCATTGAGATCTGGTCCGCGGCCCCGGTGCTCCGATATTTCCTGAATTCCGTCATCGTGGCGGGAGGAGCGACCCTTGTCGCGATCCTCTGCGGCATCCCGGCCGCCTACGCGATGAGCCGCATGCAGTTCAAAGGGAAGTCGGTCTTTCTCGGACTGGTGATCATGAGCCAGATGTTCGCGCCGGTCGTACTTCTGGTCGGCATCTATAAGCTGATGACCACGATGAACCTGGTCAACAACCTGATCGGACTGATCCTTCTGAACGCCGCGTTTAACCAGGCATTCGCAATCTGGCTTCTGCGCGGCACCTTCCTCTCCATTTCCTCCGAGATGGAACAGGCCGCAAAGGTGGACGGATGCGGAACCATCGGCTCCCTGATCCGGGTTCTCATCCCGATGTCGGCGCCCGGCATCGTCACGACGCTGATCTTCGTGTTCATCAATTCCTGGAATGAGTACACGATCGCGCTGACACTGATATCCACGGACACGCTGAAGCCTATTACCGTCGGCATCAACGTCTTCTACGGCTTCAACATGATTCAGTGGCAGTATCTGTTCGCGACATCGCTGTTCGCGACCGTGCCGGTTATCATTCTCTTTCTGTGTATCGAGAAGCACCTGGCGGCGGGGCTTACGGCAGGCGGCGTCAAAGGGTAAATCAAATCACTGTTTGAAGGGGCTGTCCCCGACAGCCCCTTTTCTGATTCTTCTTTATGAAATTTCCCGTCTGTATCTGTTCCTGTTTCTTGCCGCCACCAAGAAAGCCTTCTCCATAGCCGGAGTCAGCTCCGGAGAGTCCTCGTCATAGACAATCGGCTTTCCTTTTGCTGCTTCAATTTCAGCAATCTGGTCTTCTGTCAGCTTCTTCCCCTTTTTATATTCCACCGTAACAATCATAATAAAGTCTCCTTTCTGCCGCTGTTGCCAGTCTGGCTGAAATAATTCTCAAATTGTCTTTGCGCTCCGTATATACAACAAACAAAAGATCATGAACAAGACCGATCGTGTTATACCTGTCCTCATCTATACTATGCTCAACATCATAAATTTCAATGCGATTTTCATCATCAAATACATGTATGGCAACGTTAAAATCTATTCCATGTTTCGCTTTATTAATGCGGTTTTTCTCCTCATCCCATTCAAATTTCCAAATATCTATATATCATCACCTGCTTTGTTCTTTTTTTATATAACTTACTTTATCACAGAGTATCAAAATTAGCAAGATGAGTACCTGATATTTCGTAAAAAGTTACTGTTTACTCCGTGGACAGTAACTACTGACGCGGAGAACCGCAAAACACAGAAGCCCCAGTACAGTCAGCATCGCTCCCTCTTTCATTCCCGGGGTCCGGTATTCCAACCGTATACTATGCTCCCCCGCTTCCAGCGCAAGCGCCATAAACATGATATTGGCCGGAAGGATTTCCTGCTCTTCTCCATCCACATACGCGGTCCACCCTGAAGAATACGGGATGGACAGACACAGGATTTTGGGAGCGCTTACTTTGATCTCCCCGGTGACCTCGCTGGTCGC
>CANQUH010000151.1 GCA_947626965.1 uncultured Lachnospiraceae bacterium
CGCCGCAGCACCTTCTCGGAGAGTCCGAGTGAGCCTCCGATTACAAAGACAAGACTGCTCTCGCCCTGCACGCCAAGTTTCTCAATCCTGGCAGCAAGCTGTGGAGAATCTATCATCTCCCCCTCGATCGCGAGCGCGGTCACATAATCGCCGTTTCGTATGCGGGCAAGTATCCGCTCTCCTTCCACGTCCTTAATCTGCTGTTCCAGAGCCTCGGAAGCGCCGTCCGGTGTTTTCTCGTCCGCCACTTCGATTAGTTCGACTTTGCAGTACCGACCCAGTCTCTTTACGTATTCCGAGATTCCGTCCCGCAGATATTTTTCTTTGAGTTTTCCGACCGATATCACTGTGATCTTCATAATTATTCCTCTTATGTCATCGTTTCAGCTGCTTCAATCGTTCTTTGTCGATTGCTGGTACGCGATAAGACTCCCGGATTTTCTGTATCGTTTTGTTATGCGTGAAAACATCCAGGGTTTCTCTTTTAAGAAAAGCTTCCGTCTCCTGCGGAAAACGCACATACCACGACGAGAGCGCCCAGGCCACAGCCATCCGGACATAGAATGGAGCTTCATTTTTCTGCGCGGCGTCAGTATCAAAATCCGCTGATCCGGAATTTTTTAAACCAGAACCTGACTGGGAATCTCCATCTGTTTTTGATTCGGCCGTGCCGCTGGTTTTTTCCCACAAATAACCCGGCCTGAAAATCCTCTCGCACGCTTCAAACTGCAGCTCCCGGTACGGTTCCTCCAGAAAATGATTCATCATGCACACAATCGCAAAGCGAACTTCAAACTCCCGCCCGCCATCTAGATATGACCGAATAAAATTCAGCCAGTAATCCGGATCCCGGCACATAAACTTAAACGTACTGCAGCAGCAGTCACAGACTGCCCAGTTATTGATCCGAGGCACAAAGTCTGCCATGTACTTTGCGCGGGTTTCCAGATCTATCTTTGCGTAACCAGTCACCAGTCCGCGCAGCATCAGTTCCTCATAACAGCCATCGTCAGCTTCAGCGAGAAAAGATTCCCAGTCATCTTTTGCGATTTTCCTGGCAATCTCCCTGCACTTTGGCATCCGGACGCCGAGCATCGACGTAAGTCCCGGGACAAGTGACTGATGAAAATTTTTGTACTGATCCTCAGCGGAAGCAAAAAGCTCTGCCCTGGTCCATTCTAAAATATCCATCAGCAATCACTCCAGCCCCGCAAAGAACAATTCATAGAAATCGTCCTCTCCTTCCAGCATCGGGGAGTTCTCTCCGCCGCCGTTTGTGCTGCGCCGCATCGAGGCATAAAATTCCTCTCCTGCGTTAATCAGATCCATGGGATATATCTCATACCCCAGTTCCCGGCTCGCTTTGCAGAAAGCATCCAAAGGATCCTCTGCTTTGCGTGCCGCAAGCAGTTTCTTTTTGACATCTTCTTCTCTTCTGGCTCTGCGCGCCAGCTTATCCAGATATTCTACTGTACTCATTTCAGATAACCTCATAAAACAATTTATAAATCATTTTCCGTTCAGAAGTTTAGATTGCCTTCTCTTTCCACTTTCCTCTGCGATAGAAAAATGCTGTGATAAGCGCGCCCAATATCCACGATACCAGCAGGGAGATGAAAATACACTCTCTCCGCCCGTTCGGAAGTTCCGGGGTGCGTGTAAGCCATGAGATTCCATACGCGAGCGGCACACGGATCAGTACGGTTGTCGCGAGGGAGATCCACATCGGAGTCATCGTGTCCCCGGCTCCTCGCATAACGCCGGAAAGACTTTGCGTGACGGCCATTGCTATGTAGCCGACCGCGAGTATCCGCATCATACTCATGCTGAGATCGACCAGTTCATCGGTCTCTGTAAAAATCGCCATCAGATATTTTCCAAAGATCAGGATCAGAGCAGTGATGATGGCGGAACAGACCACGGCCATCAGTGTTCCCTGTTTTGCACCGCTTGAGACGCGGTCCAGTTTACGCGCGCCTACGTTCTGTCCGGCGTATGTCGTCATGGCTGTGCCAAACGAAAAGTTCGGCATCATCGCAAAACCATCGACACGCATGATGATAACGTTCGCGGCGATAAACATTTCTCCAAAGCTGTTTGTCAGAGACTGCACGACGATCATTGCCATGGAGAAAATTGCCTGCGTCATACCGGAGGGAAGCCCCAGGCGAATAATCGTCCATGCGTGGGACTTTTTCATTTTCAGATAACGCAGCTTCAGATCGAAAAGATCCGTCATATGCGCAAGTTTTCTCATGCAGAGGATCGCGGAAATGGCCTGCGCGATTGCGGTCGCGAGCGCCACACCGGCAACTCCCATCTTGAACACCGCGACAAACGTCAGATCAAGGAAGATATTCAGAACAGTCGCGATCAGCAGATAGACGAGCGCGGACACAGAATCGCCAAGTCCCCTCAGGATTCCGCCGAGGATATTATAGTAGGAAAGACCGGCGACCCCCACCATCAGAATGATCAGATAGGAGGTACACCAGTCAATGATAGAGTCCGGCGTATTCAGAAGTTCAAGAAGCGGGCGGGTGACGAGCGGTCCGACGATCATCAGGAACAGGGAAGTGATCGCGTTCAGTGTGATACAGCAGCCGATTGTCCCTGAGAGGGCCTCCCGGTCCTTCGCGCCGAAATACTGGGATACCATGATCCCGGCTCCGACCGAGATTCCGAGAAACAAAACGATCAGCAGGTTCAGAATCGGACTGGCGCTGCCTACCGCGGCCAGCGCGTTGTCCCCCACATAACGCCCTACCACGATGCTGTCCACCGTATTGTAAAGTTGCTGCGCAATGTTTCCGATCAGCATGGGGACTGTGAAGATAAGAATTTTCTTCCATGGCGCTCCTTCCGTCATGTCAGATGGGGCAAATAATTCTTTTAACATCTTATCATCTCCTGTACATTTAAATTTTGTAAAATTTTTTGTAAATTTACAGCTTTCCCCATCATAACATACGGAATCGAAATCAGCAAGCACTACGTAAATCTTCTCTTAATCTCCTCAAATTTCTCCGCCGTCAGAAGCGCGTCCTCCCTGCGTCCCTGAAAATGGACGATGTAAGTCCACCTGCCATACGGCTCGATCTTCCGAATTCGGGAGAGATTGATGATATAGGATTTATGGCTGCGCAGGAACTGGTCCGGATTCAGTTTTTTCTCCAGTTCGGAGAGTTTTGCGGAGGTCACGTAACTGTCCGTCTCGGTATAGATCACGGTCGAGTTGTTTTCACGCTGGATCAGGATAATATCCGGAATATTGATGAAGCTCATGCTCTCCTTCCCCTTGACGAGAAGCTTATCCTGACGGTACACGGACTTCACGATGCGTTCTTCCTGCTCGAAAGGGGAAGCGGAGCCGAGCGACTGGATCCGGTTCAGCGTGCGGTTCACCCGCTCAAGATCGAACGGTTTTACCAGATAGTCAAATGCGTAAAGCTCAAAAGCCTCCGGCATGTACTCCGCGTGGGCTGTCGCGAAGATGATTTTGACCTTCGGATCCAGATCCGTCAGAATCCTCGCGCACTCGATGCCGCTGCTTCCCTTGATCGCGATATCAAGGAACACGACCTCCGGTTTCTGACGCCGGAATTCGATCACTGCTTCGGCGAGCTCCTCGCACTCGGCCACCACCTGAAAATCTTCATGTTTTTCTATGATTTTTCTGAGAAGCAGGCGCATGCCTGCTTCATCTTCGATCAGCATTACTTTGATTGCCATACTTCTTCCCCTGCCTTAATTTTGCAGACCAGCGAACCAGGCGGCCATTTTGTATGGTCAGTTTCTTCGCTTTTCCTGACCGGCGTATCTCTCTATTCGTTCCTTGCGGCGCTTCCGGGAAACCGGCTCGCCGAGAATCTCCGCCCAGAGGACCGCTTTCTGCAGTTCTCTGGCATCTGTAACTTTGAAAGAATCCAGACACACTGTGTCAGATGATACCGCCTGACGGCCGGTCTTTTTTCTGCTCACATGATCCTGCTCGTTTTCCTGCAGGATTCCTGCTTCCCTGATCTTCGGAGAGGAACCTGTGCTCCCGGGTTCCTCCTCAAAAAGCTGCTGCGCTGCCTTTTTTAATTTTTTGCCGGCAGATTTGCCGTCCTGACCTTTCCCGCCTTTTTTCTTTTTTGCTTTTTTAACCGAAGACTCTGCCGGATTCACGGCAGGTTTCGGATTCAGCATCGCATTTTTGGTGTGAATACTGGAAAGACTCTGCATCGTCGCGTTTATCTGCCCAAGATTTCCGAGGGAAAATCCAGCCATTCTCATTTTATTCTTCCTCCCTCTGCCGTTGTGCTGTTCGTTATGACTTCGTCGTGTCGGCTTTTCCTGTTCCCGCATCCCCGATGGTCTGTCTCATCTCGGTATCTGCTCTCAGGTTCTGCAGCTCATAGTAGTCCATGACTCCGAGCTTTCCCTCACGCAGCGCGTAGGCCATGGCTTTCGGCACTTCTGCCTCTGCCTCGACAACGTATGCGCGCATTTCCTGTTCTTTCGCGACAGCCATTGCACGCCGCTCTTCCGCTTTTGCCTGAGCGATATTCTTGTCGGCCTCGGCCTGAAGGCTCTGCAGCTGGGCGCCGATGTTTCTTCCGACATCGATGTCCGCGATATCGATGGACAGAATTTCAAACGCTGTTCCGGAGTCAAGTCCCTTGCTGAGTACACGTTTGGAGATATCATCCGGATTTTCGAGCACTTCCTTGTGCGACATCGCGGAGCCAACCGTTGTTACGATTCCCTCGCCGATTCTTGCGAGCACAGTCGCTTCGCCGGCGCCTCCTACAAGTCTTTCCAGGTCAGCCCTGACAGTCACTCTGGCCTTTACAAGCAGTTCGATTCCGTCTTTTGCGACAGCGGAGACGTTTGTTGTCTCAATAACCTTCGGGTTGACGCTCATCCGAACCGCTTCCAGAACATTTCTTCCCGCCAGATCGATCGCCGCGGCTTTTTCAAACTGCAGTTCGATGCCGGCGCGCTCCGAAGCAATCAGCGCATTCACGACATTGTCAACATTTCCGCCTGCCAGATAATGAGCTTCCAGCTGATTCACGCCAAGGTCAAGTCCCGCTTTGCGCGCTTTGATCAGCGGCATGACGATCTTTGCTGGCTTTACACGCCGCAGCCGCATGCCGATCATGTTGAAAATACTGATCCGCACATTGGCGGCGAGCGACGATACCCACAGGCCGACCGGCACAAACATGAAAAACAGAATGACCAGTAGTCCGATGATTCCCAATACAACAATCAGTAAAATTTTTTCCATATAGATTCCCCTCTCTCTCCTTGCTAAATTATTAAAATTATTTCAGTTTCCGCTGTTTTCGTTCTTTCACGACAAGCCTGGCGCCTTCCACCTTCACGATCTCGATCTGCGTTCCCGCGGATATGTACATTCCTTCTGAAACGACATCGAAACTGACATCATCAAATGATGCAACTCCGGACGGCCTGAGATCCGTGGACGCGACACCCTGCTTTCCGAGCAGATAGTTCAGGTCACTCGAACTTAAATATCCATCCGCTTTCTTCTGCTCCTCTTCGAGGATGATCGGTGTTTTCAGCTTCCCTTTTGACAAAAGCCATAAAATCACTGCCATCAGAATGCCAAGCAGGGCCAGAATCGCGATCGTAAAGAATGCCGCCTCGACTGCTGAGTCCGCCAGCAGAAATACCCCGATGATCAGACAGGCGATTCCGCTGATTCCCGGAACTGAGAATCCCGGGAGAACCATCTCGATTCCCACCAGCACAAAACCCGCGATCAGTAAAACAATTCCAATCAGTGTCATATGGTCCATCGGCATTTTCTCCTTTCTTCTTTTTTGCAGATAGTGGAGGAATCTTATTCCAGCGGCAACGATTCATCGCATACTGTATGTGTCTGACAGCAGGATTTTTCATTCCCCGTCCATCTGCTGATGGTAAGATTCTACCGCATTTTTCAAAAAACAAAAGAGATAATCCACCATTTATACAAAAATCGCTCCAACCTGTCAGGATTTCTCTCTGAAATGACAAGAAAACAACGCTCCCACGCAGCAGGCAAATGCGATGCAGAGGATGAATGTTTACAGATCCTGCCGTTTTCTGCGCGGGACGACAAACCAGAATGTCGTTTCTTCTTTGCTGCTCTTAAACCAGATCCGTCCTCCGGCATCGTTCAGAACAGCAGAGACGATCGCAAGCCCCATCCCGTGTCCTTCTTCCTTCTTCGTCGTATAGCCCTGTCGGAAGATCAGTTTTTGCTGGGCCGGCGTGATCTCAGGACCGTTATTCTGTACCATGGCCAGATACTCGTCGTCCTCCTCTTCAAGACGCACTGTAATCTTCTTTTCCCCTTCCGTCTGCAGAACCGCGGTTGCCGCATTGTCGATCAAATTGGAAAGTATCTTGCAGTATTCCCATGGTTCCATCACAAGTTCTGAGAGCTGAGTCGTCACTTCAAGATAAAAATCGATTCCCTGTTGTTCGGAAGATTCCATCTTCGCCTGCAAAAGTGCGTTTACGGCAGGCTCCGCGGTCCGAAGAGCGAGATTGACTTTCATGATATCCTTGAACACAGGGCGAAGGTAACTGGCGGCTTCCTCATACTCTCCAAGCTCCAGCAGGCCATAGACTACCTGCATATGGTTCAGATAATCATGACGCTGCGCACGCAGCCGCAGATTGAGCTGTTCCAGATTCTCCATGCTTTCGCGGTAGCTGTTGCGCTCATAGATCCGCAGTGAGAACAGACCGGCCGCCGAAAGTATGCTGCAAAGCAGTACCAGACAGAGGGCCAGCTCCGCAAACTGCGCGGAATACTGAACCCAGCCGGCGAGAAAACCCGCCAGCAGGAAAATACCGACAAGAAACTGAACCAGATCGACAAGCATCAGCATCAGGGCGGGTTTTCGTACAGACATTGTGTATTCCTCCATTATTTAAAAAATGCCTCTGGCAGACCAATTCCCCCTTTCCCCATTCATGGAGGAAGAAGGCACTTTTTGCGCGCGAGCAGACTGCGAAGCAGCAGATTCCTTTCTGCGAGCTGCGCACCCGGCCGGAAGCTTTTTATGTCACAGGACAAAATTTCCTGTAAATCGAGTAGGAGGCGGTTTTTCCTCCTGCTCGTCTGCGCGGCCCAGGTGCTGCGTCAGCAGCTGGTTTCCCTGCCTGGGCCTGCGCAAAAAACCGCCGGAAAATCACCGGCGGTTCTTTGCTGCGTAACAATACTTTTTCTGAATAATCGCTTATTTTTGAGTCGTCAACAGCTTCTTCCATTCGTCTATCACAAGCCGGTCCTCAAAGTAATTAATCTGCATGGCCTTCTGTACTCTGGCCAGCGTCTCGTTTGTAACTTTCTGCGCTTTCTGTGTCCCGGCAAGAAGAATGTCATACACGGTATCGATATCCTTCTCCCATTTCTGACGGTTTGCGCGGACAGGCCGAAGCAGTTCTTCCAGCACATTGATCAGGAACTTTTTGCAGACGCCGTCTCCGAGACCGCCGCGGCGGTAATGCTCCTTCATCTCATCCAGGCATGAGTAATCCGGCAGATATTCTGCGAAGTGCTCATTCGTACAGAATGCGTCGAGGTACATGAATACCACATTGCCTTCCGTATGGCCCGGATCCTCGATCCGCAGGTGCGCCGGATCCGTGAACATCTTTCCGTTTATCTGGGTTTTCACAGTCTTTGGCGTGTCCGAAAGATAAATGCAGTTGCCAAGCGATTTGCTCATCTTCGCTTTGCCGTCGACACCGGGCAGGCGGCGCTGCGACTCGTTCTCCGGGATCATGGCCTTTGGAAGAACCAGCGTCTCGCCATAGATCCGGTTGAATTTTTCGACGATTTCACGGGCCTGTTCGATCATGGGGAGCTGATCTTCACCCACCGGAACGACATCCGCGTCAAATGCCGTGATATCCGCCGTCTGGGAGACAGGGTACGTAAAGAAACCCGCCGGCAGCCCCTCATCCGCAAATCCGCGCATCTGAATCTCCGCCTTCACGGTAGGATTGCGCGACAGTCTGGCCGTGGTGACCAGGTTCATATAATAGAAGGTAAGCGCGTGCAGAGCCGGCAGAGCGGACTGGACGCAGAACGTGATCTTTTCCGGGTCAAGACCGACGGAAAGATAGTCCAGTATAACATTGACAATGTTCTCCCGGATCTTGCGGGGATTGTCCACGTTGTCCGTGAGTGCCTGGTCATCCGCGATCAGAATATATATATCGTCAAATTTTCCTGAATTCTGAAGCTCAACCCGCTGTTTCAGAGATCCGACATAGTGTCCCAGATGCAGACGCCCGGTTGGACGGTCGCCGGTTAAAATAATATGTTTGTTTTCGTTTGTCATATCTGTCCTTTTCCTTTTCTGTATAATAT
>CANQUH010000152.1 GCA_947626965.1 uncultured Lachnospiraceae bacterium
AACTCTTCAATTCTCTCCCGCACATTTTTCACGCTGCAGATCTGCGGCTGCCGCCACTCTTCAGGAAACATCTGCCGATAACGTTCCTGCGCGAAACGCCTGTCAAGCAGAAGGATCACGCCTTCGTCCTCATCCGTCCGGATCACGCGCCCCGCAGACTGCAGCACTTTATTCATTCCCGGACAAGTATAGGCGTAAAAAAATCCATTCTCCTTTCGGTCATCATAGAATTTTCTCAGGATTTCCCGTTCATTGCAGACTTTGGGAATTCCAGTGCCGACGATCACCGCGCCAATCAGCCGGTCATTTTTCAGATCGATTCCCTCTCCGAAAATCCCGCCCATCACACAGAACCCAACCAGACTTCCCGTCCTGTCCGCACTGAATTTTTCAAGGAACCTTTCCCGCGCTTTTTCATCCATATCCGTCGTCTGACGCAGCATTTCGATCCGACAGCTTTCTATCTCACAGTTTTCGTTGTCCTCTTTCCTGCTGCCGTCCTGCTTTTTCTCCTGCCCGGTTTCATCCCTCACGATCTCTCCATTCTTCCAATTCTCTTCCGTCTGTTCCTCGGCCCTTTCTGTTTCTACAATCTCCCGTTTCTCTTCTGTCCGTTCCTCGGTTCTCCCGGTTTCTTCTCCATCTCCGCCGCCCCCCATCAGTCCGATCCCTTCCTCCTCACAGATCCCCGCAAGAGCATCTGCCACATCCTCAAGCATCTGATAAGACGAAAAAAACACCATATAATTTCCCTCTTTCGCACGCACCATCTCCAGCACATACCGCGCCATTTTGCGGTACTCCGCTTCCGAACGGTTTTCGTAGCGGCTGCTCGTATCCGCGCCGATCAGAACCTTCCGCTTCCCCGGGTCAAAAGACGACTGTGCGTAAATCGCGTAATCGTCTTTCAGAGTACTCAAAAGACTTTTATAATAAGTAATCGGAAGCAGCGTCGCGGAAAAATAGACCGTACTTTTCCCTTTATCCAGACATTCCTGCAGATTTCGTGAGACATCGACACAGTACAGTTTTATCATGAAACGCTTGTCCTCGCAAAGCTCCGTATAGACTACATAATTCTTGTCGAGCCGGTCACAGATATCCAGAAACGCCAGAATCTGAAAATAAAAATCAAGAATCTTTTTGCTGACCTCGGTATTTACCAGGACCGGTTTCTTTTCCTGACGCAGTTTTTCCAGATAATCCTCAATCGCTCCGCAGAGGTTTATCAGATGAGTCGGAAACGTTCCGACTCCTTCCTGTATGCGGCAGACGGTCTCTCCTGTCTGAATATAGACAGAACCGTTCTGTTTTGTTTCTTCAGACTTATCTGTTTTGGCTTCTTTTTTGCCGCTTCCATCCTTGCGTCCTCGATTTTCCCCTTTTATTTCTTCCTCTGTTTCCTCTTCATTATTTCTCCTGAACTCTATCTTCATTTCTCTGTCTCTTTTCACAGAAATCTCTTTTCCGGGGTTTTCTTTTTCCATCTTCCTTTTCAGTTCCAGCAGATAACGATTGCACTTTTCCAGCGCATACGCGATCTTTCGGCTGTATGGCTTCACTGTTTTCCTGAGCTCCAGAAAACTTTCCTTATATAATTCAGCCGAAAACATATCGCGTCCTCGTTCTACCAGATTATGGGCCTCGTCGATCAAAAACAGATAGTCTCCCTTTACTCCCTCCGCAAAAAAGCGTTTCAGCTTCACGCGCGGGCTGAACACGTAATTGTAATCGCAGATCACGACGTCAACCCAGAGTGAAAGATCAAGCGAAAACTCAAACGGACAGACCATCCACTTCTGCGCCTGCCGGATAACCGCCTCCCGGTCAAATACATCCGTACCCGTGATCATCTCATAGACCGCGTCGTTTATCCTGTCAAAATGTCCTTTCGCATAAGGGCAGTAATCCGGATTGCACTCCGTCTCCTCACAGAAACAGATCCGCTCCTTCGACGTCAGGGTCAACACCTTCATGCGAAGTCCCCGCTCCCTCAGCATCCCGAACGCTTCCTCCGCAACCGTCCGCGTAATCGTTTTTGCCGTCATGTAAAAAATACGGTCCGCAATCCCCTCTCCCACCGCTTTGACTGCCGGAAACACAGTCGAGATCGTCTTTCCCGTCCCGGTCGGAGCCTGAATGAACAGCTTTTTCCGCCGCAGAATCGTCCGGTACACATCCTGCGACAATTTCTTCTGTCCCTGTCTCCATGGAAAGGGAAACTCCGCCTCCTTGCAGGACGCCTGCCGGATCTTTTTCCACTCAAGCTGATACCGCACCCATTTTTCGTACGCTCCCACCAGCTCTTCAAACCATCTGGCCAGTTCCTCCGCGTCATACATTTCCTTAAAACGTTTTTCATCTTCCCTGATCAGATTACTGTACGTCATCTGGACTCCGATCCGGGAAAGACCGTGCGCTGACGCATAAATATGCGCATAACATTTCGCCTGCGCCAGGTGAACCTCCACAGGTTTTTCCAGATGACGGAGATCACGGTAGACACCCTTGATCTCATCAATATAAACCTCTTTCCCAGTGATAATTCCATCCGCGCGTCCTTCGACTGTCAGAACAAAATCATCAAACAAAATCTCTTTGGAAAGAGGCACTTCCGCTTTATAACTGCTTCCCATCCTGCCCTGAATCCTGCGGTGAAGCCTTCCCCCTTCCAGCATCGCTTCTCTGTCTGCCGGTCCGCCATGGCGGTTGTCAATATCCCCGGATCTTAAAATGAATTCAACCAGCTCCCGGACAGATATTCGGATTTTTTCCATAATTCACAGCACCTGCTCTTTTTTTTAAAATGTTCTGGTACTATAATATCATAGATTACTTTGCATTTAACATTTATTTTCTGTCAACATCCTTCAGGAAGAACTTCTTTTCCTCCGGCGAATCTTTTCCCCACAGCCAGACGCAGACTTCTTCCGAAGTTCCCACACTTCATTTTATACAAAAATTTTTTGCCGCGATGCAACAATACAGCCTTTTTGCCACACTTTATATACAGATACTGCCTGCAGGCTTTTTAATTCCGACTTTGCAAAGGAGGGAAGTTATGAATCAACCAACTGAACAGCTGGTACGCAGAGCGCAGAAAGGAGACGCTCACGCTTTTTCCAGACTATATGAAACCGTTTATCAGGATCTGTACCGGTTTGCCGTCTATACGCTGCAGCATACGCAGGACGCGGAAGATGCTGTCAGCGAAACCGTTATCGACGCATTTGCGCAAATCACTTCACTGAGAGAAGCGGCGGCCTTCAAATCGTGGATTTTCCGCATTTTGTCGGCCAAATGCAAGCGCCGCATACGCCAGTACGCGAATCCCGTTTCCGAACTGGATGAAGAGACCCCCGCCGAAGGAACCGATTTACATGAGACACTCGATGTCCGGCGCGCTTTCTCACTCCTGCCTGACGAAGACCGACTGATTCTCTCCATGAATCTGTTCGCGGGATATACCAGTCAGGAAATCGGCGATTTTCTGGGCATGAACGCAAATACCGTGCGTTCCAGACAAAGCCGGGCGCTGAAGAAAATGCAGTCGCAGCTGTCCTGATGATTCCTTTTACCCCGGACAGAACTGCAAAACAGCTTCATGAAGGAAAACTCTGCAAGTCACGGACATCCTTCATCCTATAATTTCAGCCCGCCGCCCATGCGGACGAGCTCACAGAAAGGAGTTATAAACTATGGATGAGAAAAAATTACTGGATCAAATCAGACAGTCCGCTTCCGATCTGACACCTCCTGAATCTTTGACTCCGGACGCCATTGAAAAACTTTTGACTCAAAAGAAACCTGCCAGAAAAAAAATCTTTACCTTTTACCGTCTTGCCGGAGCCGCCGCCGTCTTCGCGCTCTGCGCCGTGTCCTTCTGGCAGGTACAAAAGATACAGAAATACAGCGCCAGCCTGGAACGGCAGATGACAGAAAACATCGTCTCCCGGGAAGCAGACGCCGGAACCGGATCCGCAGACAAAGACAGCGGCATCTCGAATAATGGAAACAAAACTTTAACAGCAAATGACGGTTCTGACACCGAAAACAAAGTCACAGCAGCAAATGACGGTCCCGACAACGAAAGCAAAATCTCAGCAGAAAACGAAGATTCCGACGGCGGCAGCCCGGAAGCCGAAATCAGCCAGAAAAAAACTTCCGATGCACCTGCTGACGATTCCTCTGCCGCAGATACTTCCGAAACGCAGGCTGCCGTTCCCGAGACCCCGGAAAATATATCTCTTCTTCCCACCGCCCAAAGCTACGAGGAAGTATATTCCGCCCTGCGCGAAAAATTTTATTATGAAGATGACGTCGTCTATGGCATAGAAGGAGATATGGATATGGGCGTTCTGACCTCCTCTGCCGCGGCAGCTGACGGTACGCCCGAAATCGCAGAAGATGCTGCTGCGGGGACTGGCTCCATAGAAAACGGCACGGCAGATTCCGCATCTGCTATCAGCGGCACAGGGGCAGTCTCCATAGAGGCTCCGGAACTGGAAGAAGAGGAAATGGCGGTTGAAGATTCTGTCGCTCCTGATGTATCTTTTTCCCCCGCACAGTCAACGGACATCTCCATGGCACAGACAGAATCCGCGCGGACAGCAGCTGAGGATTCTGCAGACGGGGAAAACACAGACTACTCAAAAACCAATATCCAGGAATTTGGGGTTGACGAGGCGGATATTGTAAAGACAGACGGAAAATATATCTATATTCTCCGCCGGAACGGCTCTGTCACAATCGTCGACGCCAGGGAGCCTCAGGCATTGCGGGAAGCTTCCACAATCCCGTCGGCGGATCCCGGTCTGCTCAGCACAAATGAACTGTACGTTGACGGAGATATCCTGAACGTGATCGCCACGCAGCAGTCCACATCTCTCGAGCAGGATGGAGACGTCTATTATCCGTCTTCCATCTGTCAGACGGTACTTTATACTTACGATATCTCCGACCGGACAGCCCCGAAACTTTCCGGCACAACTGTTCAGGATGGAGATTACAGGACATCCCGCAAAAACGGCTCTTTCATCTATCTGTTTACCTCCTGGTATCCGGACCTCGGCGCAACATATCCGGAAAGCCGCATTATTCCAACGGTAAACGGAACGAATCTGAAGGCCACAGATTTCTATATTCCGGAATCCCTGACCAGCTCCTCCTACCTCCTGATCTCATCGGTAAACACGGAGGATCCGCAGAATGTCCTCGATAAGAAAGCGCTTGTCTCCGGAACCTATAATTTCTATGTAAGTCCGGAAAATATTTATATTGCAAATGAGAACTGGAATTCTGACACGACCATGACAGACATCATGAAATTTCACTATGAGGACGGAATAATCACCGGAATCGCAGCCGGTTCCGTAAAAGGCTACTTAAACAATTCGTTCTCTCTGAACGAGTACAATGGCAGCCTGCGCGTCGTCTCCACTTATTACGACGCCAACTACGAAGAACAGAACGGCCTGTACATTTTCGACGACACCCTGCACATCACAGGCTCCATCGAAAACCTGGCCAAAGGCGAAACCATCCGCTCTGCGCGTTTCTTCGGAGATATCGGATATTTTGTGACCTTCCGCCAGACAGATCCTCTGTTCTCCGTCGACCTGTCGGATCCGGCGGCTCCTGAAATTCTCGGTGAGCTGAAAGTCAGCGGCTTCTCCTCCTACCTGCATTTCTATGGAAAAGACCTGCTGCTTGGCATGGGTTACGAGGCAGATGAGCAGACCGGCATCACCTCCGGCGTCAAGCTCTCCATGTTTGATGTCTCTGACCCGGCGAATGTCACAGAACTGCACCGGCTTGTCATTCCCGGCGTCACCTGGTGTCCATCGATCGATAACTACAAGTCCATCCTGATCGATCCGCAAAAAAATATCTTTGGTTTCTTCTGCGGTGAACGGTACCTTGTGTTCTCTTACGACAAGGAACAGGGATTTGTCAGCGAACTGGTCTATGATTTTGTACAGGATACGCTCTCGGAGCAGGCGCAGACGCCAGAGGGAAATTCTGCAGACCTCGATACCTATGAAACTGGCAGCGTTCCCGACAACATCTTCGTCCCTCTTGACGGAGACACCGGCTCAGACGCTTCTGAAAGCTCCGCCGGAAAGATCTCTGAGAATTCTTCCCAAGGTGTTCCGGAAGAAGATATCCTGACAGAGACAGATACTGCCCAGGCTGTCCCGGAATTTGAGATCACGACAAGCGACAGCACCTACTATCCGTCGATATCCGCCGATAATACCCGCGGTCTCTATATCGGAGACACATTCTATCTGGCGGGGGATGTCTCGGTGATTGCCTTCGACATGGCAGACAGTTACAGCAGGATGGGAAAACTGTCACTGTAATTCATGTTTGAACCGCGGCCTGATTTACAGAGCACCTGCAGACAGGTCAAAACCCTGTGCCCGATCGTAAGGGGAGCCGCATTACCTGCGGCTCCCCTTTAAAAACATTCCCACATAGGATGACCAGGCCCTCCCACAGAAGCAAATGAAACACACGAAGAAAGTTTCAAAAAGCTGCGTGAAGTGCCTGCATCAGTGAAAAAATAATGAATTTTTACTGCAGCAGATACTTCTGCACCGACTCTATCGCGTTCGCCCCGTCCGACACCGCAGTCACAATCTGCTTCATCTGCTTCGCTCTGATATCTCCTGCGACAAAGATTCCCGGCACTTCCGTAACGCCTGTCTCATCTGCCGCAATATAACCATTCTCGTCAAGTCGGATCAGTCTCTCAACAAGCCGGGTATTCGGAATCGTACCCACCGCGATAAATATGCCTTCGACATCGAGCATACTCTCTTCTCCCGTATCCATATGTTTGAGTTTTATACATTCCAAATGAGAATTTCCTATCAGTTCTGACACCGTCGTATTCCACAGAATCTCAACATTTTCGTATTCCCGGAGCCGTTTCTGCAGAATCGGAGCTGCCCTGAAGCTGTCCCTGCGGTGAATCACATAGACCTTCTCGCATCCTCTTGCGAGGAACAGCGCATCTTCCATGGCAACATCTCCCCCACCGACCACAGCGACCTTCCGGTCCTTGAAGAAAGCCCCGTCGCAGGTAGCGCAGTAAGAGACTCCCACTCCGCTTAATTTTTCCTCTCCCGGAACGCCCAGTTTCCGATACGCGGCGCCCATGGCCAGAACCACTGTGCGGGCACGGTACTCTTCCTGTTCCGTGTAAATCACCTTGACTCTGCCGCCATCTTCAAGACCAATATGCCTTGCTTCTATGTTAACGAAAGAAGCTCCCATCTGCTCCGCGTGTTCGTGAAACTTCATTCCCAGCTCAAATCCGCCAATTCCCGGAAGACCGGGATAATTATCCACCTCACATGTGTTTACGACCTGACCACCGCTCATGTACTCCTTTTCCATCACAAGACAAGTCAGATTTGCTCTCTGCGCATAGATCGCCGCCGTCAGTCCCGCAGGTCCCGCCCCCAGGATAATTACATCATAAATCATGAAATTAATTACCTCCTTATTTTTAGTCTTTTCATCTCAGGACTTCCCTATAAGTATAACCTATTTCTTCCAAAAAAGCGACTTGTGAATTGACATTTATTTCTTATTTTGGTACTATTATGTTACTGCCGTACGGTCAGTTCAGACAGAAGAAAGACCGTGCGCACAGCCGCTTTTAGAGAGTATTTTTTAAGTCTTGACCAGAAGGAAAGGAGATTGATACCCATGAAAAAGTTTGTATGTAAGGTTTGCGGTTACGTTTACGAAGGAGAAGCAGCTCCGGCACAGTGCCCGATCTGCAAAGCCGGCTCTGATAAGTTCGAAGAGATGGTTGAAGGTCTGACATGGGCCTGCGAGCATGCGGTAGGAATTACAGATGGAGTCAGCGATGAGATCATGTCCGGCCTCAGAGCTAACTTTGAAGGCGAGTGCACAGAAGTTGGCATGTACCTTGCAATGGCAAGAGTTGCCCACAGAGAAGGCTATCCAGAAATCGGACTTTACTGGGAGAAAGCTGCATGGGAAGAGGCTGAGCACGCTGCAAAATTCGCTGAGATCCTTGGCGAGGTAGTTACTCCGAGCACAAAGAAGAACCTCGAGATGAGAGTTGCAGCTGAGAACGGCGCTACCGCTGGAAAGCTTGAGCTTGCGAAACTGGCTAAAGCCGCTAACCTTGACGCAATCCATGACACAGTCCATGAGATGGCACGCGATGAGGCAAGACATGGCCGCGCATTCCAGGGTCTGCTTGACAGATACTTCAAATAAAATCTGATTCATTAAATAATACGTGCGTCTGTAATCGAGCAGGAGAAACTTTTCTCCTGCTCGTTCACGTGGTCCGCACACTATATC
>CANQUH010000153.1 GCA_947626965.1 uncultured Lachnospiraceae bacterium
ATCAAAAAGGATCTGATCAAATGACCAAACATAACAAGTACATGGATTCCATCCGAAAACATCTCCACTGTTTCCTGCTTGCCCCGCTGTTCATGGTACTGGAAGCGAGCGGCGAATTCATTCTTCCTTACCTGAACGCTGACATGATCGACCACGGAGTGGCCGTCGGCAGCGCCGCCTACATTGTCCGGAACGGGTTTCTCATGTTCGTGACTGCCATTGCGATGCTCATCTTCGGCGTTCTCGGAGCCTACTTCGCGATCAAGGGCTCCTCATATCTGGCGGCGGAGGTCCGGGCAAAAACGTTCCGCCAGATTCAGACGTTCTCGTTCACGAATATTGACGAGTTTTCTACAGGCTCTCTAATCACAAGAATCACCAATGACATTACTCAGATACAGAACTTTTCGCAGACACTTCTGCGAGGCTGTTTCCGCAGTCCGGTTATGCTTGTGGGTGCTGTCTGCATGTCGTTTCTGCTGAATCCGCGCCTGGCCCTCGTGATCTGCATTGTGATCCCGATCCTGGGACTGGCGATCGCGCTCTTGATCTGGACCGCCTCTCCGCGCTATACACAGATGCAGAGGAAACTCGACGGCCTGAACAACCAGATCAACGAGACAATCACCAACGAGCGTGTTATCAAATCTTTTGTCCGCGAGGAGAAGGAAAAGGAAAAGTTTTCAGCCGTCAATCAGGTATTGATGGAAAAAAGCGTTTCCGCGCTGAAGATGATGATCCTGATGCAGCCGGTTTCCACCCTCGCCATCAATGTGACGACGCTTGCGGTGGTCTGGATCGCCGGAAGGCAGATCATGATCGGCGGCATGGAGATCGGTACGCTGACCGCTTTCATTACTTACCTGACGCAGATTCTGACCGCCCTGAATTTCCTCGCGAATATTTTCCTGCAGGGAACGAGAGCCGCGGCGTCCAACCGGCGTATCTCGGAGGTCCTCGAGACCTGCCCGGATCTGCTTGACAAATTTGCGCCTCAAACCGCCGCCTCATCACTTTACGAAACGCCCACATACGGTATGCAGGAAAACCCGGAACTGAAAAACCTCACAAAGTATCGCGGAAACAGTACTTCCCGCCGCAAGCCGCAGCTTCAGCCACCCGACGGCAAAGAAGGGACCTTCACCGAATCCGCAATTCCGGAAGAAGCGCAGATCACCCAGGGCGGCATCGAATTCCGGAATGTATCGTTTACATATAATAAAAAGAAAGACCTTGTTCTGAAAAATATTAATCTGAAGATCACGCCGGGTTCCTTTGTCGGCATCGTCGGCTCGACCGGCAGCGGCAAGACCTCCCTGATCTCTCTGATTCCGCGGCTGTATGATACTGTCAGCGGAACCGTTCTCGTGGACGGGACCGATGTGCGGGATCTGCCGCTGAAAAAGCTGCGCGAAAGTGTAGCTGTGGTCCTTCAGAAAAACACGCTGTTCTCCGGTTCCATCGCAGAAAACCTGCGCTGGGGAAATGAACAGGCAGATCCGGAAGAACTGCGGTGGGCCTGCCGGATCGCGCACGCCGAAGAATTTATCCGCAGATTTCCGGAAAATTATGAGACGGATCTGGAACAGGGCGGCACGAATCTGTCCGGCGGACAGCGTCAGAGGCTCTGCATCGCAAGGGCGCTTCTGAAACATCCGAAGATCCTGATCCTCGATGATTCGACCAGCGCCGTCGATATGGCGACGGATGCCGGTATCCGCCAGGCGCTCGCAAAAGAGCTTCCGGGCATGACCAAAATCATCATTGCGCAGAGAATCGGCTCCGTGATGGAAGCCGACCAGATCATCGTCATGAACGAAGGACAGATTGAGGATGCCGGCACACATGAAGAACTGCTCCGTCGGTGTGTCACCTATCAGGAGATCTACTACTCACAAAAGGAAGAATAGATGGAGGAACTGAATATGGATCAGGAACGTGCAGCACGCCTGCAGAAAAAATACGGATATGCTTCCGGCGGCACGGACAAAAAAGTATTGTCGATCGGAGGTCCGGGCGGCGCAAACCGCGGCCGAGCGATGAGAGCGCACGGCAAACCGAAAGATACAAAAAAGACGCTGGCACGGCTGATGCGCTATCTCGCCGGAGAAAGAAAGCTGATCATTCTGGCTTTTACCGCCGTGATCATTCACAATGTCGCCACGCTGGCGTCCTCCTACATGCTGCGGCCAATCATCAATCGCTTCGTCTACTATGCTCCGGCTGCGGACGATATTCTGACAAGATCTGCCGGACTGTTCCGGGCGCTGCTCCTTCTGGCCGCCGTATACGGAACGGCAGTTTTCGCACAGTGGCTGCAGCAGCGGCTGATGCTCCAGGTGTCGCAGAGATCTCTTCTGCGCATGAGAAAGGAGCTGTTCGATAAACTTCAGACACTGCCTATCCGCTATTTCGACAACAACACGACCGGCGATATCATGAGCCGCTTTACAAATGACGTGGACGCTGTCGGGGAGATGCTGAACACAACTTTCGTCCAGATCATCTCCGGCGTGATCACGATCACCGGAACTGTTTTCCTTATGCTCTACACGAACGTGATCCTTGGCCTGATGACCATTCTGATGATGCCGGTTCTGACTCTGCTCAGCCGTCTGATCATCAGCCGGGGACGGAAAGCCTATTCCGCCCAGCAGAAAAATCTCGGTCTTCTGAACGGTTTCGCGCAGGAGATGATCACCGGGCAGAAGGTCATAAAGGTTTTCAACCATGAAGAGACGGCAACGGAAGAATTTGATTATCTGAATGAGGAACTGATGCGCGCACAGATCAGAGCGCAGTTTCAGTCCGGAATCATGGGGCCGGTAACGCATCAGCTCTGCAACGCAGGCTACGCGCTGACCGCCTGTGTCGGCGCAATTCTCGTCATCACAAAAGGATTTGATCTCGGCGGTCTGACCGTATCGATCAACTACACCCGGCAGTTCAACCGTCCGATCAACGAAATCGCAATGCAGATGAACAATGTATTTTCCGCCCTCGCCGGCGCGGAGCGGGTTTTCCAGGTGATGGATCAGACTCCTGAGCAGGAAACGCGGGAAACGGTTCCGCTTACGCATATTAAAGGGCATATCGTGGTGAGTCACGTAAACTTCGGCTATACCCCCGACACGACCGTACTTCATGACATCTCTCTGTACGCAAAGCCCGGCCAGAAAATCGCATTTGTCGGTTCCACAGGCGCAGGCAAGACAACCGTGACCAACCTGCTCTCGCGGTTCTACGACATCCAGTCAGGCACGATTACGGTTGACGGCATCCCGATTGATCAGATTGAACGCGGATTTCTCAGAAGCAATATCGCGATGGTCTTGCAGGATACGCATCTGTTTACCGGCACTGTCCGGGAAAATATTCGGTACGGACGGCTCGAAGCGACCGATGAGGAAGTCATACAGGCCGCAAAGATCGCTTCCGCCCACTCATTTATCATGAATCTGGAGCATGGCTACGACACGGTTCTGGAGCAGGATGGCGGAAATCTGTCGCAGGGGCAGCGCCAGCTGCTCAACATCGCAAGAGCCGCCATATCAAAAGCTCCGATTCTGATTCTGGACGAGGCGACGAGCTCCGTCGATACGAGAACCGAACGCCATATCGAGGAAGGCATGGACGCCATCATGAAAGACCGGACGACCTTCGTAATCGCACACCGTCTCTCAACTGTCCGCAAATCCAACGCGATTATGGTTCTTGAAAACGGCCGGATTGTGGAGCGCGGAACGCATGAAGAACTTCTGGAACTGAACGGACGG
The DNA here is from genome assembly GCA_947626965.1 of uncultured Lachnospiraceae bacterium. Lineage (GTDB taxonomy): Bacteria > Bacillota > Clostridia > Lachnospirales > Lachnospiraceae > Choladousia. Next base: position 3,777 of record CANQUH010000153.1, read on the forward strand.
TACGCCGACCTGTATCACGAGATCGCACAGCTGGAATAAAATTGATACAAAAGGGGCTGTCGGAAAATGTCTCTCACGGTTGACATATTTCCCGACAGCCCCCTGTCTTTCTGCATTAACTCTATCACAGCCTATGGTTCTCAAATCTTCACATGCTTAAAGCCCATCCCGGGACTCTTATAATCGCTGATCGAACGCCAGTATCCCGGCACTTTGCTGTAGCTCGTCCCGTAATATTTGTACTTTGTATTGCGGTATTCCTCCGGATCGTAAATCAGACCGTCGATCTCCGTCCATCCATGTCCGGTATCGTTGCACGCATACACTTCCTCATATCCGCAGGCTTTCGCCAGGAATGCAAACGCCGCCGCATAGCTGAAGCAGTTTCCGCTCCCGTCGATAAACATGTCGTTCGCGTACACCACCGGCCAGTCATTTCCGTAATAGTGCGGAGTCCTTGGTCTCCTTCCTGTATATTCTTTCATCACAAAGTCAAAGCATACCTTTAATTTCTGCTCCTTTGTCATTGTCGGGGTCGTAATCTGGGAAGCGATCGCCTCCGCACGTCTCTCTGTCTTCTGCAGCGCCGTCCCGGTCGCATCCCCGCCGCGCTTGTTATCAACCGTCTTGTTCGGATCCATATCCCCCGTATCATTAAAATAATAATAGTAGATCCCGGATTTTACCCAGCCTGTCTGTGCCGTTCCTCTGGCAGCTCCCGACTCGATGAAATAATATTTCTTTCCGTTGATTGTCTTCCAGCCAGTCTGCATCACACCTCTGGCTGCCCCGGACTCCCCGAAATAATATGTCTTACCTCCGATCGTCTGCAGGCCGGTCTGCAGTATGCCTTTGGAAGCTCCCGATTCCGCAAAGTAATAAACGCCCCTTCCTTCTATCGTCTTCCATCCGGTCTGCGCCGCACCATTACTGTTGAAATAATAATAATTCCCATTGATCTTCAGGAATCCGCTGTTCTGCATCACGCCCTGAGAAGCACCGGACTCGGCAAAATAATAAACATTCCCGTTGATCGTCCGCAGGCCGGTCTGCATAACTCCCTTTTTCAGACTGAAAAAATAGGTTTTGCCATTTATGACCGTGAGACCCTTGACCGGTTTTCCATCAGCTCCATAATAATATTTTTTGCCCTTTTTTGTCTTCCACTTGTTGACTGTCTTCTTTTTTGCCGCCGCATTCTGAGAGGCCTTTGCTTTCGGTTTCTTTGCGGCGCTTGCCGGTTCTGCAGCAAAAAGCATTAAAAATGCCATTGCCAGTAAACAAAATCTCTTCAGTTTTCTCATACTTCTCTCTCCTTATTATGCGCAGGCCCGTGTAAGGAAAATAGCTGCTGACGCAGCACACGAGCCGCGCGGCGAGCAGGATGGAAAAAAACGCCTCCTACTCGATTGATGATGCCAAGGCGGAAAGATCCTGCCAAAATTTTTTAAATTTTTACATGTTTGAAGCCTCTTCCCGGACTGTTATAATCACTGATCGCATTCCTGTAGCTTGGCACTTTGCTGTAGCTTGTCCCGTAATATTTATATTTTGTATTGCGGTATTCCTCCGGATCGTAAATCAGACCGTTGATTTCCGTCCATCCATGTCCGGTGCTGTTGCACGCATATACTTCCTCATATCCGCAGGCTTTCGCCAGAAACGCAAACGCCGCCGCATAGCTGAAGCAGTTTCCGCTCCCGTCAATAAACATGTCGTTTGCGTACACCACCGGCCAGTCATTGCCGCAGTAATGCGGAGTTCTCGGCCTTCTGCCCGTATATTTCATCACAAAATCAAAACATACCCTTAATTTCTGTTCCTTTGTCATCGTTGGAGTGGTAATCTGGGAAACGATCGCCTCCGCGCGCCTCTCTGTCTTCTGCAGCGCTGTGCCAGTCGCATCTCCGCTGCGCTTGTTGTCGACCGTCTTGTTCGGATCCATATCTCCCGCTTCATTAAAATAATAATAGTAGATTCCGGATTTCATCCACCCGGTCTGCGCTGTTCCCTTGGAATCTCCCGACTCAATAAAATAATATTTCTTTCCATTGATCGTTTTCCAGCCAGTCTGCATCACACCTCTGGCCGCTCCGGACTCACCGAAATAATAAGTCTTTCCATCAATTGTCTGCAGACCGGTCTGCAGTATGCCTTTGGAAGCTCCCGATTCTGCAAAATAATAGACTCCTTTTCCCGCAATCGTCTTCCACCCGGTCTGCGCCGTTCCATCGCTGTTAAAATAATAATAATTGCCATTGATTTTCAGGAACCCACTGTTCTGCATCACGCCTCTGGCTGCTCCGGACTCTGCAAAATAATACACATTCCCATTAATCGTCCGCAGACCGGTCTGCAGTATACCTTTGGAAGTTCCCGATTCTGCAAAATAATAGACTCCTCTTCCCGCAATTGTTTTCCAGCCGGTCTGCGCTGCACCGTTGCTGTTGAAATAATAATAATTTCCATTGATCTTCAGGAACCCGCTGTTCTGCATCACGCCCTGGAAAGCGCCGGACTCGGCAAAATAATAAACATTCCCGTTGATCGTCCGCAGGCCGGTCTGCATCACACCTTTATTCAGGCTGAAAAAATAGGTTTTGCCCTTTATGACCGTGAGACCCTTTGCCAGTTCTCCATCGGCCCCATAATAATATTTTTTGCCCTTTTTTGTCATCCACTTGTTGACTGTCTTCTTTTTTGCCGCCGCATTCTGAGAAACCTTCGCTTTTGGTTCCTTTGCGGCGCTTGCCGGCTGTGCGGTAAAAAGCAGCAAAGCCGCCATCGCCAGCAGGCAGACTCTCTTTAATCTTCTCATACTTCTCTCCTTTTCTTTTCTGATTTTTTAATCAGTTTTTCTGAATATTTTACAGCACCTTCCATATATTGTCAATTTGTGTTTCCATCATCATGCAGCCAGGACCGGTACGGGCTATAGTTCACTCTCCACTGAGCCCAATGGAAAAAGCCGTATTGCGCAGCCGCTTCTGTTATAGTAAAATCAGAATGTCGGAGTCAGCAGGCGTTGTCCGCTTCCCTGCGGGTTGTTACAGACAACAGGACGTTCGGCATCACTACATCATACAAGGAGATTATATAAAATGTACAGCGACGCATTCTGTAAAATATACAATGAATTTGGATGGAATTACTTCCCTGAGGCTTTCGGTGAACAGCTCCTTGCCTGGCTTAAGGAGCATCAGATCACTGTCCGCACCAGCCTGGACCTGGCATGCGGAACCGGCGTTCTCTGCGAAATCCTGCACAGCAGCGGGATACAGGCTTCCGGCATGGATTTTTCGGAAGGGATGATCGAAATCGCCCGCAGCCGCAATCCTTCCATAGAATATGAAGTTGCGGACATGATCAGCTACCGTCCGGACAAACAGTTTGATCTCGTCACCTGCACAGGAGACGCGCTGAACCACATTCTGGATCTGAACGATGTGGAGCAGATTTTTAAAAATGTCTTTGGCTATCTTGGCGCCGGCGGATGGTTTATCTTTGATCTTCTCAATGAGAAGGAGATCCCGTCCCAGGAGCCGTTTGATCTCGATTTCAACGATGAGGTTCATTCTCAGTTTGCGGTAACACAGGACGCAGACGGTGTGATTACGTTGAAAACGACGGTGTTTGAGAATGGCCGCCTTCAGTTCGAAGAGCGTATCCACGAGATCGTACACGACCGTGAAACCGTCTGCTCCCTGCTGGAAAAGACGGGCTTCCAGATACAGAAATGCAGCCACCAGCTTCTGGAAGATTCAGAAGGTGAGGCGGCCACCTGGTATATTATCGCACGGAAACCCCTGCTATAATCCGCTCTGCCGCGCGCAGATACAGACAACCCGCTCTGAATGCCATTTGTCATCAGAAACAGCAGTTAAAGGAAGCTAATCCCTGTTTTTATCTGTACAAAACAAGTTTCTCCAGAAATTCCGCCACTCCGTCCTCACGGTTTGTACCGATCACAATGTCCGCGGCGTCAAGACATCCCGGCGTCGCGTCGGCCACCGCCGCTCCGATGCCGGAAATCAAAAGCATATCGGCATCATTGTCGGCGTTTCCGCATGCAGCGGTTTCTTCCGGCAGGATTCCAGTCAGTTCGCATACCGTTCGCAGGCCGGCACCTTTGCCCCCTGCCGCCGAAAGCTCCAGAAGATGCGGAACGGAAGCCGTCGCATAGACATCTTCTGCTTCCGCAAGAATCCGCTTCTCCAGGCGCTGCTTCAGATTCATGTCCCCGCAGATAAAATCTATGCTGTCCAGCCGGTCCCGGTGCTCCAGAATAAATTTCCGGATGTCCGCTACCGGCCGTCTTGTATTTTTCACATAGCCGACAGAAGAGGAAGGACATCCCCATCTCTCCGGATTCCTGACATAATCCTCTCCCGCATAAGGAACACCGTCCACGAATGTCTCCATCGCAGCCAGTTCTCCTTCTTCCACATTCAGAATATGTTCTACAGCTTTCATGCTGAGACACTTTGCCCACAGCCTTTTTCCTGAAGGAACTTCGTTCACAGCCGCTCCGTTAGA
>CANQUH010000154.1 GCA_947626965.1 uncultured Lachnospiraceae bacterium
GTAAGCAGCAGTGAAAAGGAACGTATGTTCCCCACAAAAAATAATTAAAATGTCCTTGACAAAGGGTACAGTTCAAAGCTTTTTGGAAGGGGGATGTCCATGGACACCATTGCGGAGCTGGTCGGACGCAGCGCGGATGTGATCCTCCAGTGGGTCTCCCCTGCCTCACAGGCGTAAGAGGTCCGGACAACGTCTCCTATGCAGAGCTGAGATCGGGCAAGTAAACCTGCCCTCTGCTCTGCATGGAGACAGGGCTTTCATATAAGAACCAGCGGAGGTAGTGGCAATGAGCTTTTGGGAATACGACGCGGAACGGCACTTGAAGATCGAAAAGGAAGACAGCTACAACGATGGATTCCAGGATGGAATAAAGCAGGGAATTGAGCGGGGAATCGAACAGGGAATCGAGAGCGAGAAAAACAACACGCTTCGGGAGAGGAACCGCGCAGACGCTGCTGAACAAAAGCTTGCCCAGTTACAGGAAGAACTCCGGATGCTGCGTGGCCAGCTGGCAAGCGGAAAATAAAATTGCGGCGGACCTAAAACTGGCCCGCCAGCTGTATACTGTCTATACAAACGCCGGTGGAGCTGCTGGACCAGCTCCACAGAAGGCCCGGAGGGCAGAAGCTGCAGGAGGTGTCTGCTCCTAAGACAGTTTATCTTTTTTAATTTTTTCATCTGGACAGAATTTCATATATATATAATATAACACATGTAATAATCTGTATAGAAAATTATTTATCATTAATCATCTGTATTGTCTTTTCATTTTCAATATCTTACATTACATTTCATGCGGATTATCCGGCATTTTTTCACAACACACTTGTAACTGTCCACCGTTACTGCTAAAATAAGGAGGAATAATTATTGAATCAGAACACAGCAACTGAAAAACAGACAGGATATCCAGGATTCGTTCTCACGAACCAGACCGCACAAAAACCAGTTTCCTCAGAAAGCATTGCAGAACCGTCCATCCTTTTGGAGGATGATCCGGAACGTGACAGCACGGCAGCGCAGGATAAAGCAGACCAGCCGGACAACAGCGGTCAGACCGTACCGGACTTAAACCGCTGTTTCAAAGACGGCATCTTCCGCATCGTCTTCCGTGAAAAGGAAAACCTTCTCAGCCTCTACAATGCCATCAGCGGCACCGATTATGATAATCCGGGGGATCTCATCATCTACACGCTGGAAGACGCAGTATACATGGGCATCAGGAATGACGCCGGCTTCCTGCTCCATACCCAGCTCGGGCTGTACGAACACCAGAGTACCCTCTGTTATAACATGCCCCTGCGGGGCCTTCAGTATTTCGCGGCGATGTACCGCGCGTATGTAAAGGCAAACGGCTACGACCCGCACCGAAGGAAAGTGATTCCGCTTCCGGTTCCCCAGTACATCGTCTTCTACAATGGAGAAGAAAAACGCCGCGAGAAATGGGAAATGAAGCTGTCGGATGCATTCATACTCCCGGAAGGACAGGAAAACAGCGGCAGAATCACGCTCCTGTCCTCCCTTGCCGCGCCCGGAGCACCTGCACTGGAGTGTACCGCCCTGGTGCTGAACATCAACTACGGAAAGAACCGGGAGCTGATGGAAAAATGCAGGAAGCTCGGGGAATACGCGCAGTTCGTCGCCTGCATGCGGAGGCACATGAAGGGGAAGACAACGGAACAGGAGAAGCTGGAGGCAGTGAATACTGCGGTGGACGAATGTATCCGGAAGGGCATCCTGAAAGATATCCTGATAAAGAACCGTGCGGAGGTAGTGGCAATGAGCTTTTGGGAATACGACGCGGAACGGCACTTGAAAATCGAAAAGGAAGACAGCTACAACGATGGATTCCAGGATGGAATAAAGCAGGGAATAAAGCAGGGAATTGAGCGGGGAATCGAACAAGGAATCGAGAGCGAGAAAAACAACACGCTGCGGGAGAGGAACCGCGCGAACATTGCTGAACAAAAGCTTGCCCAGTTACAGGAAGAACTCCGGATGCTGCGTGGCCAGCTGGCAAGCGGAAAATAAAATTGCGGCGGGCCCAAAACTGGCCCGCCACTGTGTACTGTCTATACAAACGACAGCGGCGAATCTGCCTGAGCATATCTGCCAACCGCAGACTGTATGAGGATTTGAGGAGGGAAAATCTTATGTATGAAGCTTTGGAAGATCTGATGAAAGATGTGATTGAGGAAAAAATCAGCCAGGCCGTGAAGCTTAACACTGAGCAGAGGGATAAGGAAATGGCTGTCAAGCTTTTTGGAAGGGGGATGTCCATGGACACCATCGCGGAGCTGGTCGGATGCAGCGCGGATGTGATCCTCCAGTGGGTTTCCCCTGCCTCACAGGCGTGAGAGGTCCGGACTGACAACGTCTCCTATACAGAGCCGATCAGGCAAGTAAACCTGTCCTCTGCTCTGCATGGAGACAGAACTTTCATATAAGAACCAGCGGAGGTAGTGGCGATGAGCTTTTGGGAATACGATGCGGAACGGCATTTGAAGATCGAGAAGGAAGACAGCTACAACAATGGATTTCAGGATGGAATAAAAAGTGAGAAGAAAAACACGCTGCGGGAGAAGAACCGTGCAGACGCTGCTGAAAACCGCGCGAACGCTGCTGAACAAAAACTTGCCCAGTTACAGGAAGAACTCAGGAAATTGCGTGAAGGGCTGACAGGAGCTGGCTGAAAATTGGACTGTTCTTACAGGCAGTGACAATTTTCTTTTTTCCTTGGCTGCGTCTGGGCGCCTGCGTCGGAACGCACTGCCTTGGTGCTGAACATTAATTATGGAAAAACCGAAAACTGATGAAAGACTGTTGTTGTTCGTTCTCCTGTGGATCGTGACCAGCAGCAACGCTTTGTGATATAGAAAACCCTCCATTGGAGGGTTTTCTAATATATTTAGGTATTTCCAGCAGGGCGTTTATTTTTCAGGTCAAGTTTTTTTGATTTTGAGGAAAATGAGTTGTTGTATGCTGTGTTGTATGGCGGCGGAGTAATATTGGAAATAGTATTTTTGGGTGAAGAAGAATCGCCAGAAGAAGAAAGAAGAAGAAAAGGTAGGGAGGGAGGGGTCGGTAGGAAGGTGTGAGAGGGGGAGTAGTAGAGAGAATGGACCGAGGAGGAGCAGGCAGTAAGTTGCAGGCCGCGTCAGGGGAGAGCAGGAGCGATGGAGCCTGCGGTGGTGTTGTATGAGACGCGGGGCGGGGGAAGCGGTTCTGGTCCGGCTGGCTGTGCGGGCATGTGAGTGTGAGGAAGCAGGAGGTGAAAATTGTTGTTGCAGAAAAAAAGGATTTGTCCATAAGGAAGGGGGCAGGGCAGGAGTGGAAGGCGCGCCCGCGGGAAAGGAAACCCGTCCGCCCTCCCTGTGATGGTTTTCCGGGTTTTGGAGCCCGGGGAAGGAAGGCAGGGAGGAAAAAGCATGAAAAAGAAAGTAATCGCAGTGCTGCTGTCGCTATCGTTAGCGGCAGGGAGCGTGCCGGGTTATGCGATGGCGGAGGAGCCTGGAGGCCCGGAGGGGGAAATAGTGGTTGTGGAAGAGGAAGGCCCTCAGGAAGCAGCCGCGCCTGAGGAGCCGGAGATGGAAGAGGCAGCGGAGCTGCCTGAGGAAGCGCCCGCGGAGGACGCGCTGATCGTGGAAGACGGCGTGGAGATCGCGGGGATTGAGGAACTGGAGATACCGGAAGCGGAAGAGCCGGAGGTAACGGACGGAGCTGCGGTAGACGCGGTGGAAGTAAGTGAGGATCCGGAGATTGAGCTTGTGGAAGACGGGGATGCGGAAGACATCGCAAATCCGGACAGCCATTTGCCTGAGGCTGACAAGACGACGGAGAGGGCATATGGTTTAACGGTTAAAGATGAGAACAATAAAGATTTTCAATATGCCCCTCAGCTTTCTATTAGTTACAAAGATCGGGAGATAAAGAATGCAACGTTTACTGCTGTTATTGCGGGCGTTGAAAATGAGAGTGATTTAGCCCGTCGAGAAGACAGTGATGGTAATAATTATTTAAAATCATCAGACGTTGCTGGACCGACAGCTGATCCAAAAACAGGGGCTGGTTGGAAATATTACTGGGTTGATAAGGATAGAAAGACGGATAAAGGATTCAGTTTTATTTATGACCCTAACTATAAAAAAGAGTATCCGACTGAGCCACATCAGGATTTGACAAAAGCAATGGAAATCCTGCCGGAGCTGGAAATCAAATGGGCTGAACTGGATGAAGCAGGAACATCATTTTTGAAGGACAATAGTGGTAAAGTAAGAATAACTACTCTTCAGGCGGGAAGGGATTATACTTATGATCTGGTAAAAGAGGAAATTGTAGGTACAATTAATAATACGAATGGACATGCAACTACTGCTGTTATGGAGATCACTTTCTGTGGAAATTATGGAAACATATCTCCGCTGAGAATAAAGTATACAATTATGCCGAAAAGTTTGGACCAGGAGGTTGGTGATGAACGCGATAAGGTGAAGGTAACTATAGACCCCAGTATTCCATATGACAGTACAGACAAGGTTTATCATTTGGAATATACTGGGCAGCCGCAGATGCCGACCATTGTTGAACCGAATGGAGTAACCTATAAGGAAGTGCCGTTGAAAAAATGGGATCTTGCTGCAGCGAGGGAAAATGTGAACAGACACGACATTTACCCTAATCTTGCAGATGACAAAGAAGAGGGTTACTATGATGATTGGTATACCGTGACGTCACCGAAGATAAATGCAAGCGAAAATACTAAGGAAAAAGTTGCATCAGGAAATACAACTCCAGATCCTAATCTGACTGGTCGTGAAACTGGTGAAGAAGTATACGGCACAGATGGTGAAAAATATTATATAATGACTGTGCACGGCTGGGGAAACTATACGAAATATGTAACATATAAGTATGTAATAGACCAAAAGAAAGTCGAAGAAGGAGATGTCACCGGACTTAACAATGAGACTTTTTATATTGAGCTCGATGAGAATGAGGTTGATGGTCGTATTAGGGAAAAACTTCAGAACGAGCTGGCGAAGGATAAGTTGAGGAATACAGATCCTGATGGATATGAGATCTATTACTACAAAATAGTCAATGGAGAAGAGGTACTGTTTGACAGTGAGCATTTTAAAAATGCTCCGGAAGCAGATCAAGATGGCAGGACGGCTCCGGGAGATGACTCTGTAGGTGTAGGAAGAGTGAACCCGACAGACAGAAAACGTGTCGAAGAAATCAAGGGAGAGTACAGGTACTATATCCGGTTTACAGGTAAAGGCAACTTCCTGGAAACTACGGTAAAGGATTCTCCGATTAAAGGAACATTCTTTATTACAGATAAAGAACCGCATCTGACAGATGTCTACAATTCAGTGAAGAAAGATCTGGTAGATGCCCTTAGGAACAAGCTGCATCCGACATACGATGCGACTGACTGGTTCAAGAGAGAAGGCGGAAGTGTTACTAACCCGAATGATGTGGAAGAGACAGTCAAGTCCGTATTTAATGACTATACGTATTATAAAAGAGGCGCTAATGGAGACATGGTAGAATGCAGGGCGGGAGATAATATCAAAGTAAGCCTGCATCCGAAGCACAATGGAAAGATGGTCAATGCCGACAGGAACGGTGATGGAGTATTTAAGATTTCGGATGGTTCGGATGGATATGTTATAAGAATCGAAGGTATCAATGACTGGAAAGACGATTTAGGCAGTGATGGATGTATTGATATGGATGAACCGGATGAATTAATATATGTAAATCCGAGGAATCTGGATATTAGCCCTGTTAATGATCCGAAAAATATTAGTCCTAACGACTATATAGATTATACAGGTGCAAGAGTAGATGGAGACGGAGGTTATATAGACAGATTCTACGTAGAAAATGGTAACGATGGACCAACTACTAACAATTCGGTAGCAGCAACAGTTGAACTGTATAAAGCTGATACGGATCCTTATAAAGAGGATGATATTTATAAATACGGTGCGGTACAGTATCTGACTGAGTATAAGGGAAGCACGTATGACGAACCTGAAGTGACAATCACCCACCTGGTAAGAGATACGAATGATGCAGTTGAGGATGATTATAAGAATTATCCGTTGTCTGTAAATCAGATCAAGGTTGGAGGGAGTTATAAACGACTGAATGTTACAGTTAAAAATGGCCCAACTACTACCGTAAGAGCAAGAGAGAAGAAACTGGAAGTCAAAAAAGATTTTACAATCACGCAGGATTCGAATTTCGGAAAAGGGGTACAGTGGACTACGATTACAGGAGTAGGAAACTATACAGGAACAGTAAGAATCCCGACGATCCAGAGACGAATGATCAATCTTGCAAATGCAAACGTTACTGTAAAGGTAAAATCCAAGGAAGAGCCTGATGGGAAATATAATAAGAGCGAACATGTAATTAAAGATGAGAAGGATGGATTGAATCTGAATTACGACAAAGGAGCCGGCGTAGATGTTTGGCCAAATAATGTTCAGGTAATTTTCCATACTAAATCTGGTAAGGATCAGATAATTGCTCCGGCAGACTACAATGTTGTTATTGATACACGAGATGGAAACGGCATGATCTGCCAGAACTGCCAGATGCTGGAAAATGTAGGCATAGGACGCCATGTACATGTAGGACTGCACAAAATACTTGTAACAAGAACAGGAAAATCAGGAGGCGATGTTACAGGATTTAATGAAGGAGAGTTCTATATCAGAAGCAGTCTGGAATTTTCTGACGATTATATGGCAGTGCTGAATGCACCGGAAGGCTACACAGTTCCGGTAGGAGTGAAGCTGAAGACAGGTCAGGCGCCGCATAACTATGTGGAAGTGGTAAAGACAAATTCGAAAGGTGAGGCTGTAAGGGATAAGCTGAACTATCAGCAGGAGTATGAGTACGTATGCTATATCCCGAAGGCACCGTGGGATGCGTACCAGAAGGGAGAAGCGGAAGAACCGGAAATCGCGAAGTACAGAATGAACGTAAGGGACGGCGTAGAGTTTGAGCAGGAAGGCCAGTGGTATCTGGTTCTCAAGCCGGCGAACCTTGCAGGAAGCAGAGTAGAGGACTATGAAGGCTATGTAACCTATGAGTTTACGGTATCAAAGAAGAGCTTCCAGACCCCGGACAAGAACGGCACGATCAGCGTGGTGGTGAAGGACGAGTACAAGGACGGCATCACCTGGCCAGGCCACAATATCACGGGACCGGAGATCGCGAAGATGCTCCGCGTGGATGACACAGAGAAGCTTGTTGATACGGAACTGAAATACGGAGTGGATTACACGATTGACGGAACCGTTGACAAAGTAGGCGACAGCGTACCTGTTACCCTGAAGGGCATGGGCAGCTACAACAGCGAAGATGCAATCACGGTTAACATCAAAGTGAACCCGGGCAGCCTGAAGAACGCGAAGATCGAACTTACCGGAAACCTTTACTACAAGGGAGAGGCATTTAACGGAGAACTGGGAGCGATCGACCGTGCAGGACTGGGCGCGAAAGTAACTGTAGCAACAGACGACATGAACAACGTGCTGCCTGAGTCAGATTATACCGTAGTGGTAGAAGGCAAAGATGAAACAGGCAAGGCAGGAACAGACGTAACAGTAAAAGTAAAAGCGGTATCTGTAGCAAACGGAGGCCACTATGCAGATGAGACGGCGGACGCTTCCGCAACAGCGGTGATCCAGAAAGCGGATATTGCAAATAAGGATCTCTTCAAGCTTGATGGAATGCCGACCGAGCCGAAGGTACACACAACAGAACCTGTGACCCTGACTCTGACCCTGACCGACAACAGAAACGGAAAGACAGTTGAACTGAAGACGGAGTACGTTGGAAATGACAAGGCCGGAACGGCGACAGTGACCATAACACCTGCTGATGCAGACAACTATACAGGCAGCATCCCGGAAAGCTTTACAATCGTTGACGAGGAACTTTCCGGAAGGATTGAACTGAAAGCAGAGAGCTTCCCGTTCAAGGAAGACAATTATGCACCGGCAGATGTGATCAAGGCAGTATATGACAAGAACGGCACCGAGATCACGAGCGACAAGTACACGGCAGTGATCAAGGGAGACGCGAAGAACGCGGGCAAGGCTGCGGTAGTAGTGACAACCACAATAGACGGCAAGAGCGTATCGCTTGAGAAGACCTTTACGATTGAGCCGCGGAAGATCACGAATGTAACGAACCTTGAGGCTACGTATGTTTACAACAGAAATGTTATCCGTCCGGATGTGAAGGTGGAAGCGGACGGC
>CANQUH010000155.1 GCA_947626965.1 uncultured Lachnospiraceae bacterium
GGATTCCCTGAGCATGCGGCTGACATGAATCATCCCGTCATTGTCCCGGAGATACCGCTTGATCTCTCCCGTGATCATCGGCACCGCGTAGGTCGAGAAGCGCACGTCAAATCCGGCGTTGAAATTATCGATCGCCTTCAGCAGCCCAATGCAGCCGATCTGAACCAGATCCTCCTTCTCGCAGCCTCTTCCCTGGAACCGCCGGACAATCGTAAACACCAGACCCATATTTTCTTCCACAATCTGTTCTCTGGCATCTTTATCCCCTTCGTGTACACGCTGAATCAACGCAAGGGTATGTTCCATCCGCCAGATCACTGCCTTTCATATTTATTTTGTTCCCTTGTGATATGCTTTGTCATTGTCACGCATGTTCCCTGACCCGGCGCGGATTCCACCGCGAGAGAATCCATGAACGCCTCCATGAAGGCAAATCCCATCCCTGCGCGGTCGCACTCCGCCTTCGTCGTAAACATCGGCTCCATCGCGCGCTTCACGTCCGCGATTCCTTTCCCGGTGTCTTTTACCACAACCGTCAGAAGCTCCTCCTCAATTCTGGCCTCAATCACAATCTTGCGCACTGCTCCTTCATACGCGTGAATGATCGCGTTTGTCACAGCTTCCGACACAGCTGTCTTCACGTCCGCGACTTCCTCAAGCGTCGGGTTGAGCTGCGTCATAAACGCCGCGACCGCCACCCTCGCAAACCCCTCGTTGCACGAACGGCTGTCAAATTCCAGTTTCATCTCATTCCGCTGCATAACTGTTTCCCCTCCATTTCCTCTCCGTTTTCGTCCAGATTCTCATCCGTTTCCGATTTTTGCCTGAAATTCATGCACAGGCAGTTCCCCATATTTTCTGTCCCTTCTTTTTTCTTCCGTCTTTCTCTGCTCCAGAAATCCGGCCCCGGCAGATCTTTTTCCATGCACGCGGTCACATCTCCGACATCAGAGGCATCTCATCATAAATATCAATCAGTTTGCAGATTCCCGACAGTTTCATGATCCGCTGCATCCTCTCATTCACATGCACCGCAATCACATTTCCTCCCATAAACCTCATCGTCTTGTACCTGCCCATGATCATCCCGATTCCTGAGCTGTCCATAAATATCGTCCGTTCAAAATCAAACACCACCAGCCGGATCAGCCTTTTCAGCAGAAGCCTGTCCGCTTCCGTGCGGAGTTCCTCTGCATTGTGGTGATCAATCTCCACCGGCAGCTTCACAATCAGTGTAGTTCCCTTTACCTCGAAATACTGCTCCATGTCTTCACTCCTTCCTCTTTATTATGTGGGCCTGTGTAACAAAGCTGCAAAAGCAGCATTTTTCATGCTCGTGCTCGTGCACTCTCCACTCCGTTTCGTTCGGTTCTAAACGAGTGCTACCGGCGCGCAGAACCGATGCTGAACGCGCGTCACTGGCGCGCAGCATCCGACGGAGGCTTTTGTATCACAGGAAATCCGACGGAATTTCCTGTGAATCGATCAGGGGGCGGTTTTCCCGCCTGTACACAAAAGAGCAGGCGGTACGTACCTTTTTTCTTCGGTACTGTACCCCCTGCTCCGGGTTTCATCCTCTCAATTTTATACCGCCGCGGCCGCATAATCACGACGCCGGAATGCAGACGACCTGCCACCGGCAGCTGGTTTCCATGCCTGGGCCTGCGCATCAAAACCTTCCGGGGCCTGACCTCTCAGATCACTGCTGTCCCGGCAGCATGTTTCCATACATGTCATACATCAGCCCCGTATTCGGATCTGTCCACGCAACATCCGACATATCCCAGGTCCCGTCTCCGTATGTAATCCCTGCGGCCTGATCCCCTGTGTTTTCTCCCGTTCCATTATCTACGACCGCGTTATCTGCGCTGACCGTGCCATCTCCGCCGGTGTCTCCGTTATTGCCGTCTCCCGCGCCGCCATTTTGAGAACCTGTCTGTTCCGGCGCATCCGCTCCGAGCCCGCTCATATCCGCCGCGGTCGTGTCATCGGAATCTCCCGCCGAGACTCCCCACGCATCCAGGTACTGTTTTGCCTGTATTCCATACTCTGATCTCGGAAAATGCTTCACAAGCTGTCCGAACACTTTCGCCGCCTTTGTCTGATTGCCGAGATTATAGTACGCATAAGCCAGATACCAGAGGGCATCCTTATGCTTGCTCTGCTGTCTCTGAGGATCCGACTCCACCGCCTCCGTAAGCTGGGTCACCGCAGTGTTAAAGTCATTCTGGGCATAAGCTGTCGTCCCTGAGTTAAAGTACTGCAGGAACAGATTGCTCTGCACTTTGCCGAGCAGACTGTTGTACAGCGTCAGCGCGTTGTCCTCAAATACTTCTCCGTCCAGATCAGCCACCATACTCGCGGCGGACGATTCATCCCCGGTGATAAAAGTATCTGCGGCCGCAAGAAGATCCTCATACCCCTCCGCCTTGCTGTTCGCGTCATCGCGCTCCTTATTCGCATCATCCACCTGCTGCTGATATCCGGAAATCTCATCTTCCAGTTCCTGCACCCGCACGGACTCCGACGCAAGCTTTGTATTCGCCTCATTCACCATACGGTTCGCCTCATCATTCGTATTCTGACGGCTCGCCGGAACGATCAGAAACCATACGACAGCTCCTCCGAGAAGCATTCCCAGAATAATGTTAATAAACGTCGCGATCGTGGAACTGTCCCGGAACGTGGTCGGCTGGATGATCATCTCCGTCCCGCTCATGTAGCGCAGCGAGCCGGAAACTTCTCCCTCTCCTTCTTTTTCCAGGCGTTTGTGACGCCTGTCAAGATTAGTTCCCTTCCCGGTCACTTCTTCAATTTCCTGCAGATAACGAAGCGTCGTCGTGTTTGTCTTGTCGATGTAAGCCGCTTTTCTGAGAAGCTTCCGGGCACGCTCGTATTCCTGCCGCTTCATATACAAAAGCGCCAGAAGCTGGTACGCCTTGACAAATTTCGGATTCTGACTGATTACCCTCTTCAGCTGAATGATCGCCATATCCTCGTTGTCGTCGCGGCAGTACTGCACGGACTGATTATATTTGCGTATCGTCTGATTGATGGAATCCAGCTTGTTTTTGTTCGACTGAAGCAGATCAAGATAGTGATCCGCCAGGTTGTCCGAATGTTTCATGTTCTTGCTGACAACCCACTCGCAGAGCGCGGATACCACCTCGCCGGTCTCCATATAGCACAGACCGAGCAGATTTCTCGCGTCAATATTTTCCTTGTTGAATTTCAGGCTTCTTTTCAGGACCGCGATCGCCCCCTCAACATCGCGGACCCGCGCCTTTTCCAGTCCCTCGTTGTACAGAAGATTGGATATTCTCACAATCCGCTTCTGGATCGTGATATCAGCGCCGCACCCCGTACAGTAATCAATCGCAGAAAGAGGGGTATTACAGTAAATACATCTCATCCGTTCCCCTGCTTTCTGTTCTTCTTTTCTTCTTTCAGCATCTCTTTGAGAATATCTGTGACATCCGTGAAGTCGCGGCTGTAGATCGCGTCCTCCGCCTCATTCACATCCATGCTCGGATGAAACTTTTTCAGTTCTTCTTCGTAATTAATCATCTGTACTCCACTTCCCCTTTTGCCGATATTCCAACTCTGAACCTGTCGTCAGACAGATCTTTCAAAATTCCGGTTACGCCTGCTTCTTCTGCCGGACGCCGCCGTTTCTTATACAGACCGGCTGCGAAGGCAGCTTTTCAGTTCCCCCACCAGATACAGCGACCCCGCGCAGAACAGCATCCCGTCCCCGCGTCCGGCAAGCGCCGCCTCAAATGCTTCCGCCACATCCGCATACGCGGTCACCGGCGCTTCTGTATATTTCCGGAATACTTCCGCGAGCTGTCCGGCCGGCACCACGCGCGATCCTCCGACCTGCGTCACCGTCACGCGGGAAAAATGCGCCTCCTCGCAGATCTCACGGATCATCTTCTCGTATTCCTTGTCCGCCACCGCGGAAAACAGCAGCGAGACATCCTTCCGCTCCTGCACCTCTGTCACCGTACGGATAAATTCGCGGATCCCGTCCGCATTGTGCGCGCCGTCAAGCACCACGCCCGGCAGAACCGTTTCCATCCTGCCCTGCCATCTTGTCTGACAGATCGCCCGGGCAATCTCCTCGTCGCTGACCGTGCAGCCGGGATCAACCGCACGCATCGCCAGCACAGCCAGAGAACTGTTCACGAGCTGATACTCCGCGAGGTAAGGAACCGTGATCTTCATGGATGAAGCTCGTTCCTGCCCCGTTTCATCATCATACCTGTAATTCAGGATAAAATCAATGCTTTTGTCCGTTTTGCCCAGTATTTCCGCCATATCCGCGTAATAAGGATACGCTTTCGCATGCTTCTGGGCGGCTTCCTTCCGGATCACCTGCTCCACCGCGGGCACACGTCCGTCGTAGACAACCGGCACTCCTTCCTTGATAATACCCGCTTTCTCCCACGCAATCTGCTCAACCGTATCTCCAAGATATTCCATATGATCCATGCTGATGCTGGTGAGAACCGTCACAATCGGATGTTCGACCAGATTTGTGGCGTCAAGCCGCCCGCCAAGGCCCGTCTCCATCACCAGATACTCCACCTGCTCCCGCTCGAAGATCAGAAGTCCGACGCCGAACAGCAGCTCAAAATAAGCCGGATGCGCGTACCCGTCCGCAATCATCTCATCCACCACCTGCTTCACACGGGTGAATGCCTCCGCAAAAATTTCCTGCCGCACCTGTTCCCCGTTAATCTGAAAACGCTCCGTGATCTCGACCAGATGCGGCGACGTAAACAGGCCTGTCCTCTTTCCCGCTCCCGTCAGGATTGAAGAAAGAAACGCACAGACCGAGCCCTTTCCGTTTGTCCCGGCCACATGGATTACTTTCATGTTCCGCTCCGGGCGGCCAAGTCTTCTGATCATCTCCAGTGTGTTTTCCGGTTTGTTCTTTTTCGTAAATTTCGGTATATCTTCAATATAAGCAACCGCTTCTGTATAATTCATGACTTTTCCCGCTTCCTGTTATATTTGTACGCACACGGCAAGTGTCCCTGCCATCTGCTGTGATACCCATTCCCACGCAGGGAACATCGTCCTGTCTTTTGTCTTTCTCCCATCAGACCGATGAGAAAGCCGCAGAATTTCTGCTCATGGCAGCTCCTGCCAGGCAGGCTACCTTAGTATATAACAGCAGTACAGCCTGATTCAAGCCTAATTTTTCGCAATATCTGTTCCGATTCGGCAGAGGAATGTAAACCGCGTGCACTACCATTCGTAAGATAACAGCCATCTGTTTAATTATTTACAGATTAATAAATTTTTCCTTAAATTCCGACTAACCAGACGATTCCTGTGGACACGATTTTTTTAAAGTGATATACTTGCGTTGTAATTTATCGGAAGAAATCCCAAACTGCCGAAAATCCGCTCTTTTTCCCGCGAAAAATGGCTTATTTTCGGTGTTTTTGGGATCTCAGTGTGCCATAATTTAAATTCTATAAAAAGAGAGGAAAAGACTATGAAAAGGAAAGTATTGTTTTGTCTTGCGGCACTCGGAACAGCATCCATGCTTTTTGGCTTCGACAGCGCCGAAACCGCCGACAGCGTACTGGAAAAAATGCAGACAGCTGTCAATGAGAACTCTCCCGGCGGAATGGAAATGGCCATGGATATGAATATGGATATCTCTCTCGACGTCTCTGACGGCACGACCTCATCCTCCATCGACCTCACCGGTTCCGGCAATTTAGACATCAACATAAACAAGGAGTCCTCTGACATATCCATGGAGGGTACGCTCACCACGCCGTCGCTTCTGGGACTGAGCCAGTCCGTGACCATGAAAATGTATGGCATTACTTCAGAAGACGGCGCATTCGATACCTATGTATACAGAGAAGTCCCTGATTCCGGCGAAGAAGGAGTCTGGACGCATTCATCACCCGAGCTGTTTGGCCTGAATATGGAAGAAATCATGAAGCAGACCATAGACACTGATTTTTTCAAATGGGATTCTGATTTTGAACTTGCGTCTGAACCTGTCACGGCCGACGGAACGGAATGCTACCTGCTGAGCACAGAAATCGACACTTCTTCTCTGGGTACAAGTGTGGAAGAAGCCGCGGAGATGTTCGGCATCGACATTTCTTCCAATGAAAATGCCGAGATGGTGACGAGTATGCTGGACGGCCTCAGAGTTAAACTTGAATACTACGTGAGTACCGCCGATTATTTCCCGGTCAGATTCCATATGGATCTGAACGGCAGCGACCTCTCCGCGCTCAGCCAGTATCTGGCCATGGCGATGGGAGGACTGGCGGAAGGTTCCTCCATCGATCTTGTGGCAAACGATATTTCCATGGATGTCTCCGTATCCTACGGCGACGCAAAAGAAATCATCGTTCCGGAAGAAGCGCTTGCAGCCCCGGAAACTGAGGATGTGCTCGGAAAAGTGAAAAATATCCTTGGGGAACTTGCCGGCTGACACAGACCTGCAGCAAATGATAAAAAAATTTTCAGAAAAATGACCCGGCGGAAAATTTCTGCCGGGCCGTTTGTTTTCTGCCTCTCTGTTTTTGGGTTTTCTGTGACGTAACTTATCCCTCTGCCAGATACAGATTCATCGTCTGCATGACGGCATTGACCGCATCCTCGGGACTGCATTCCCCCTCCAGACATTTATCCGCCTGCGCAAGCACCGCGTCCAGGAGCACAGTATCCGTGTCCGCGGCCGTATCAAGGTTCTCCACATACTCTGTAAACTGATCCATCTCCTCCTGCGTCATCCAGTACGATTCCAGCGAGATCATCTCCCCTGTGCTGTTGTCCGCCCATGTATAGGATTCTCCTGACGATTCACCGGGCTCTTTTTCATGCAGCAGCGTTTGAAGCGCGCTCCGGCTGACCGGAAATCCTCCTTCCATGGACTGGGTCTGCGCCTCGTCCGTGAACATAAATTCCACAAAAGAGCGCGCGCTTTCGGGATCGGCCGCCATGCTGCTGACGCCAAGGAGTCCGGACGGAACAAAGACATTGGACTGCTGTCCTGACAGCGGCGCGAACACAATATTTCCCTTCTGTCTGTTGACGCTGGAAATATTGTTGATCTCGCGGATGCTGGCCGCGGCTCCATATTCCAGTTTGCTGTTCCGCAAAAGCTCCGAAAAATCGATTCCCAGCACATTGATCCTTTCGGCGCTTCCGCTTGTCGTTATAAACTGCCCGTATGCCTCAAGAATCTGGCTGTCGATAAACGGCGCCTGGCTGTCGCGGATCTTCTTCACCTGTACCATATAATCCAGCAGTTTTTCCTGATTGATCGTGCCGTCCTCGTTTCTCCAGGCGCCGGCGCAGACATAGTACAGAAACGTGTCGGAAAGAAGAGATGGAACAGCCGATACTACACTGCTCCCCGTACTGTCCGTGACCGATACGATCAGATCCGCCAGCTGCGTCAGATCTCCTGCCTGCCCGACCAGTTCCGGATCTCCCGCAATCAGCGGCATTTTGAAACGGATGGGCATCGCGTACACGACACCGTCCTTCTCCCAGGCTGAAATCATCGATTCAAAAAAGCCGGCATCTCCCTGCGCCGCCGCGCGGATTTCGCTGATATCCGCGAGAACGCCTTTCTCGATGTAGGAATCGACCGGCATCCCGTCAAGCACCAGGACATCCGGCCCGTTTCCCGCCATGATATCCGTGTTCAGCGTGCGCAGCGCGTCCGAGGCCGTCATTCCGCCCTCGCCGGAAAGCCCGATCTCATAGTTTACTCTCGTGTCCGGATGAGCATTCTGATACATGACGATGGCCTGGCGGACCTCCGCGTTCTCCTCAAGCGAATACACCCGCACCTCTTTATCCGGCACCGTTGGCGTGTCCGCGGAATACGTATATTTCAGCAGCCTGGGCTCCATTCCCTCCAGGCAGGCCACATAAATCTCTTCCCCCGATACCGCCATGCCAAGAAAACCGACGCTCGGACTCGACAGGGAACACATCCCGCCGTCCACGATCTGCTCCACGACCGTTCCGCCCTGCACATGGGCGAAAATTCCTTTCGGCGAAGTGTAATACATCCTTCCGTCGTCCGTATAGCCAAACACAATCGGGTCAGAACTGGTCGTTGTGATCGCATAGTTCATCCCGTCTTCAAACAGCTGTGCGTTCAGACTTTCGTCGTACGGCAGCGGCTCGCCTGTCGCGATATCATAGCGCTGTACTTCCGAATCCGAAAGCATCAGAAGCTCCTGACCGCAGACTCCGCTGATCTCCGTGTAATCTCCCGGGCCGG